>CAMAXX010000027.1 GCA_945862435.1 Pseudorhodobacter antarcticus
TGGGCCCGTGTTGCTGGGCCCGTGTTGCTGGGCCCGTGTTGCTGGGCCCGTGTTGCTGGGCCCGTGTTGCTGGGCCCGTGTTGCTGGGCCCGTGTTGCTGGGCCCGTGTTGCTGGGCCCGTGTTGCTGGGCCGCTTCCTACAAAGTGAATGTAGCTAACAAACTTATATTAAATCATAATTTTACCAGTTGGTTCGTCGTCTTTTTGCACCACATCGTTGATGCGCAAGATATAGGCCCCTACTTGCTCTGTGACGGTGCCAGTGGCTGCGGCTGTGGTCTGCACCGATGAGGGGGCCGCATCATGGGCCAGTGCATAAGGGGCCAGCGCGATTTGGGTTGGCAAAAGGCTGGCTATAGCAATCAGTGCATGGCGAAGAAAGCGCATGTGAATTCCTATATTTTCTTTTTAAATTAGATGCTTAAATAGATTCAGATTAAAACGAACAGCCTTAAAGTATCGGCTGCTTATACTTGTGTAAATCTATGCATTAGGCGGATTGCTGGCTAATTTGGGCGTTGTTTGCGGCCCTATTCGTCCTTTAACAGCAACCCCAGCGCCAACACTGTCAGCCCCACGCCGCCCAATACATTCCACGGCGGCACCTCATGCCCCAGCGCCAGTTCCCACAAAATCACCCAAGTCGGCACAAGGTAGGTATAGGCCATGACCTTGGCGGACGGCAGGCGCATGGAAGAAAACTGCATCAGGACAAAGGTAATCGCGCTGGCTGCGACTGAGATGTAGATCAAGCAAATCCACACAATTGCGGGCAGGGCAGCCCAGTCTGTCGCCAGCACATCGGCCCCGCCGAGCAGGGCTAAAATCACCAACCCCGCCGTCATCATACCAAAGGTAGACACCAGCGCAGGCTCGCCCCTATTCAGCTTTCGCAGCAGAGGAGTATAGGCGGCGTGGGCGATGCAGCCGATGAAAAAGACCCCCTCGCCAAAGCCCACCTCCAGCCGCATCAACGCATTGATATCGCCGCGAAAAATCACCCACAGCGCCCCCGCCGCCCCGATAGCCAGCGCAAGGGCCATGCGCGGCGTGGTAATTTGGCGCAGGAACAGCCAGCCAAACGCGGCGGACATAACGGGCGTTAGGGTGAATACCGCTGCCGTGGGCACGGCTTGCGCGGTTTGCAGGCCCCAATACATCAGCACAAAGTATATCGACATCAGCGCGCCCAGAACCCCGTATCGCCACGGCGCGCGCCAAGCGCTGCGCCGCAAGCCGACCGTGGAATGTGCCACCGCCCCCACCAGCACCCCCGCAAGGGCAAAGCGCACCACAGTCAGCGCCAAGGGTGAGATAAATGGCGCCGCCATCGCCCCAAGTGAAAACGACCCCGCAACCAGCGCTGAAAATGCCAGCATCCCCAAATGCCCCTGCATGTGGCGTGGCAGGCGGGCCAGCATGGCAGTTAGGACATATCCCATATTTTTGCCTTTGCTTTCAAAAACGTCAGCAAAGCCTGCACCTTGGCGGTGCGGTGCAAGTCAACATGGGTAATCAGCAGAAAATCCGTTTCCCAGGTTTGCCTTGGGGTTAGAATTTTTACCAAATTGGGATACTGATGGATTTGGTAGCTTGGTAAAAACCCAATCCCTGCGCCCGCAACAATGGCATCCCGCATTGCGGCAGTGTCATCCACAAGAAAGGTGATGCGGGTCAAGGGGGCAACCTCGGCCAGCCAATCGTTGAACGGCGCGGTCGAGGATTCCAGCCCAACGAAGTGATGCTGCAGAAGGTCAGCCTCGGTGTTCGGCATGCCGTGTCGGTCGATGTAGGATTGCGCCGCCACCAGACCTGTCGTGGTACGGGCAAAGGGCTGAACCACGTTATCGGGCTGATCGGCGCGCGCGCCTTGCCGCATGGCACGAACCGCCACATGCGCCTCGCCATATTCCAGCCTAAACAGACGGCCACCCGTCAGAAATCGCACTGTTACGTCGGGATGGATAGACTGAAACTCGGCCAATGCCGGGGTGATGAACTGCGAAAGTTCAACAATTGATGTCACCACCAATTCGCCTGAAATAGACCCTGTCTGGCCCTTGATCCGGCTGGCCAACCCCGAGAACTGTTCTTGCGTGGTTTGCGCTACCGATAGCAAATCGCGCCCTGCCTCGGTGGGGGTATAGCCGCGCGCATGGCGCTGAAACAGTTTGACGCCAAGCCGCGCCTCTAGCGCGTCGATATGACGGATCACGGTGGCATGATGAACGGCCATCGCCTCGGCCGCGCCAGACACTGTGCCGCGCTGGGCCACATGCATCGCGGTGCGAATTTCGTCCCAGTTTTCCATATCATCGCTTTCACTTAACAAGCACACTGATGCCCGCAGCAAAGCCAAATCCGCCCGCAGGCGCAAGGGGGCATAATTTAGGGGGCTGGGCATTTACCGCCTGTTTAGCGTGGGCGGTCTAACATGGACATTGTTTCCGCTTGTTCACCAATCTTGCGCGCGGGGGCGCGGTCTGATTTAAAACGACAAACGCGAATTTTGGGAGCGCGGCCAAGTGTTTGAAACGCGAGACATCTATTGCCACATTCGTTTTTCCTTTTTCGGGCAAACCGACACGCGGCTCAAACCCGAAGACCATGACGCAGCCCAAGTGCAGCTTTATGGCGAAACCCGCATGGCGCGCCGATTTTTTCTGTTTGAAAACATAACCTTACCCAGCCTGCGCGCGCAGACCGACCGCGACTTTAAGGTGGTGGTCATGTCGTCTGACATTATGCCCCAGCGGTTCAAAGACCGATTGCGGGCGATTACGGCGCAGGACAGTAATGTGATCTTAGACTTTTCGACACGCCGCAACGGGGCCTTTGCCTTTCGCCAGCATATCGAAGACAGCCTTGGCGCGGGGTTTTATAAGACGGCCGTGCATTTTCGACTGGATGACGATGACGCGCTGTCCAGCAATTATATCGCCCGTCTGCGGGCTGTCAGTTATGGGCTAAGTGTTGGAACTCATGTAACTTTTCCGTCTGGGCTGACGCTGTTTCCCACGCAGGCGGGCGGCAGTGATGGCGCGGTTTTGCCGCATCGGCAGCTGCTGATCGGGCTGGGACTGGCGATTATCTGCGGCGCGAATTTCCGCAAAAACCCGTTTCAGATGATGCACGGCGATGTGTGGCAGCGCTGGCCTGTGGTGTCTGACCCGACCTTTGCCGCCTATATCCGCACACATCATCATGACAACGACACGCTAGAGGCACAAGATAGAGTGCTGGAAGAGAACCGCCGCATCCTGACAGGGCGCAGGGCGGGCGGGATTGCCGAGCGGGTGGATCAGATTGTGGCGCAAAGTTTCGCCTTTACCGATCAGTCGCGGCTGTGCGGGCTGATCGGCGGGGTGGGGGCGGTGCGAAGCCTAGCCGATTTGCCGTCGGTTTAGCGTATGTTATCCGTATGTTTTGCGTATTGCATCCGTAGGGACACGGCGCGCGGGGCGGTAACGGGGGCTTCATGCGCGCGGGGTTAGGGTGGCGGCGGCACGATCTGCCATAAGACTTAACTCTGGGACACCATGACCACGAAAAAGCAAACCGAAACCGCCTTTCACCAACTGGCCCAAGTGATGCGCGATCTGGAGGGCGATCTTGGCTGGCGGCTGAAAGACAGCCCCCGCATCCCCGCCGCATGGCACGAGATTGCGCAAGAACGCATCCAGCCGCTGAAGCGCCCCGTGACCCTGCGCATCGACGAAGACGTGATCAAGTTCTTTCGCGCCATGGGGCAGGGCCACCTGACCCGCATGAACGCCGTGCTGCGCACGTTCATGCTGGCAAGGCTGGCCGAGGTGGTGAAGGCGCAGGAGGAGTATAAACCGCCGCCCGCGTTTGAAGAGGAATACCGCGCGAGGATGGCGATATTTTCGCGGATGCTGCTGGAGCGGATGGCAGAGGGGGAAGAGGATTAGGGGGGGTGGGTGTCCGACCTTATCGCTTTGACCAACCAAAAAAATGGTGCGTGAAATCACGCACCCTACGGGCTGAAGAATACCGCTTAGGTAGAATTATATAGACTTTCCCCTTTTTGCTGCCATAATGGCGGAATAAATCCAAAGGTGGATAATTGTCATTGAGAGGAAAGTAATGAAGATTCCTGTGAGCCAGTTCATCGACTTTGCTTACGGTGACAAAAGAAAAGACAAAGCAAAGGTTATCGGCATACTCGATGAGATTGGTGTGCCTTATGATCCTGCGAAAGATCGGTATAAACAGTTTAGAGAGGCCTTGAAAGCTTACGAAGAAGGCAAAATGTCCTCTAATAACTTCCTTGGGCTGCATTCAAATGTTGCGGCAAACAAAGCTGCTGGATACAAGGTTTTAAGCAAGAATTACTTAGAATTAAAGGAGGATTACGCGCTAACTTGGGTTGGGCGCAGTCCGATTGAAGTCAATATTTCAGGACTGCATATTTATACTGCGTGGTATTTGAGAACTGAAGAAAACAACCAAAAGAGGATTATTTTTCTACACTTTGGCAAGGAACCGCTGGCTCGGGAAAAGGAGAGAGGCTTGTTGACCGTGTTGCGTTTAGCAATGCCAAGTGCTGCTGGAGTAGGAATTCTAAATATTCAACCTGGAACGCTGATTACGTTTACACGACTCAATCAAGTTGAGGCCGACTTCTTGAATAGCCGCGCCGCAAGATTTGTGGCTTTGGCAAAGGATATCAAACCATCTGTTTAGCGATTGCATCCTAACAAATCGCTTTTCGCGTTAGTTTGCTGCGCCTGCCTTGGATCGCGAGCGGATTCCCCCCCACCCTTGACTCCCGGCCCCTTTCCCTCTATCCGATCGCTCAAATCCCCAGAGGCGAACGCTTCTGGTCCTAAGGCCTTTGCCATGGATCACCACCTGTCAGCGCGTTGCGCCCACAGGTGCTTTTGTGCTTTGGGCTCGTGCAAACCAACCGCCGCTCCTATCTAGGGGCAAACCAAAGGAGTGGGCTGATGTTTGAAAACCTATCCGAACGCCTTGGCGGTGTGTTTGATCGTTTGACCAAGGCGGGCGCGCTTTCGGAGGCGGATGTTGACGCGGCGCTGCGCGAGGTGCGCACGGCGCTGCTGGAGGCGGACGTTTCGCTGAACGTGGCGCGCGATTTCATCAAGGCGGTGCGGGTTAAGGCGACGGGGCAGGCGGTCACACGCTCGATCACGCCCGGTCAGCAGGTTGTAAAGATTGTTCATGACGAATTGGTGCGGGTGCTTGGGGGCGATACCCCTGCCGAGCCGCTGAAGATTGATAACCCGCCCGCCACGATTTTGATGGTGGGTTTGCAAGGGTCGGGTAAGACGACGACCACCGCCAAGCTGGCCAAGCGGTTTAAGGAAAAGCAGGGCAAGCGGGTGCTTTTGGCCAGTTTGGACACCAACCGCCCTGCCGCGATGGAGCAGCTTGCTATCCTTGCAGGGCAGATCGGCGTGGACAGCCTGCCGATTGTCAAAGGCGAGACTGCGGTTCAGATTGCCAAGCGGGCGAAAACGCAAGCCGCGATGGGCGGCTATGATGTGGTTTTCCTTGATACCGCAGGCCGTTTGCACATTGACGACGTGTTGATGGATGAAATCACCGCCGTGCGCGATATTGCGCAGCCGCGCGAGACGCTGCTCGTGGTTGATGGTCTGACGGGGCAAGATGCGGTGAATGTTGCCGCCGAGTTTGACGGCAAGGTTGGCATTTCGGGCGTTGTGCTGACGCGGATGGACGGCGATGGGCGCGGCGGGGCGGCGCTGTCGATGCGGGCGATTACGGGCAAGCCTATCCGTTTCGTCGGCCTTGGCGAAAAGATGGACGCGCTGGAGACTTTTGAGGCCGAGCGTGTGGCGGGCCGTATCCTTGGCATGGGCGATATTGTTGCGCTGGTGGAACGCGCGCGTGAGACGTTCGAGGCCGAAGTAGCCGAACGGATGGCCAAGCGCTTTGCCAAGGGTCTGTTCAACATGAACGACATGAAGTCGCAGCTAGAACAGATGGTCAAGATGGGCGGGCTGGCGGGGCTGATGGGTATGATGCCCGGCATGGGCGGCATGGCGAAAAAGGCCGAAGCTGCGGGGATCAACGACCGTTTGCTGGTGCGCCAGATCGCGCTGATCCAATCGATGACGAAAAAGGAACGCGCGAACCCTGATCTGATGGCGGCATCACGCAAGAAACGTGTGGCGGCGGGCGCGGGGCTGGAAGTGGCCGATCTGAACAAGCTGCTGAAACAGCACATGCAGATGGCCGATATGATGAAGAAAATGGGCAAGGGCGGCGCGATGAAGCAGGCCATTGCGCAGATGATGGGCACGAAAAGTGCAGGCGGGGGCGGGATGCCAGACATGTCCAAACTGACCCCCGAAGAAATGGCCGCAGCCGCCAAGGGCATGGGCCAAGGCATGAATATGGGCGGGGGATTCCCCGGTATGCCGCGCGGATTGACCCTGCCTGCGGGCCTGTCAGGGATGATGAAGAAGAAATGATGGGATCGGGCGATCATACAGCGCCCGCGCAGGGCTGGCTGCGTGCCCCAACGGGGCCAGCGCGCGATATTGCCCACGCGATCTGCGCACCTGTGCCTATCTTCACAACTGCGCGCCTGCTTTTGCGCGCCTCGCTTATCACTGATTACCCTGCTTATGAGGCGGTATTTCTGTCAGACCGTGCCAAATATATGGGCGGGCCATTTACCGCCGAAGGGGCTTTTGCAGATTTTTGTCAGGGCGTTGCCGGATGGGCGCTGCGCGGGGCTGGGATGTGGACGATTTCGGCGCGGGGCGGCAATGATGCACCCCTTGGCTGGATGTATCTGTGGCAGGAAATGGGCGACCCCGAGCCAGAAATGGGTTGGGTTCTGACGGCCGAAGCCGAGGGAAAAGGTTTTGCGCGCGAAGCGGCTTTTGCAGTTCTGCCCCATGCGGTGCAGATTTTTGGGCCACAGCGGTTTGTCAGTTATGTTGACGCTGGCAACGACCGTTCTGCCCGTTTGGCGCTGGATTTAGGCGCGGTGCGCGATACGCAGGCCGAAACGCAGATGGCCGCTTTGGGCAAAGCCGATCTGCATGTGTATCGCCATTCGGGGCAGCCGTCACAAAGGAGCGCGCGCTTATGAGCGATCAGACCAATGCCACCCGCGCCGCAGATATCTTGCGCGACCACCGCGCCAGCATCGACCGCCTTGACGCGCTGCTCGTCTATACTTTGGCCGAGCGGTTTAAACAAACGCAGGCCGTGGGGCGGCTGAAGGCGGCGCATGATCTGCCCCCGTCTGACCCTGCACGCGAGGCGCATCAGATGGCGCGGCTGGAACAGCTTGCCCGTGAGGCCGATCTTGACCCCGCGCTTGCCAAGAAATTCCTGACCTTCATTATATCTGAAGTCATCAGGCATCACGAGAAACTACAGAAATAACCAACAATCGGCGCATGTTGCGCCCACACTTAGGAGACTACAGTATGTCGATGAAAATCCGTTTGGCCCGTGGCGGCAGCAAAAAGCGCCCGTTCTATTCGATCGTGGCGACGGACAGCCGCAACCCCCGCGATGGCCGCTTTTTGGAAAAGCTGGGCACCTATAACCCGCTGGTCGCCAAAGACAGCGAAGAGCGCGTGAAAATGAATATGGAGCGCGTGAAGCATTGGCTGGGTTTGGGCGCGCAGCCCACCGACCGTATTGCGCGTATGTTGGAAGCGGCTGGCGTGATGCCGAAAAAAGTTCGCAGCAACCCTAAAGCTGCCGTTCCTGGCAAGCGCATGACCGAACTGGCTGCCAAGAAAGCTGCCCGCAGCGCAGCACCTGCCGCGGCAGAAGAAGCTGCTTCGGAATAACCCAAATCGCGGCCCCTGCCAGTTGTGGGGGCCGCATTTTCACAAATATAGGCGCGATATGCCACAGCTTGATCTGATCTGCGTGGGGGCGATTGCAGGCTCTTATGGCGTCGCTGGCGAGGCGCGCATCAAAAGCTTTTGCGCGGAACCCAGCGCGATCGGCGATTACGGCCCGCTGTTTTCCGAAGATGGGTCTAAGACATTTCTCATAACCTTGACCCGCCCTGTGACGGGCGGTTTTGGCGCGCGGATTGCGGGGGTTGCCACCAAAGAACAGGCGGACGCGCTTCGCGGTGTATCGCTGTTTGCGCCGCGCGCGGTCTTGCCTGCCTTGCCTGATGATGAGTTTTACTATGCCGATCTGATCGGCCTTGACGTGGTGGATACGGGCGGCGCGGCGCTGGGCGCGGTGAAGGCGGTGCATAACCACGGCGCGGGGGATATTCTGGAGGTGGGTGTATCGGGCTTGCTGATCCCGTTCACCCGTGCGGCGGTGCCGACTGTGGATTTGGCGGCAAGGCGTGTGGTGGTTGACTTGCCCGAGGAACGCGATAGCGATATTGGGGTCGAGGCATGAGCGCGGATACCGCCGATACTTCTGGCGCGCCAACACGCAGTCACGGGCGCATATCCGTCCGCCCCAGCCTGAAACCGCGCGATCTGATGGAAGACCCGCTTGTGCAAAAAGGCGCGTGGCGGGCCAAGATTATCACGCTGTTTCCAGATGCGTTTCCGGGGGTGCTGGGGCTGTCACTGGTGGGCAAAGCGCTGGATATGGGCCTATGGGCGCTGGAGTGTTTGGATTTGCGAGAGCATGGGCAGGGCCGCCACCGCGATGTCGATGACACGCCCGCGGGCGGCGGCGCGGGCATGGTGCTGCGGGCCGATGTGCTGGAATTGGCGCTGAACGCGGCGGCGGCGGATACACCGCGCGATGTGAACCGCTGGCCTGTGATTTACCTATCGCCGCGCGGGCGGCCGATGAACCAAGCCACGGCGCGGCGTTTGGCTGCGTGTGACGGGGTCACGCTGCTGTGCGGGCGGTTTGAGGGGGTGGATCAGCGGGTGCTGGATCATTTCGATATCGAGGAAATATCCCTTGGCGATTTCGTAATGACGGGGGGCGAGATTGCAGCCCAAGCGCTGATTGATTCTGTGGTGCGCCTGCTGCCCAATGTGTTGGGCAATGCGGAATCTGCTGTAGAAGAAAGCTTTTCCGACGGGCTGCTGGAGCATCCGCAGTATACTCGCCCAGCGGTGTGGCAGGGGCGAGAGATTCCCTCCGTGCTGACATCGGGCAACCATGCCGAGGTGGCGAAGTGGCGGAAGGCTCAGGCCGAGGAAGTGACCAAGGTGCGGCGGCCCGATTTGTGGGCGGCTTGGATGAGAAGAAAGGGTTAGGGCAAATCCGCCGCCTTGCGCAGGGCGGCGTTGATGCGGCTTTGCCAGCCTGATCCCTGAGCTTTGAACGCCGCAAGTACATCAGCATCCAGCCGAATGGTGGTGGAAACTTTCGGAGTGGCCGCGCGCGGGCGACCGCGCTGGATGGTAGCAGCTGCCATCTTCGCCGCCCAGTAGGGGGTGGTTAGGTCGGGGATGTCGTCGTCGAAGTCGTCGTCGGATGGGGCGTGTTGGGTTGATTGCATCAGTTTCACTCGTTCTTTGTAAAGCACTTTTACAATTATATCAGGGATTCCAAAGCTAATCTATCTCGTCTACAGAACGTCATGGCACAAAACACCTCACACGCAGTCATGTCGCAACGGACGGAACCTAGCGATAGTCCAGATGATTTCCCTACCCCACCATGGGCGACAAGAGCATTATTGCGTCATGTGATAGGGCATCAATCACTCGCGGAGATGTCTTGTCTAGAACCTGCTTGTGGTCGGGGCTACATGAGCCGTCCACTTTCTGAGACATTTAGGTTAGTCGAAGCTTATGATGCTTACGATTATGGCCAAACAGCAAAGCGCGATTTTTTGGAATATCCCTACGACGATAACTCATTCGACTGGGTCATCACTAATCCGCCATTTAGGTTGGCGAGCGAGTTCGTATTGCGCTCCCTTCCGATAGCGCGCTTTGGTGTTGCCATTTTCGCTCGAACAGTTTTCTTGGAAAGTTCAGGACGATACGAGGCAATCTTTCGCAACACCCCGCCCACGATTTTCGCGCAATTCGTGGAGAGGGTGCCCCTAGTGAAAGGGCGCGTGGATCAAAAAGCATCAACTGCAACAGGATATGCTTGGTTTGTTTGGATAAAGAATTTCAACGCCGCAAAGACCCAATTACAGTGGATACCACCATCGCGAAAAATCTTGGAATTATCGCAGGACTACAACTAGTTTTCGTGCTTGCTATATCTATCCAACCCAGCCTGTAGTTCCTTCAGTGCGGTTGCGGGATCACCTGAGTCAAGTGCAGCAACTGCCTTTTCCACATACGCACGCAGGATCTTCCCTTTCTTTCCTGGAGGGCCTTTCGGTATCTTGGCCAGATCACTTTGAGCGGCAGCAGTAACTTGCGGGTATTTTTCTGCCAATTCCGTGGATGCCACTCGCCCTTGATTTACCGCGAACCAAGCTGCAATGTCGTCACTGTCATCGCCGCGGTTTTTCATAGCCAAAACTAGGCTTACATCGTGATTGGTGAGTGTATAACTTGGCATGATGATTACCGTTTCTTTAAGGGTTACAAGTTTTACTCTAACCCTTACACGCGTTAGTTGTCAAACGAAGCCCCCCTTGACCCCCGCCCCCCATCCCCCTATACGCACCCCGTCTGGGGCTTTTGCCTATCAGGCCTGATTCTGTATTGTTTGGCCCTGTTGCTTTGGTGGGGTTGCGGCAAACGGGTCAGTCATCAAGAAGCTGCCGTTATCTGGGGCGGAGTGGGCGTTGCCCGCGATCCGATCAAAGACCCAAGCTCTGGCGCGGCATTATGTCGGGGATAACCCCGCTGCAAAAAGGATATGCGATGAACTTAATCGCCCAACTGGAAGCCGAACAAATTGCGGCTTTGAACAAGACCATCCCAGATTTCAAGGCTGGGGATACCATCCGCGTTGGCTACAAAGTCACCGAAGGCACCCGTTCGCGCGTGCAGAATTACGAAGGCGTTGTTATTGCGCGCAAAGGCGGGGCGACCATTTCGGCAAGCTTCACAGTGCGCAAAATCTCGTTCGGCGAGGGTGTCGAGCGCGTGTTCCCGCTGTATTCGACCAACATCGCCACCATCGAGGTTGTGCGCCGTGGCCGTGTGCGCCGCGCCAAGCTGTATTACCTGCGCGATCGTCGCGGTAAATCGGCGCGTATTGTCGAAGACACCACTTACAAAGCGATGGAAGAATAGGAGCGCGGGGCCATGAAAGCAGATACACATCCCGATTACCACATGATCGACGTCAAAATGACGGACGGCACCGTGTTTCAAACCAAAACCACTTGGGGCAAAGAAGGCGACCAAATGGCGCTGGATATCGACCCCTTGGCGCACCCCGCATGGACTGGCGGCAATGCTAAGTTGATGGACACGGGCGGCCGCGTTTCTAAATTCAAGAACAAATACGCAGGTTTGGGGTTCTGATCCCAACTGCTTTGATTTTGCCATAATTATGGTTTATGCAAGGGCGTACCGCAAGGTGCGCCCTTTGCACTGCAAGTTCGAGGAACGACATGGCCCATATCATTGTGGTTGGAAACGAAAAAGGCGGGTCGGGCAAATCGACAACGGCCATGCATGTGGCCACTGCGCTGGTGCGTATGGGCAAGCAGGTGGGCGCACTTGACCTTGACCTGCGCCAACGATCATTTGCGCGCTACGTCGAAAACCGCGAGGGCTATATGGCGCGCGCGGGGCAGGCCTTGCCAAGCCCGAATTATATCTCGTTGCCCGAATTTGAACCTGCAAAGCTGGACCCAGGTGAAAACCCCTTTGACCAGCGCCTTGGCGCGGCGATGGCGCAGTTGCAGGCCACATCTGATTTTATCGTGATCGATTGTCCTGGCAGCCATACGAGGCTCTCCCAAGTGGCACATTCGCTGGCCGATACGCTCATCACCCCGATGAATGACAGCTTTGTCGATTTCGATTTGCTCGCAAAGCTAGACCCTGAAACGGGCGCGGTGCTGGGCCCGTCGATTTACGCCGAAATGGTGTGGAATGCGCGCCAGTTGCGCGCGCAGGCAGGGCGTGCGCCGATTGATTGGATTGTGCTGCGCAACCGTCTTGGCGCGCAGCAAATGCACAACAAGCGCAAGGTGGGCGAGGCGCTGACCGATTTGTCCAAGCGGATTGGCTTTCGCACGGCGGCGGGCTTTTCCGAACGGGTTATCTTCCGCGAGTTGTTCCCGCGCGGGCTGACCTTGCTGGATTTGAAGGATATGGGCGTGGACACGCTGAATATGTCGAACATCGCCGCGCGGCAGGAATTGCGCGACATGATGAAAACATTGAACCTGCCGAATGTGGCGGTGGATTTCTAAGGCTGGCGCAAACGCATGGCGAACTGGCTGTATGACGCGCTGTTTGCGCCGCTGGCGGGGCGGCACGCAGCGTTTTTGTACCTGCCTGATGGGGCGGCGGTTTCGGGCGCTAAGTTTCACGATATGATTGCCGAACTGGGTGCAGCGCTGCGCGCGGCGGGGGTGGCCAAGGGCGACCGCGTGGCGGTGCAGGCGGGCAAATCGCCACAGGCTTTGGCGATATATGCAGCCTGCGTTTCTATTGGTGCGGTCTATTTGCCGCTGAACCCCGCCTATACCCCTGCCGAAGTGGATTATTTCGTCGGCAACGCTGTGCCGCGTTTGTTTTTCTGCGATCCCAGCGCGCGCGGCACGCTGGCCCCTATTGCTGCGCGGCATGGGGCAAGGCTGGAGACATTGGCGGCGGATGGCACTGCCAGCCTGCCCTTGATCGGCGGCGTTGGTTTCACCCCCACCCCCTGCACGGGCGCGGATTTGGCGGCGATATTGTATACATCGGGCACAACAGGGCGCAGTAAGGGGGCGATGCTAAGCCACGACAACCTGTTGTCGAACGCGCAGGTTTTGGCTGATTTATGGCGGTTCACGGCGGGCGATGTGCTGCTGCATGCCTTGCCCATATTCCACACGCACGGGCTGTTTGTGGCCACGAATACAGTGCTGGCGGCGGGGGCAAGTATGATATTTCTGCCCAGTTTTGATGTGCCGCAGGTGCTGGCCGCTTTGCCGCAATCGACTGTCATGATGGGCGTGCCTACCTTTTACACACGCCTTTTGGACAGCCCTGCCCTTACCCGTGATCTGGCGGCGCATATGCGGCTGTTCGTCTCGGGCTCTGCACCTTTGTTGGCTGAAACCCATGCGGCGTTTAAGGAGCGCACGGGTCATGCGATTTTGGAACGCTATGGCATGACGGAAACCAATATGAACACCACGAACCCCTATGATGGGGCGCGGCGGGCGGGGACGGTGGGGATGCCGCTGCCGGGGGTGGAATTGCAGATTATGGATGGGGCGGCGGTTTTGCCCCAAAGTGCGATTGGCATGATTACGGTGCGCGGGCCAAATGTGTTTGGCGGCTATTGGCAAATGCCTGAAAAGACCGCCGAGGAGTTGTCGGCGGATGGTTGGTTTAGCACGGGCGATTTGGGGATGATCGACGATTTGGGCTATGTTCAGATTGTGGGCCGCGCCAAAGACCTGATCATTTCGGGCGGGTTTAATGTTTACCCCAAAGAGGTGGAATTGCTGCTGGACGCCGCCCAAGGGGTTTTGGAAAGCGCAGTCATAGGGCTGCCGCACCCTGATTTTGGGGAGGCGGTTTTTGCTGTGCTGACGGCGCATAAGGGCGCTGATTTGGACGTGGGCGCGGTGCTGGCCAGCCTTGGCGGGCAGATCGCAAAGTTCAAACAGCCCAAAGGCGCGGTTGTAGTGTCAGACTTGCCGCGCAATGCGATGGGCAAGGTGCAAAAGGCGGAGCTGCGCAAGGCTTATGGCGATTGGTTTTCCAAATCGTCCTGATCGCCCCCCGCATGTCCCAGCGCGTCGCCCGTATCCAAGAACGCCTCAAAAGCGTCTAAATCCATTACATCCATTTGGCCAAAGCCTTGCATCCAGACGGATGCCGCGCGCAGGCCCTCTGGTTCCAGCTTGCACCAGATCACACGGCCACGGCGTTCGCGCACGATTAGGCCCGCATCGGCCAAAATCCCCAGATGTTTGGATATGGCCGCCAGCGACATTGAAAACGGCGCGGCAACATCGGTGACGGCCATGTCATCTTCCAGCAGCATTGCCAGAATGGCGCGGCGGGTGGGGTGGGCCAAGGCCGCAAAGATGGCATCAAGTTTTTTGTCCATGGGGCCACTATGCGAGTGGGAGCGGGGTCGTCAACCATTTGGTTGAATATCCGGGTTTTTCGTTTCTGGCCAATGGGCGCACAATTGCCGCATAGCCAATAAATTTTAACTATTAAATACAACATTTTATGATGGAGACGCCTTGCTTGACGAACCCGCCCTAGCCCGCTAAACAAGCCGAACCTAGGAGGTTGCCGCCCGATGGCAGATCAGGCTGAAGATGAGCGGCTAAAAGCGCTGGATGCGCGGATAGCTGCCGCCAAAGCCGCAGTCGCAGGGCCGCGTCGCGCGCAAACAGACGGGCACAAGCAGGCCCAACTGGCGTGGCGTATGGTGATTGAATTGGTGGCCGGTTTGGGCATCGGCTTTGGTATTGGATATGGCTTGGATACCTTGTTGGGAACCCTGCCGATTTTTCTGGTGCTGTTCATTTTCGCGGGCCTCGCGGCGGGGGTGAAAACCATGCTGCGATCTGCCAGCGAAGCGCAATCCCGCATCGACGCGGGGCAAGATCAGACAAAGGCGGCACCCGCCGCAGACGAAAAGGAAGACTAAGGTGGCAGAGACAGCACACGGCGAAGAGGCAGGCGGTTTGGTGTTCCACCCGCTGGATCAGTTCATGGTCAAGCCGCTGTTTGGCGATGGTCCTATCGAATGGTACACTATCACCAACGTCACCCTGTGGATGGCCCTTGCCGCGGCAGTAATTGTGCTGGTCTTCGCCATCGGCTCGCGTGGTCGCGCGCTTGTGCCATCGCGCATTCAGTCTGTGGGCGAATTGGCCTATGGCTTCGTTCACAGCATGATCGAAGATGTGACAGGGCATGATGGGGTCAAGTATTTCCCTATAATCATGACGCTGTTTTTGTTCATCCTGTCGGCCAATTTACTTGGCCTGCTGCCGATGTCCTTCACCCCCACCTCGCACATTGCCGTATCAGCAGTGCTGGGCTTTGGCGTGTTTTTCTTTGTGACGCTGCTGGGGTTGTATAAACACGGATTGCAATTTCTGGGCATGTTTTGGATGGCTGATGCGCCGCTGGTGCTGCGCCCGATCATCGCCATCATTGAAGTGATTTCCTATTTTGTGCGCCCCGTCAGCCATTCCATTCGTTTGGCGGGCAACATCATGGCCGGTCACGCCGTTATCAAGGTGTTTGCCGGCTTTGCCGCGATCGCTGCGATCAGCCCGGTGTCGGTTATGGCCATCGTTGCAATTTATGGCCTAGAGGTGCTGGTTGCCTTTATTCAGGCCTATGTTTTCACTATTCTGACCTGCGTCTATCTGAAAGATGCTCTACATCCGGGGCATTAAGGCGCAGGCAGTAACCTCTAACCTATTCCATTTGAAGGAGAATATCATGGAAGGCGATATCGCAGCTATGGGTCAATTCATCGGCGCTGGCCTTGCCGCAATCGGTTCTGGGGCTGCCGCCATTGGCGTTGGCCATGTGGCCGGCAACTTCTTGGCGGGCGCATTGCGCAACCCATCCGCAGCAGGTTCGCAAACCGCGACGCTGTTCATTGGCCTTGCCTTCGCCGAAGCTTTGGGGATCTTCGCGTTCCTCGTCGCTTTGCTGTTGATGTTCGCGGTCTGATCCAGACTTCTTTCGCAAATGTAGGGGGCGGCGCGGCCTAGCGCCCCCCTCGCATGATGGCAGAAACTGGCGGAGAGCGACATGACCACAACCACAACCGATGCCGCAAGCGCGGCAACCGAGACCGCTAAGGCAGGCATGCCGCAGTTGGATTTATCGACCTTTCCAAACCAGATTTTCTGGTTGATCGTAACGCTGGCGGTGATCTATATTGTGCTGTCGCGCGTGGCTCTGCCACGCATTGGCGGCACGTTGGCCAATCGCAAAGGCACGATCAGCGCCGATCTTGCCGCCGCGGAAGAGTTAAAGCAAAAGGCCGTTGCCGCCGAAGCCGCCTATAACGAAGCGCTGGCATCCGCACGCGTCGAGGCGGGCAAAATCGTCGCTGCAGCCAAGGCCGATATTCAAGCCGATTTAAACAAGGCTATCGCATCGGCAGATGCCGAGATTGCGGCGAAATCTGCCGAATCGGTCAAGCGGATCGAAGAGATCAAGCTGGGCGCAGTGGCGGCAGTTGAAAGCGTGGCCAAAGATACGGCGGGCGCACTGATCGCCGCATTGGGCGGCACAGCGGATGAAAAAGCAATTTCGGCAGCGGTTGCTGCGCGGCTAAAGGGGTGAAGATGATGCGTTTTGCTGTATTCGCCTTAACACTCGCCGCAACCCCCGCCTTTGCCGCCACTGGCCCGTTCTTTTCGTTGCGCAACACCGATTTCGTGGTGCTGCTGGGCTTTTTGGTATTTGTCGGCATTCTGGTTTGGAAAAAAGTGCCCGCCCTGCTCGGTGGCCTGCTGGACAACCGCGCCGCCCAAATCAAATCTGATTTGGAAGAAGCGCGCGCTTTGCGGGACGAGGCCGAGACGTTACTGGCCAGCTATGTGCACAAGCAAAAAGAAGTTGCCGAGCAATCGGCGCGCATTGTTGCCAGTGCCAAGGACGAGGCGAATGCTGCCGCTGCAACCGCCAAAAACGATTTGGCCCAATCGATTGCGCGCCGTATGGCGGCAGCAGGCGATCAAATCGCATCGGCCGAGGCGGCTGCTATCGCGAAAGTGCGCAACCAAGCGATCAATGTAGCCGTTGCCGCAGCGGGCGAAGTGCTTGCCAAGCAGTCAAGCGCAAGCAGCGCCAGCGCATCGATTGATGCCGCAATTGCTGTGGTGGATGCCAAGTTTCACTAAGCGCCAGTGTT
Source organism: Pseudorhodobacter antarcticus (assembly GCA_945862435.1). GTDB lineage: Bacteria > Pseudomonadota > Alphaproteobacteria > Rhodobacterales > Rhodobacteraceae > Cypionkella > Cypionkella antarctica_C. The sequence goes on from CAMAXX010000027.1 coordinate 16,963, forward strand.
AGATATGAACAAGGCCCAAGGTAAACCTTGGGCCTTGTTCTATTGGCGATTGCAGGGTTTACTGCGGAGGTTTTACTGCGCAAAGGTTACTGCGCAAAGGTTACTGGGTTGGGCGGATGATGATTTCTACGCGGCGGTTTTGCGCGCGCCCCGCATCGTTTAGGTTCGAGGCAACGGGTGCATCTTCGCCCCGTCCCATTGTAGCAACGCGGCCCGCTGGCACGCCGTTGTTCACCAGCACATCTGCCACAGATGCCGCGCGGCGTTGCGACAAGTCTTGGTTCAGCGCGGCACTGCCGACATTATCGGTATGACCAATCACCTCGATACGGCTGGCAGGATAGTCGATAAGGTTGCGGGCCACGGCGCGCAGATCGGATGTAAGGTCAGGGCGCAGTGCGGCGCTGCCTGTGGCGAACAGCACGTCCTGCGGCATGTTCACAATCAAGCGATCGCCCGCATTGGTGACGGAAATGTTGGAGTTGCCAATCGATTGGCGCAGATCGGCGGCTTGTTTATCCAATGTCGCGCCAATTGCCGCGCCCACGGCACTGCCAAACGCGCCCGCAATAACGGTGTTCTTCAGGCGGTCTTCTTTGCTGGTGGCACCAAGGAATGCGCCTAGCATACCGCCCACAACCGCGCCATTTGCCATGCGGGTTTGCCCGTTGCTGGGTGCGGGGCCAGGGGTGCAGGCGGTCAGCCCAACGGCGGATGCCAAGGTAAGCGCAAGTATGGAAGGTGTCTTCATTTTCTGCCTCTGGTTGTCGCGGGCATTTTACCCTGCGCGCAGAATACACCTTTAGGCTGCCATCGGGCCAGTGATTTAGCGCCTCGTGGCGATTTCTCGCGCATCCGCGCTGCCCAAACCTTGCGCATCCGCGCTGCCGATACCTTGCGCATCCGCGCTGCCGATACCTCGCGCATCCGCGCTGCCGATACCTCGCGCATCCGCGCGGGCCGATTCGTGTGCGAGCATGGCCCGCTTCAGCGGCAGGCCCCAGTGATAGCCCCCCAATTCACCGCTTGCGCGCAAGACGCGGTGGCAGGGGATCAGTAGGCTGATCGGGTTGCGCCCCACCGCGCTGGCTGCCGCCCGAACTGCGCGGGGCGCGCCTGCGGCGGCGGCGATTTGGGTATAGCTGGTCACATGGGCGGGCGGGATGCGCAGCAGCGCCTCCCATACCTTTATATTTAGGGGGCTGCCCATCAGATGCAGCGTGCCGCCACGGCCTGCGAGTGCTGTGCGCCCCATTTCGCCTGCGCGGGGATCGGGTGCAAATTGCGCCTTTGGCCAGCGGGCCTGCAAATCGGTCATGGCCCAATCTGCCCCTTTTTCGGCAGCAAAACCAAGCCCGCAAATACCGCGATCTGTGGCCATCACCAAAGCAGGGCCAAAGGCGCTGTCCACAAAGTCCCAACCAATATGCAGACCTGCCCCTGCGCGGGCATACTCGCCAGGGGTCATTGCCTCCCACGTCAGGAACATATCATGCAGGCGGGATGCGCCAGAAAGGCCCGTTTCGGTTGCTGTGGCAAGGGTGGTAAAGCGCTGCGCCAGCAGGCTGCGGGCGTGGCCAAGGGCCAGATATTGCTGATAGCGCTGGGGCGACACGCCGACCCAAGCGGAAAACACCCGCTGAAAATGCGCCTCGGATAGGCCCATTTGTGTGGCAAGTTCGGGCAACGTCAGCGCGCGCGGGGCGGCATCGATGACCGCCAGCGCGCGGGCAATCAGGGCATAGTGATAGGGGGTGTCTTGCGGCTTCATAGCGGAAAGTTAGCGGCAAGCGCCCGCAAAAGCGATCTGATTCTTGCGCAAAACCCTTGCGCGGGCGGGCGAGGCGGGGCAAAAGATGCTATGGTTAAACAGCTTAATTACGCCGCGCTGACGCGCATTTTTGAAACTTTCGAGGCGGGCGAAGCCGATCCGAAGGGCGAGTTGCACCATACCAACGCCTACACGCTGCTGGTGGCGGTCGCGCTTTCGGCGCAGGCCACGGACGTGGGGGTGAATAAGGCGACCCGCGGGCTGTTTGAAATTGTCGACACCCCGCAAAAGATGTTGGATTTGGGAGAAGAGGGGCTGACCCAGCATATCAAAACCATCGGCCTGTTCCGATCCAAGGCGCGCAATGTAATGAAAATGGCGCGGGTTTTGGTGGATGATTTTGGCGGGCAGGTGCCCTCATCCCGCGCGGCGCTGCAAAGCCTTGCCGGCGTGGGGCGCAAAACGGCGAATGTAGTTTTGAACATGTGGTTTCATTTGCCCGCGCAGGCGGTGGATACGCATATTTTGCGAGTGGGCAACCGCACGGGCATTGCCGTGGGGCGCGACGAAACTGCAGTTGAGCGCGCAATAGAGGATCATATCCCCGCAAAATTTCAACACCACGCGCACCACTGGCTAATTCTGCACGGGCGGTATATCTGCACCGCAAGAAAACCAAAATGCAGTATCTGCCCCGTTGCAGCCGACTGCCTGTTTACGGAGAAAACGCTATGAAGCGGTATCAGGTTGTCGGGATCGGCAATGCGATTGTTGATGTGTTCACCGAAGGCGACGACACGTTCCTAGACATGATGGGCATTGAAAAAGGCATCATGCAGTTGGTCGAGCGTGAGCGCGCCGAAGTGCTGTATGGCGCGATGCAAAACCGCCGTCAGGCGGCAGGCGGATCGGTGGCCAATACGCTGGCGGGGCTGGGCAGCCTTGGCCTGACAACGGGCTTTATCGGGCGTGTGCATGACGATGCGCTGGGGCGGTTTTATGCGCAGACCATGGCGGACGGCGGCACGGATTTTGTTAACGCGCCTGTGGCTGGCGGCGAGTTGCCCACCTCGCGCAGCATGATTTTTGTGGCCCCCGATGGCGAGCGGTCGATGAACACCTATCTTGGAATTTCATCGGAACTGGGGCCTGATGATGTGGCCGATGATGTGGCGGGAAACTGCGATTATCTGTTCCTTGAAGGGTATTTGTATGACAAGCCCAAAGGAAAACAGGCGTTTGAGCGCGCGGCGAAACTGTGCCGTGCGGGTGGGGGGCAGGCGGGCATTGCCTTGTCCGACCCGTTCTGCGTAGATCGTCATCGCGCCGATTTTCGCACGTTGGTGCGCGATTTGGATTATGTGATTGGTAATGAGCATGAGTGGTCTAGCCTGTATGAAACAGACTTAGACAACGCGCTGAAACAGGCCGCTTCGGATGCGGGCACTGTTGTTTGCACGCGGTCTGGCGATGAGGTGATTGTGCTGCGCGGGGCAGAACTGGTGCATGTGCCCGTGCAGCGCGTGGTGCCTGTGGATGCTACGGGGGCGGGCGACCAATTTGCTGCGGGGTTCCTGTTTGGGCTGGCCACTGGGCGCGATTTGGCGACGGCGGGGCGCATGGGCTGCGTGGCTGCGGCGGAAGTTATCAGCCATTTTGGCGCGCGGCCAGAGGCTGACATGCGCGCGCTGTTTGCCGCACAGAAATTGGTATAAGGACAGATGATGGATTACAGTAAATCAGGCAATGCCAAGGCCGTAAAGGGCCAGCCCAAGCACAAAGTGGGGATCAAAGGGCTGGGCGCTGAAAAAAGCCCGACGGGCGGGCGGCCCAGTAAGGAAGACTTGGTGGCGAAGTTAAAAGCGGCGGCCGAAGCGAAGAAGGCGGGTTAACTAGCGCACCGCGCTTAACCCCGCATCCATTAGCCTGCAATCGCGGATCACGTCGTCGCCGCAGCGGCGGGGGGTTAGGGATTTATCCAAGCAAATCCGCGCCTCTTGAATCATGTCCCCATCGCAGGTGATGGTGATTTGGTCGCGCTGTAGGGTAGGGTTTGCCTCGATAAAGGCATCCTCGATCACCGATGCGGGCAGAGTTAGCTCGCGGGTGATTTGTTCGAAAATGGGCGGTAGGGTGATGCTGTTATAGGCTGCGCGGGCGGTTTGGAAATAGTCGGCGGCGGGCAGCCCCGCGCAGCGGCCATGTTTTTTCCATTGGTAGAACGCTAGGCCCGCGCCGCCCATAATATCGGCCATTTCGGTGGTGTCCTGGCGCGATGGGTCGGGTTGAACGGTGCGGCAATAACTGGGCCAGCCATCTTCATATTGCGGCCAAAGCCCGTGCAAAACCCACGTGAGGCCGCGCCCTGCGTCGCATTGCGGATCATCCCGCGCGTCACCTTCCAGCGCGCACCAGTTCGCTGACCACGACAGCGACATGACGTAATAGTCAAAATCGCCAGCGCGCTCGCCATCTGCGTGGGCAGGGGCAGCCAAGAGAAGCGCCAGAACAGTCACTAACAGTTTACGCATTTGCACTTTCCCTTTGCGCGAATTGGCGCTATAGCAACGTTGATTACCCGAAATCGTGGAAATCGCGGCCAGCGCCGCAACCGTTTTCTCGGCACGGGAAAGAATTGTAAAGCGCTTTGCGCAGGTCTAAAATTGTAACGCGCTTTGCGCAGGGCGAAAGGGATTGCAGATGAACAAGCCATTGATGTCCAAGGCCACAGCGGTTTGGCTGGTGGATAACACCACGCTGACCTTTCGTCAGGTGGCAGAATTCTGCGGGCTGCACGAGTTAGAAGTGCAGGGCATTGCAGACGGCGATGTGGCGGCAGGGGTTAAGGGTTTTGATCCCGTGTCGAACAATCAGTTGGACACGATTGAAATTGAACGCGCTGAAAAAGACCCGACGTATCACCTAAAGCTGAAGTATAACCCATCGGCCCAAGGCGAGGAAAAGCGGCGCGGGCCGCGCTACACACCTTTGTCGAAACGCCAAGATCGGCCAGCGTCGAGTTTGTGGCTGGTGAAATTTCACCCCGAACTTTCGGATGGGGCGATTGGCAAATTGGTAGGCACGACCAAGCCAACCATTCAGGCCATCCGTTCGCGCAGCCATTGGAACATCAATAATATTACCCCGATTGATCCTGTTGCGTTGGGCCTGTGCCGCCAATCTGAATTGGACACCGCCGTGCAAGCTGCCGCGCGTAAAAAGGCCGCCGAGGGTGTTGTAATGTCAGATGACGAGCGGCGCAAACTCGTGTCAACCGAAGTGTCGCTGGTGCTGGGCACGGATGCGAAAATTGGTAATGGGGTTGAAGCGTTTGTAACCGAAGCGGTTGATCCGCGCGATCAGTCTGCATCCGATTTCAAAGATGCGGAAAGCTTCTTTAACTTGCCCGCTGGCGATGACGAGGATGAAGACGACGACGAAGAAGACGGCACCCGCAAAAAGCGGCGCTAATCAAAAAACCCCCAAGCCCAGCGGCTTGGGGGGTTTTCTTTACACCGCCACTTGAGCTATGGCGCGTGCCAGTATTGGCACTGTGCCATCATTCAGCCCTGCAATATTCATGCGGCTGTCGCCAACCATATAGATGCCAAATTCGGCCCGCAGACGCAGCACTTGCGCCTCGGTCAGCCCAAGGCGGGAAAACATGCCGCGATGAGCGCTTACAAAGTCGAATCGATCCGAATTGGTGGCGGTGCGCAGGGCATCTGCAAGACTTTTGCGCAGGGACAGCATGTTTTTGCGCACATCTTCCAGTTCCGCCGTCCAATCGGCGCGTAGGGTGGGGTCGTTCAAGATCATGGTCACCAGCCGCGCGCCGTGGTCGGGGGGAAAGCTGTAGTTTTGACGGTTGAGAAAGTTCAGATTGCCTTGCACGACGTCCCTTCGGTCTGGCTGCGCCAGTGCAATCAGCACGCCCGTGCGTTCGCGGTAGATGCCAAAGTTTTTGCTGCAAGACGCGGCGATAAGGACTTCGGGAAAGTTTGCCGCAATCAGGCGGGTAGCGGCGGCATCGGCCGCAAGCCCATCACCAAAGCCTTGATAGGCCAGATCGACAAAGGGCACCGCCCCACGCTGGGACAGCCGCGCGACGACTTGCGCCCATTCATCCACCCTAAGGTTCGCGCCCGTGGGGTTGTGGCAGCAGCCATGCAGCAGCACAGCATCGCCTGCCGCCACTTGGGCCAAATCCTCCATCAGCCCGCCGAAATCCACGCCGCGCGTGGCGGCATCGAAATAGCGGTATTCAGCCATGTCCATGCAGAGGTATTTGATGATGGAAGGATGGTTGGGCCACGTGGGGCTTGGCAGCCAGACCTTTGCCGCAGGGTTTGCCATGCGGATCAGTTCCAGCGCTTGGCGAATGGCGCCCGTGCCGCCAGGGGTGGCGATGGTGGCGGCGCGGCTTTCATACCCCGCGCCTAAGATCAACTCTAGCATCGCAGCGCCATAAGCAGGGTCACCCGCGAGGGTGGTGTAGGTTTTGGTCGTCTCGGTTTCCCACAATTGCTTTTCGGCAGCTTTTACTGCGCGCATCACGGGGGTTAGGCCGCTGGCGTCTTTGTAAACGCCAACGCCAAGGTCGATTTTACCCGTCCGAGGATCGTCGCGGTAAAGGGCGATAAGCTGCAGGATTTTGTCCTGCGCGATGGTGGTCAGCGTTTCCAGCATGGCCCTATCCTTTTGCAACATCCAAATCGTCATACATGCCCCATTCGGCCCATGATCCATCATACACAGAATGGTCGCGGTGGCCGATGCGTTCCAAGGCCAGCGACAGGATCGCCGCCGTAACCCCCGACCCGCAGGATGTGATGGCGGGTTTGGTCAGATCAACGCCAGCATCCGCAAAAGCCGCGCGCAAACTGGCGGGGTCTTTCATCGTGCCACCTTCATTCAGCACAACGCCGTAGGGCAGGTTCTTGGCCCCCGGAATATGGCCCGAACGCAAGCCCGCCCGGGGCTCTGGTGCCTCGCCCTTGAACCGCGCGGCGGGGCGGGCATCGATAATTTCAGCATGGCCCAGTTTGGCGGCATGGGCAACTTGGGTGACATCTTTGACCAGATGATTTTGGCGCGAGACGGTCATGTGACGGTCGCGCAGGGTGGGGGGCATATCTTCGGTTGGCCGCCCTTCGGCGACCCATTTTGGCAGGCCGCCATCCAGCACGGCGACATCGGTCTTGCCCATAAGGCGGAACGTCCACCACACACGGGGGGCGGAAAACAGGCCCATCCCGTCATAAATCACCACCTGATGCCCATCGCCCACGCCCATTGCCCGCATTTTCGAGATAAACTTTTCGGGCGGCGGCGCCATGTGGGGCAGGGCAGAGCGGCTATCGGAAATTTCTTCGATATCGAAAAACCGCGCGCCAGCGATATGGGCGGCGGCATATTCTGCGCGCCCGTCGCGGCCCATGGCGGGCAGATACCAACTTGCATCGATAAGGCGCAGGTCTGGATCGTTCAGATGGGCGGCAAGCCACTGGGTAGAGACCAGCGTTTTTGGGTCATCAATAGGTGGGGTCATCTTGCGCTCCTGCTTACAGGGCCAGCACTACCCAAATCGCGCGCGCCGAGCAAGGCCGTGAAAGGCGGGCGGGCCGATATGGCCCGCCCCCGCCGCAGATTATTTTTTGGCAAGCAGGCCTTTGAGAACCGAAACAATGACCATCAGCGCGCCTCCGCCGACACCGCCCGAAGCAATCGACCCGATGATCGCGCCGATATCGGTGCCGCCGCCAGCCGCCGCCGCGCCCATACCCGCGCCGCCCAGCATGCCTAAAAGCTGTCCGCCAAGCCCGCCGCCAAGCAGGCCCGCAACTGAATTACCCAGCGTGCCAAGGCTTTGATTTTTCAGAACTGCACCAGCGGCATTGCCGCCTACGACGCCTGCGACCAGTTGAATGATCAAGTCCATATCCATTGTCTTTCCCTTTGTTTACGCTGCCATTTTAGCAGTCAGCCGCAGCAAATCAGAACGACCTCGCTGCCGACATGGGAAAGTTTGGGCTATTGTAGCGAATTTGGCAACAAAATACCGCTTGGGTAGAGTTAAAGCATGCCCTTCACGCCCTGCTTCATTATGCGCGATTTCTGACGATCCCAGTCGCGTTTGGCAGAGGTTTCGCGTTTGTCGGCAGCCTTTTTGCCCTTAGCCACGCCCAGTTTCACTTTAATGATGCCTTTGTCGTTGAAATACCATTTCATCGGCACGATGGTCATGCCTTCGCGGCCGACCGCGCTCCACAACCGCGAGAGTTCCTTTTTGGACACCAGCAGTTTGCGGCGGCGGCGTTCCTCGTGGGGGAACAGGTTGGCCTGAAGGTAGGGCGCAATATAGCCGTTGATTAGCCATAATTCGCCGCCCTCGACCGAGGCATAGCTTTCAGCGATATTGCTGCCGCCCTTGCGGAGGGACTTCACCTCTGATCCGTGCAGCATGATGCCCGCCTCTAGATCATACTCGATCGCAAAGTCAAACCGCGCGCGGCGGTTTTCACCGATCAGTTTGGAATTGGGGTCAGATTTTTCGGCCATGGTGTGTTGCAGATAAAGGGTGCGGGGGGGGTTGTCCAGAAGGGGTTAGCGCCGCATTAGCGCCACACCGCAGCCCACGATCATCGCCGCGCCGATCAGGGTCAGGGTATCGGGGGTTTCGGCAAAGAAAACTGTGCCCAAGATCAGCGCAAAGATCAGGCGGGAATAGCGCAGCGGGGTGACCACGGCCACATCACCCGTGCGCATAGCATTTGTCAGCGCGCCATAGCCAAGTGTGGCGAATATCGCCGCACCCAGCAGGGCGGGCAGGGCGTGGGGCGCAGGCAGGGCCATGGCGCTGTGCTGCGAGGTGGCAACGATCACGCCTGCCAGGGCCAGCATCAAAAACCCCGCGCTGCCCAGTTGGGCGTTGGATAGGCTGGGCTTTGCCGCGCGGGTCGCCAGATCGCGGCCTGCAAAGCCGATCATTCCCGCCACGGCCAGCAGGGACAGGGGGGTGAAATCGGCCGCCGCCGGGCGGATGATTAGCATCACGCCCAAAAGGCCAAGGCCGATCAGCGCCCAGCGTTTGGGGCTGACAGTTTCGCCAAAAATCAGCGCCGCTCCGCCCACCACAAGCAAGGGCGTGGCCTGCAATATGGCGCTGGCACTGGTCAATGGCGTCATCGTGATGGCCAGCGCATAGAACACGCGGCCAAAGATTTCAAAGCCCGAACGGATGGCCATGACGCGGGTGATCAGCGCGCGCGGCAGGGGGGCGGCCCCCGCGCGCAGCGATTGCAGCGAAAAGGCCGCCAGCCCAAACAGGCCGATGAACAGCATAATCTGCCCCACGGCCATGCCGCTGGCGGCTTGCTTGATAAGAGCATCTTCCAGCGCAAAGGCAGCCATAGAGGCCACCATAAAGGCGCTGCCACGCAGGTTGGGGGTCACAAAACCCCAGCGTGTTGCATCGCAGCCTTGATGCGGGATTTGGTGCCGTCGGTCAGGCCCACCAGCGGCAGGCGCACATCGGGCGAACACAGTCCCAGCAAGGACAGGCCATATTTCGCGCCCGCAAGGCCAGGTTCGATGAAGATGGCTTCGTGCAGGGGCATCAAGCGGTCTTGGTAGTCCAGCGCCTTGGCATAATCGCCCGCCAAGGTGGCCGCTTGGAACTGCGCGCACAGGCGCGGGGCCACGTTGGCGGTGACAGAAATGCACCCCACCCCGCCATGCGCGTTAAAGCCCAGCGCGGTGGCATCTTCGCCCGAAAGTTGAATGAAATCTGCCCCGCAACTGGCGCGCTGCTGTGAGACACGTTCGATTTTGCCCGTGGCATCTTTCACGCCAATGATGCGCGGCAGTTTGGCAAGCTGACCCATAGTGTCGGGTGTCATATCCACGACCGAGCGGCCGGGGATATTGTAAATCACAATCGGCAACGTGCAGCAATCGTGTAGCGCCGTATAATGGGCGATCAGGCCGCCTTGGGTGGGTTTGTTGTAGTAGGGGGTCACCACCAGCGCGGCATCTGCGCCGACCTTTTGCGCGTGCTGGATCAGGCCGATCCCTTCGGCGGTGTTGTTCGAGCCAGCCCCCGCAATCACAGGCACGCGGCCTGCGACGGTTTCAACAACCACTTCGATGACCTTGCGGTGTTCTTCATGGGTCAGGGTCGGGCTTTCGCCCGTTGTGCCCACAGGGACAAGGCCAGTCGAGCCTTCGGCAATATGCCATTCGACAAGGTTTTTCAGCGTCACCAGATCTAAAGCGCCGTCTTTGAACGGCGTGACGAGGGCGGGGATGGAACCCTTGATCATGGTGGCGTCTCCTATTCTTGGGGGCTTATGATTCCGCCCCATTGCACCCGCGCTGTTCTAGCGGGGCGCGATGGATTTGCCAAGCGCGGGCAGGAAATTGCCAAAGTGGCGCGCGGGACTTGATCGTCGCGCGGGCTTGCTTCACATTATGGGGCATGAGCAGAAAAACATGCATCGCAAAGGCGATTTCAATTTTCATGGTCTGCGCGTCTTTTGCCGCTGCCCCCGCCCGCGCGGACGAGGCTGGCGCATTGCGCGCGGCCCTAAACGCCAGCGCGTCGGGCGATTGGCGGGGCGCCTTAAGCGCGGCGCAGGGCGCGGGCGCTGTGGGCGGCGATATCATCTTGTGGCATTGGCTGCGTGCTGGTGAAGGCAAACTGGGCGATTATGAGGCTTTTCTTGCCCGCCGCCCCGATTGGCCGGGCCTGCCCCTGTTGAAAGAAAAGGGCGAAATTGCCGCAGCGCGCAGCGATGATGCAAACCGCGTGCTGGCCTATTTTGGTGCGGACAAGCCGCGCTCGGGTAGTGGGTCAGTGGCCCTAGCGCGCGCATTGGCCGCCCTTGGCCGCCAAGATGAGGCGCGGGCCGAGGCCATGCGCGGCTGGCGCGAGTTGAAATTTGATGCGCAAAGTGAGGAGGCGATGATCGCCTTTGCGGGCGCGGTGGTTGATGCTGAAAACCCTGCGCGTATGGATGCAATTTTGTGGGACGGCGGGCGCGCGGGCGAATTGCAGCGCCTGATCGCGCGCCTGCCCGCCGATTATGCCGCACTTGCCCGCGCCCGCGCGGCATTGCAGGCTGATAGCCTTGACGCGCCTGCCATGGTCGAAGCCGTGCCCGCAAGTTTGGCACAGGATGCAGGGTTTGCGTTTGACAGATACGATTATCGGATGCGCGCCAGCCGCTATGACGATGCAGCGGAAATGATCCTTTCCCGCTCGGCCAATGCGGCAGGTTTGGGCGATGCGCAAAAATGGGGCAAACGGCGCGCCGATCTGGCCCGTATTTTGATGCGTCAGGGACAGGCGCAAATGGCCTACCGCGTGGCTGCCAGCCACCATCTGACGGGCGGGGATGAATTTGTTGATTTGTCATTTCTGGCGGGCTTTATTGCGCTGCGCAAATTGAATGACCCTGCCAGCGCGCTGCAACATTTCGCGGCGATGGAGGGCGCAGTTGTGACCCCGATCAGCCAAGCGCGCGCGCAATACTGGATGGCCCGCGCCTATGAGGCGGCGGGCGATGGCACAAATGCCCGCGCGCGTTACGAGCGGGCCGCCCAGCATCAAACCGCCTTTTACGGATTGCTGGCGGCGGAACGTTTGGGCCTGACCCTTGATGCATCGTTGGTCAATGTAGGGCAGGCGCAGCCGACATGGCGATCTGCGACCTTTGCCAATTCGTCGGTTCTGGCCGCCGCGCGATTGCTGCTGGATGCGGGCGATTTGACGCTGGCTAAGCGGTTCTTGGTGCATCTGTCCGAAGGGCTGGATGCAAGCAATCTTGCTGCGCTGGCCGATTTCGCGCTGCGGCTTGAGCAGCCGCATTTGGCGCTGATTATTGCTAAACAGGCCGCTGAACGCGGCGTTATTTTGCCGCGCGCCTATTATCCGCTGGCTGATTTTGTGCCTGATGATTTGCCCGTTAGCCGCGCGCTGGCCTTGGCGATCACGCGGCGGGAATCGGAATTTGACCCTGCCGCGCAATCTGCCGCGGGCGCGCGCGGGTTGATGCAGGTGATGCCTGATACCGCCGCCGAGGTGGCGCGCAGCATTGGCGAGACCTCATCCGCAGATCGCCTTATTACTGATCCTGCGTTCAACGTGCGGATGGGCAGCGCCTATCTGGCCGATTTGGTGGGCAAGTTCGGCCCCGCCATTGCGCTGGTTGCATCGGGCTATAACGCGGGCCCGTCGCGCCCCGCCAAATGGATTGAAGAATACGGCGATCCGCGCGGGGCGGTGGATGTGATCGATTGGATTGAAACCATCCCCTTTACCGAAACCCGCACCTATGTGATGCGCGTGGCTGAAAGTACGCTGATCTATCGCGCGCGCCTAAAGGGGCAGGCGGGGCCTGTGGACATTTTGGCAGAACTTACGGGGCGGTAAAGTCGCCTCCCCCTGCTTTTCTTTTTCCAATTATCCCACGGAAACGGCGTAGCCGCTTGGGGCAGCGCCTGTGGCCCGCCGCGTTAGGGCATGACTTCGAATTTATCGACATCGACCATGCCAAAATCGGTGATCTTCAGATGCGGGATCACGGGTAGGCACAGGAAGGCCAGTTGCAAGAATGGCTCTTCCAGAACGACGCCCAGTGACTTGGCCGCAATGCGCAAGGCGGTCAGGTCAATGTGCACCTGTTCAAAGGAATTCAGGCTCATCAGCCCTGCAACAGGCAGGGCCAGTTCAGCCAAGATCACCCCGTTCCGCACAACAACAAAGCCGCCCTCAATCTGCCCCAGCCTATTCGCGGCAAGCGCCATATCGGCGTAATCGGCCCCCACGACGGCGATATTGTGATGGTCATGGCAGACAGTGCTGGCAATTGCCCCTGCCTGCATCCCAAACCCCTGCACAAAGCCCGTGGCGATATTGCCGTTCTTGCCATAGCGTTCGATCACGGCGATCTTCACCAGGTCACGCGATAGATCGGGGCGTTTGTCGCCATCGACGGGGGCGATGTCAAAGGTCAGATGTTCGGTGATAATCTTGCCTTCGATAATGCCAATCACGGGCGTGTCCACGCGGTTGCCGCCCGTGCGAAAGTGCTGGGCCGTCACGCGCTGGGCTTTGACAGAATGGCGGGCGACGGGGGGGATGATATCGCGCGCGGCGAAAGCAGCATCGGTGATTTGCACGCCGCCCGCAAACACCATAGCAACGCGGCAATCTTCTAGGCTGTCCAGCACAGCAAGATCAGCGCGTAGGCCCGGCGCGATAAGGCCGCGATCTTTCAGACCGAACGCCTCGGCTGCGGACAAGCTGGCCGCGCGGTAAACGGCAAGCGGCGGCGCGCCAAGGGCAATCGCGGTGCGGATCAGGTAATCTAAATGCCCGTGTTCGGCGATATCAAGCGGGTTTCGATCATCGGTGCAAAAGGCGATATAGGGGGAATGTCGTTCGGTAATCAGCGCTGCAAGGGCGGATAGGTCTTTGGACACCGACCCTTCGCGGATTAGCACCCGCATGCCTTTGCGCAGCTTTTCCAGCGCTTCGTCATAGGATGTCGCTTCGTGTTCCGTGCGGATGCCTGCGGCAATGTAGCCGTTCAGATCGTTGCCGCGCAGCAAGGGCGCGTGGCCGTCGATGTGGCGGCCTGCGAAAGCGTTCAGTTTCGCCATGCAGCCCGCATCTTTGAACAAAACGCCCGGATAGTTCATAAACTCGGCCAGACCAATCACGCGGGGGTGGTTCATCAGGGGGGCGATATCGGCGGCCTCAAGCCGTGCGCCTGTGGTTTCCATATGGGTGGAGGGCACGCAGGACGACAGTTGCACACGGATATCCATCAGGGTGCGCGACGAGGCTTCCAAGAAGTATTGGATCCCTTCCAGCCCGCAGACATTTGCAATTTCGTGCGGATCGCAAATGGCGGTCGTCACGCCATGCGGCGATACGCAGCGGTCAAACTCGAACGGGGTGACAAGCGAGGATTCAATGTGCAGATGGGTGTCGATGAATCCCGGCACAAGGATTTTGCCTGATACGTCAATTTCCCGCGCGCCCGTGTAGGTGCCGAATACCCCTACAACGCGGTCGCCGCAAATTGCCACATCTGACGCCACCAAATCGCCCGTGATCAGATCGAACACGCGGCCCCCTTTTAGAACGATGTCGGCGGGGGTGATGCCGCGCCCTTGGTCGATGCGGGTTTCGATGCGGGATTCTAGGTTTGTCATGCGCGCCTCCTGTCGGTTTGGCCATGATAGCGGGTTGCGGTCAAAGGGGAATGGGGTGAAAAGGGGGGGGAGGTGTAAAGTGCTGCAAAACCCCCCAGTTCAACCCCCCCCAGTTCAAAATCCCCTAAAGGGCATTGTCCTGAAACTTGGATCGGTCGTGGTGTTTATCACGATGGCGGCGCTGATTAAAGCCGCCGCCGTGCCTGCGGGGCAGGCGGTGTTTTTCCGCAGTTTCTTTGCGATTCCTGTTATTGTAGCGTGGCTGGCGCTGCGGGGAGAGTTGGCCACGGGGTTTAAGGTGGTCAACCCTTGGGGCCACGGCTTGCGCGGGGTGATGGGATCAACCGCGATGGGCCTTAAATTTGCGGGGCTTTTATATCTGTCTCTGCCTGATGCGACCGCGCTCAGCTATGCCGCGCCGCTGCTGACGGTTGTTTTTGCCGCGCTGATTTTGGGCGAGCGGGTGCGCCTGTTTCGCTATTCTATGGTGGGGCTGGGGATAATGGGGGTGCTGATTGTGCTGTGGCCAAACTTGGGCCATACCGCCAGTCAGGGGGCCGCTTTTGGGGCGGCGCTGGTGCTGGTGGGGGCGGTGTTTACGGCGCTGGCGCAGATTACCATTCGCAAACTGGTGCAAGTGGAAAAGACAGCGGCGATTGTGTTTTATTTCTCAGTGACTTCAAGTGTTTTGGGGCTTGCGACGCTGCCCTTTGGCTGGGTGATGCCGAACCCTGCGCAGGCGGTGATGCTGGTGGGCGCGGGGCTGCTGGGGGGCGTGGGGCAGATATTGTTGACGTCTAGCTATCGCTGGGCTGATGCCTCGGTCGTCGCCCCTTTTGAATATGCCTCAATCCTGTTTGCACTGGGGATTGGGTATGTCGTTTTCGCCGAAGTGCCCAGCGGCGCGATGCTGACAGGGGCCGCGCTGGTGGTGCTGGCGGGAGTGCTGATTATTTGGCGAGAACGGGCGTTGGGGATTGAGAGGGCAAAGGGGAAGGGTGCGGGAAGTTTGTAGCGCCACCTGTCCCATTTTCTGGCCCAACGTTTCGCAAAAACGGCTTTTGCGGCGGGCGGTTATTCACCAAAAGTAACCCACTTTCTTAATCTTTTTACCATATCACCTTTGTAGAAGATCATCGCACAATGTGTGCTTGCGGCTGAAACAAAGGATAATCTGATGAAAAACCTTAACATTGCTTGGAAAATTGGGCTATTGCTGATTTCTTTGGTGTTGGGGAACGCGGCACTAACATTTAGGTTATTAAGCAGCATGTCTGTGGTGAACGAGCAATCCACCATCATTGCGCAAAACTGGCTGCCTTCGGTGCGCCTGCTGGGCAACCTGAATACGATAACCAGCGATTTTCGGATAGCGCAGTTGCAACATGTGGGCACCACTGACGCAGCGATTATGCAAGATGCTGAAGAAAAAATGTCAACCTTGGAAAGCGCGATTGCGGACACAAAAACCGCCTATGTTGGGCTGATTTCATCTGAGGAAGAGCAGCGGATTTGGGACACGTTTTCGAAGCTTTGGATTGAATACATGAATGAGCATCGGACATTTCTAAAATTGTCCCGTGAAAACAAAAACGAAGAAGCCGCTGCAATGCTGTATGGCGAAATGTTTACCGACTTCAACAATGCCAGCGCGGCCTTGCTGGCGGCGATTGATGCCAATGATCTGGGCGCGCAGGCGGCCAGCACAGAGGGTGATCGCATATATGCAGCCCAACGACAAGTTGGCTTTGCAGGCCTGGCCGCGACGCTGCTGGCCAGCTTTGTGATTGCCTATATCATCCGCCAAAGCGTGGCGCGCCCAATTGAAACCTTGAAAGATTATATGGGCGTTTTGGATGCTGGCGATTACAGCCAAGAGGTGCCGTTGCGGGGGCGGAAAGATGAAATTGGGCTGATGTCAGAAAGCATATTCAGCTTTCAGAACAGCCTTATTCAGGCCCGCACTGCGGATGAAGAACAGCGGCGCGAAATGACTGAAAAGCTAGAGCGGCAAGAAAAAGTGGTTGAACTGGTAGAGGCGTTTGATCTGACAGCCACTGGCGCGGTTAGTGCTGTGGCCGCCGCTGCCACCGAGCTATCGGCCGCCGCAAAGGCCATTTCGGATGTGTCGGTTCAAACCAACGAACAGGTCAAAAGCGTGGTTGCGGCCAGCATCCAAAACTCGGGGACTGTGCAGACCGTGGCCGCTTCGGTGGAACAATTGTCGGCCGCATCACGCGACATCGCCGCGCAAGTCAGCAAGTCCACCGAAGTGGTGCAAGAGGCTAACCGCGCCACAGAGGTGGCAAAGGGGATATCCTCTGAAATGCTGGCATCAACACGCTCGATTGGGGCGGTTGCCTCGACCATCGACGGAATTGCAAACCAAATCAACCTATTGGCCCTGAATGCCACTATTGAAGCGGTGCGCGCTGGCGAACCTGGCAAAGGGTTTTCCGTTGTTGCGAATGAAATCAAAAGCTTGGCAGGTCAAACCACGGCGGCTACCGAAAGTATCGCCCAGCAACTAGGCCTTGTGCAGCGCATGGCGGAAAAGGTTGCGGAAGCGCTGGAAAACTTGGGAGGTGCGGTTGAAACTGTGGGCGTGGTATCGTTGTCGATTGCGGCTTCGGTGGAACAGCAAACGGTCGCCACAACGGAAATCTCGCAGAACATGAACACCGCTGCCTTGAGCGTCGAGCGGATCAACATGAATATCAGCGTCATTCAAGATTCGACGCATGGTAATTTAGCGGCGTCCGCGCAGATATTGTCTGCCTCGAATGGGCTTGCTGTCCAGGCAGAGTCCTTAGATGGTGAGGTTAGTATATTTCTTGAACGGATAAAGGCGGCCTAGGTCTTTGGCCTTTGGGTCAGGTGACTTCGCCCCGGCTCTTTGTTCAACTTTGGCGGGATAGAATTACATCTGCCCCGCCACTCCCTGCAACAACCCGCCTGATATTCGGCAGATCGTTTCCGTCAACCCACGCCTTTGCCTCTGCTTCGGTCTTGCCATACCCCGCCCAGCGATCCATCAGGCGGGCAACCAAATCTGCCTCGGCTACTTCGATCCAGATCGTCAGGTCATACAGCGGCAAGGCATCGGGCCATGGGGCCTCATTAAGCAGCAGGTAGTTGCCTTCGACGATCAGGATTTTATTCTGCGGGCCGATGATATCTGCCCCTGCGCGGGAAATCTCAAGGGCGCGGTCGAACAGGGGGATTGCGACTTCGGCCTCGGTTTTCAGGCGGCGCAACAGGTGAAAAAAGCCGCTGGCGTCAAAGGTGTCGGGCGCGCCTTTGCGGGCCCGCGCGCCGCGTGCGTGAAGGACGGCATCATCGTAATGAAAGCCGTCCATTGGAACCACCTTTGCCCCTGCGCCGAGTGCCGCGACCAATTCAGCGGCAAGGGTGGATTTGCCAGCGGCGGGCGGGCCTGCAAGGGCGGCGATGAACCGCCCGTCAGTTTTGGCCGCGCGCGTTAAGTTTTGCGCCGCGGCGCGGGCCTGTATCAATTCGGCCAGCGCGGCGGGGGTCATGCCTGTTCTTCCACGCCTTCGGGCACTTTGGCCCCTGTCATAAAGGCCACGGCATCGGACATGGTATATTGCTTTGGGTCAATCACGCACAGCCGTTTGCCAAGGCGGTGGATGTGGATGCGGTCGGCAACCTCGAACACATGGGGCATGTTGTGCGAAATCAGGATAATCGGAATGCCTCGGCCTCGCACATCGCGGATCAGTTCCAGCACGCGGCGAGATTCTTTCACGCCCAGCGCGGCGGTGGGTTCGTCAAGGATAACCACTTTGGAACCGAACGCGGCTGCGCGGGCCACGGCCACGCCTTGACGCTGCCCGCCTGACAGGGATTCGACCGCTTGGTTGATGTTTTGAATGGTCATCAGCCCCAGTTCGGACAGCTTATCGCGGGCAAACTGCTCCATCCTTGGGCGATCCATTTGGCGAAACACTGTGCCCATGATGCCCGGCTTGCGCCACTCGCGGCCCAAAAACATATTGTCGGCAATCGACAGGGCGGGCGACATGGCAAGGTTTTGATACACGGTTTCAATGCCCACAGCGCGGGCATCATCGGGGCTGCGGAAATTGACGGGCGCACCATCAAGTTCAATAGTGCCATGGTCTGGCACAACTGCGCCCGACAGCGCCTTAATCAGCGTCGATTTGCCCGCACCGTTATCGCCGATTACGGCGACAATCTCGCCCGGATACAGATCAAAATCTGCGCCGTTCATGGCCACGACGGTGCCGTAGCGCTTCATCAGGCCCGTTGCTTTTAGAATGGGGGTTCCGGTCATTGTGTTGCCCTCCGCAGCCATTGATCCAAGGCGACGGCGATGATTACAAGGCAGCCCGCCGCGAATTTTTGCCAATAATCATCAACGCCTGCCAGCGACAGGCCCGTGATGAACACACCCACAATCATCGCGCCCAAAACGCTGCCGACAATAGACCCGCGCCCACCGAACAGCGAGGTGCCGCCTATCACTACAGCGGTGATTGAGGCAAGGTTCACATCCGAAAACGCAATGGGCGAGATCGACCCCACACGGCCAATGGCGACCCATGCGGCGAACCCGCAGATCACGCCTGCCACGGCATAGACCGACGTCAGCACGCGGTTCACGGCAATACCCGATAGCATGGCTGCATCAGGATCATCACCAATGGCGTGCACGTGCCGCCCCCATGCGGTTTGGTTCAGCACATACCACAGAATGGCGGCCAGAATAATCAGCGTGATCCCACCGAAAGAAATTGACGCACCGCCAAAGTTAAACCCCTGGCCAAACCACAAAAGGAAAGGGGCCTGCGCCTCGATATCAACGTTGCGGATGGATTCAGATTGCGAATACCACAGCTTGACCGCCTCAAAAATCGAGAGGGTGCCAAGGGTAACGATAAAGGGGGGCAGGCGCATTTTAGTAACCAACAATCCGTTGATCAGCCCCATCACGCCGCCTGCAAAAATGCCGGCGATGATGGCGATGCCAACGGGCAGGCCAAGGCCCACGGCCAGATTGCCCATAATCAGAGAGGATAAAACCAGGATCGCGCCAACTGATAGATCAATGCCAGCGGTCAGAATAATCAGGGTTTGCGCCATGGCGACAAAACCCGTGACGGTGACCTGTTTCAAAATGGTCGACAGCGCGCCAAGGCCCAGAAAACGCGGGGCCACAATGGAAAAGGCGATGATCGACAGCAGCAGAACAAGGGCAGGAATTGTTGTGGGGTAATCGCGCAGAAAGCCGCGCAGACGCGGGATAAACCCATTGTCATCTTTTTCAAAGCTGGCCACGGCGGCATCGGCGCGCGCCAAACTAGCTTCATAATCCGAAATGGTTTTGGTTGGTGCGTCATCCGCGCTCATCAGCGTATCCCCCCGCATTCGTAAAATTTTAGATTTCAGGTATGAAGAAGGGCGACTGTAAAGCCGCCCTTCCTTTAATCAAGACAAAGTTATGTGAGGATTAGCCCCAGCACAGTTCGGTGCCTTTGACGGTGTCGATCGATGGCACGCCTTCAGCAGGCTTGTCGGTGACCAAGTTCACACCCGTGTTAAAGAAGGACAGACCTTCGGTTACCGCTGGCTTCGTGCCATCTTTGGCGAAAGCAACGATAGCTTCGATGCCTTTGGATGCCATCAGCAATGGGTACTGCTGCGAGGTTGCGCCGATCACGCCCGACTTAACCGAAGCCACGCCAGGGCAACCGCCGTCAACGGACACGATCAAAGCTTGACCTTCTTTGCCAGCGTTTTTCAGGGCTTGGAAGGCGCCTTCAGCAGCAGGCTCGTTGATGGTGTAGACCACATTGATGTCTGGGTCTTTTGCCAGCAGGGTTTCCATCGCGCGCAGACCGCCTTCTGGGTTTGCATCCGAAGTTTCGTGACCGATAACGCGTGGATCGGTTTCCGAACCCATAACGGCCAGATCAGGCACTTCGATGCCGAAACCAACCAAGAAGCCCGTGTCGCGTGCAACGTCAACCGAGATGTTGTCTTTGTTGATGTCAAGCATTGCGATTTTGGCGTTTGCAGCCTCTGCGCCCAAGGTTGCAGCAGCCCATTTGCCAATTAGCAAACCAGCTTCAAAGTTGTCGGTTGCAAAGGTGATGTCTTGTGCTTCGGTGTCAGCCAAAGGGGTGTCCAGTGCGATAACCAA
>CAMAXX010000028.1 GCA_945862435.1 Pseudorhodobacter antarcticus
AAAACATAACTAATATAACAAAAACATTATGTTATAGTAATGCAAAAGAAGACCAAAACAGCACCAAAACAATGCCAAAATGGCGTCAAAACCATCCTCAAAGCCCCCTTAAGACCTAGTCCCAGACGCCCCAAACCGCGCCAAATCAACCGCCCGAATGCGCACTAAACGCCCAACGCGGCAGGATGGCAGCGCCCCGCTCTCGATCAGACGGCGGACCGTTTTGGTTGAGACAGAAAGTTGCACGGCAGTGGCATCGACCGACAGAAGGGTCGGGAGGGAGGGGTCCAAAAGGGAGATGGGAGGAGGGTAATGCGAAGGATTGGAGGTAGTTTTTGAAACCGCGCCGACGGTCGAAGCCTTGGGTGTTCCGACATGCGTACACGCTCCAAAGCGTGGCTCTTTAGCCTTCGTCATGGTTCTTCGCTCCGAGATTTGACTGTCGTGCCACCCAGCGTCGCGCCTCCGCACGCGCCATTGCCTGCACCAAAGCAAGCAGAGCAGCATCGACCCCGTCAACTGCGGGGAGCGTGTCAGCCTTTGCGGCACATGGGTAAAGGTGCTGGGTCATAAGAATGAGCCTAGCCGATCACAAAAACCCCTTCTGGCGAAAACCCTGTGACAGGGTTAGGGAAGCCCAGACAATCTTAGGCGATGGCCACCTGACAAATATGTTGGCCCCGCGATTACCACCGCATCGGCCGCTTCACCTTGGTCAGCTTCCAATACATTCGCAGGCAGTGTTGTGCTTTGTTCTCAATACCAATCCAGCCAAACACATCATGCACCAAACCGCTGAACGCAGAATGTCCATCGCGACCGCGTCCAGGCCGCACCCCCGTGCTGATCATCCAATCCACCGCCAAATGCGCAATCAACCGCACCTCAGCATCATCCGCAGGCCGACCTCCTTTACGCTTAGGCATGTTCACACCCCGCCCGAAGACGACAGGCTCAAAATGGGCCGCAGAACGGTGGCCATTCGGACGCCTACGGCCGGCAATCATCGCGCCACCCTCAACCAAGCAAAGGCACAGGACCTGCACTAGATCGGCAGGGCTGGCGCGTCTGGCCCAGTCGCGCAAGTCCAAACCAATACCAGAAAAGGCTGGAACGTTTGATGACAAGCGGAGGGCTCGCGCTTCAATTTGGCGAGCATGCGGCGCTGGTAGTCTTGCAACACGTGTCCGGATCAGCCCAACCGATGGCGCGTCCGAACTCAGCAGCTGAGCAAGAGATCGAAGTTGAGCCAACCAGTCGGAAAGGTGGAGGCGGTCATCCACTTCTGCCCGATATGCCGAAACGTTCGTCTCAATCCGGTCGCAGAGGTCCGCCGACACGGAAACTTCGTTTCGAATGCCTAGACTTTCAACTGCCAGCGAAACGGCGAAGCGATCATCGTCGGATAGATGAATTAGGGTCATGAGATGCTATCCGAAAAGACGATCAAAGTGATCAACGTAACGGTAGCGCAGGGTTCCAAGAAAAGAAACTGCTGGGCAAATATGCTGAGTAAAAAAACCTTTCGTGCAAGTTCTAATCTACCGTTACTACTCGCGGCACTTAGCTTTGCTGGCGGTTCAAATTGGCGAGAATATCACCGTCCGGTGCGGTCAGCGTGATTTGCGGGATATGACTGTGTGCCCTATGCCGAAACTCTGGCTGCCGTGCGGACAGCATCCGAACTGTCTCTTCCGCCGCCTCGTGGAAAAGTTTGCCTTCTTTTGGTCGAATTGCGGGGTGGGTTTCGAGGATGACAAGGCCGCCGCCAATCTGCTTATGCAGCGCCTAAATGAGGCGGAAGGCGCTTTGCGTGACCTCACGCACCTTTGCAACCCGCGAAAATCTGTGCGTGCCGGCTGGTTGTGGGAAATCCGCCATCCAATTGAAATCTAACATCAGATCCCAATCCGATCCTGACCATCAGAACCAACGCTGCAGGATCCGCACATCCAGCTATCGAAAAAATGCATCGCCACGCACATCCGCGGGATGGCGTTAGGGCGCTCTCAAAAAGATCATCGCTCAGCCAGCGAACTTGAGTTCAAGCGCTCCCATCACACTTTGCATCTCCATACTTGACTCTATTGTAAATTGTAGACATAAAAAGGTGTTTATCAGGTTAACCGAAAGCACACCTAATATGCTTGCCGATCTTTCTGCCGTAGAACTCCGCCGCTTGATCGGCTCTAAGTCCGTATCTCCGGTAGAAGTGATGCGCAGTTCGCTGGACCGAATCGAGGCTCTTAACCCCCTTTTGGTCGCCTTTTGCGACATGCGTCCCGAGGCCGCAATGGATGAGGCGAAAGCGGCCGAGGCGGCGGTCATGCGGGGCGAAGAATTGCCGCCGTTGCACGGGTTACCTATTGGCATCAAGGACATGAATGATGTGGCGGGGCTGAGCACAACCTACGGCTCGTTCCTCTACAAGGACAATATCGCCACTGAGGATGAGTTTATCGTCGCGCATTTACGCCGTCAGGGTGCCATTGTCGTTGGCAAGACAAACATTCCCGAACTAGGTTTCGGAGCAACATCTTCGAACCCGCTTTGGGGCACAACCTGCAATCCGCACGATCCTAGAATTACGGCGGCCGGATCATCGGGCGGCACGGCGGTAGCGCTGGCTTCTGGCATGGTTCCACTAGCCATGGGATCAGATTTCGCGGGTTCTCTGCGAACCCCTGCGTCGTTCAACGGCATTACTGGCATAAGGCCATCTGCTGGAACCGTTGCCAACGAGCGGCGCGCTTATGGATTTTCGCCCTTCAATGTTGAGGGTCCGATGGGGCGCTACGCGCAAGATGCGCGGCTGCTGTTAGCGGCGATGGCCGGGCCAGAAAGCTTTGATCCGCTCTCGCAGCGGCGCGATCCCGGCTTTGATGCTCCGAGCACACCAGATTTGTCGGGCCTACGCATTGCCCTGTCAGAGGACCTTGGCTTTTGCGCCATCGATACCGGCGTTCGGGCCACATTTCGCACAAAGATGTCTCAAGTTGCGAAATTCTTTCACGCCGCAGAGGACGCGAGCCCCGACCTCTCGACGGTTGAAGGGGTGTTGCAGGTGATGCGATCGTTAGAATTTCTTCACGATTTCAAGAATATATATGACCGCGATAAAACATCGCTTTCGCCAAACGTAGCCTATGAAGTGGAGCGTGCATTGGCCTTGGGCATACCCGATGCGGCTTGGGCCTTGGGCGAGCATGCACGCATCCACCGCTCCTCTCAGGCGTTTTTTAACCGCTACGACTTGCTGTTCACCCCAGCAGCTTCGGTCCCGCCATTCCGACATGAAGAGGAATGGCCGCGCCAGATCAATGGCGAAAGTATGGCAAACTACCTGCGATGGGAGGCCATCGCTTACGGCGTGACACTGATGGGGAATCCAGCTGTGGTCATCCCATGCGGCAAAGGGCCCGATGGGCTGCCGTTCGGTTTGCAAATCGTCGGACCCCTACACCGCGATGCTTGGCTTGCCGATGTCGCAGTGACGCTGGAGGCTTTGTTTGCGCGCGACGCAAATCTTTGCCGCCCTACGATCGACCTGCCTGCCCTGATGCGGGCGGCAGATAACCTTAAGAAAAAACCCCCACAGGAAAGGAAGACGACATGAAGTTTTGGCATTCGTTTGCATTAGGAACGACCTTGGCTGTTTTGGCAGGCACTGGCGCACAAGCTGACGCTCTGGCTGACATCAAGGCATCGGGCGAATTGAAATTTGGGCTTGAAGCGCAATACCGCCCGTTCGAGTTCCGCGATGAAAATAACAATATCGTTGGCTACGACATCGACCTTGGTAATGCATTTGCGGCGAGCCTTGGCGTGACGGCTGTCCCTGTCGATACAAATTGGTCGACCGTGCTTGAATCGCTCTACAGTGGCCAGTTCAACATGGTCCTAGGTGGAATGACCGCGACCGAAGTCCGTTACGAGAAAGTCAACTTCTCCGTGCCATATATGGATGCTGCCTCAGGGCTCTTGGTGACCAAGGCAAGCGGCGTTGTTGACTTTGCAGGTCTCGCAGGAAAGGCAGTAGGTGCTGGGGCAGGCACTCCGCAGATCGACATGCTGACAACCTGCGCGAGCAATGCGTCAGTTGCCTTTGACGGCGACATCCAGACCTTCGACAACGACGCTTTGGCCTATGAGGCGCTAGCGACGGGCCGGATCGCGGGCTATTCGTCTTCCATCGTAGCACTGCTAGAGGGTTCGAAGGCCAATCCTGATCTGGTGGCGATGCCTTGGAACTGTGATGGTGCATTTGGTGGATCGTGGACGGCTGCTGCCTTCCGCAAGGAAGACGATAGTCTGCGCGCCGCATTTGACGCCTTCATCGCAGCTAAAGCCGCATCGGGCGAGTTGGAGGCCATGCAGTTAAAGTGGTTCGGCCAATCCTTTGTCGAGGCATTGCCGACTACTGCGCCGACTTGGTAGGACGAGTTTGCGGTCATGGATCCCTTTTACATGGCGCAGGTTTTAGTGCGGCTTTTGCCGCCCCTCGGCCTGACGATGCTTTTGTCTCTGACCGCTCTTGTGATCGCCACGCCCCTTGGTCTTGTCCTTGGGGCGTGGCGCGCCGAACTCTCCGACCAGCAACCCGCAGCTCGGTTAATCGACACTTGGGTGTTAATTGTGCGCGGAACGCCAATTCTAATACAGATCTTTGTATTCTACTTCATTCTGCCGAAACTTGGGCTGCAGACACCGCTTTTCGTGATGGGAGTGGGCGCGCTTGTGCTAAATTCTGCAGGTTATCAGATTGAGATCGGTCGTGCCGCAGTGCAATCAGTCGCTAAAGGCCAGTGGGAGGCGGCACTTGCACTTGGCTTTGACCGCAGGGCTAGTCTCCTTCAGTTCATCCTGCCGCAAGCCGCGCGGCGAATGGTAGGCCCCGTGATGAACGAGTTGTCGCAATTGATTAAAGCGTCGTCTGTTCTGTCTGTGATAACACTCTTTGAACTGCACAAAGCCGCCGAGGCCATCAGTTCGGCAAATTTACGCTTTTCCGAGGTGATCGTGGTGGAGGGCATTCTCTACTTTGTTTTCATCTTCGGCATTAGCCTTATCGCCAGGGTGTTTGAGCGGCGTCTGTCGTCAGCGGGCGGCTTGGCCGATGCGGGCAGTTTCGCGCGATGAGTTTCGACTGGATCGCCTTCTTTGAGTATTTGCCCCGCCTGATCCGGGCGTCTGGCGTCACGTTGCAGGTCAGCCTATTGTCTTTAGGTCTCGCATGCGTGCTAGCACCGATTTTGGCCTTGTCTCGGTTGCTGGGTCCGACCCTTCTGCGCTCCGCAGTACAAGCCTTTATCGAGCTAATCCGCGGCCTTCCGCCGCTGGTCGTTATCGCATTTTGCTATTTTGCGCTTCCCAAGCTTGGGCTGGTGTTGTCGGGTTTTTGGTGCGGAGTTTTGGCATTGGGCGTGGTGGGTGCGGTCTATGCGGCTGAAATAATCCGTTCGGCCATCGAAAGCCTTGGAAAGGGACAGCTAGAGGCCGCGCTTGCCCTGGGGTTCGCCCGTTGGCAGGCGGTGCTGGACATCCTTTTACCGCAAGCACTACGCCGCATTCTGCCGCCATTAACCAACGAATTTGCCAATCTGATTAAGGCGTCATCGCTGTTGTCGGTGATTTCTGTGCACGAAATCTCGCAAGTTGGTCAATCGTTGATCTTCGAAACATTTGTTGTGATCGAGATCCTTGTGCAGATGGCGATTTTGTATCTCATTATCATCGGCACAGTGACATTCATATCGCGACGGCTGGAAAAGGGGCTTTCTTCATGACGCTTTTGGCGGCGAACAATCTTTTCAAGCGTTTTGGAAGCTTTACCGCGCTGGACGGTGTTGATCTGGATCTGGACCGCGGCGAACGGCTGGTGATCTGCGGGCCATCGGGTTCCGGCAAATCCACCCTGATCCGCTGCATTAATCGGTTAGAAGAGCCTGACTCTGGCACCATCACTATCGAGGGTTTGCCAGCAACCGACCTGCAGTCTCTGCGCCGTCGGGTGGGCATGGTCTTTCAACAGTTCAACCTGTTCCCGAACCTGACCGCGCGCGAGAACGTTGCCATCGGCCCACGCAAGCTGCTGGGCCTTTCTCGGGCAGAGGCTGACGCGCGGGCCGAAGCTTTGCTTGATCGGGTGCAACTGGCAGGCCATGCTGATAAGTTGCCATCCAGACTGTCTGGGGGGCAGCAGCAACGCGTGGCCATCGCCCGCGCGCTGGCGATGGAACCTGTCCTGATGCTGTTTGACGAGCCGACCTCGGCGCTGGACCCCGAAATGATCCGTGAGGTGTTGGATGTGATGGTGGAATTGGGAGAGGGTGGCATGAGTATGATCGTGGTGACCCACGAGATGGGCTTTGCACGTCGTGCGGCAGATAGGATCTGCTTTATGGATCAGGGGCGGATCGTCGCTATGGCCCCGCCACAGCAGTTTTTCGAAGCGCCGCCGCACCCGCGTCTTGTGCGCTTTCTTGAAAATATCCTAGGGCACTGAGATGCGCGGTTCCGCAGGACGCATCGGGTTCCTTTTTCCAGGCGACGGCTTGAACGATGATGAATTCTGGTCCTATTTGCCCGACGGCGTGGCGTGGCTGACTGCGCGCTATCCCGGTACATTGCCCGATCAACCGCTGAACCATGCGACATTCGCCGCCTCGGCTGACCTTGGTCCGATGGTGGCCGCCGCGCGGATTCTCGCCGAAGCGCATCCCGACGTGATCGTAATGGGTGATCATGCAGGGTCGTTTATATTGGGGCTGGGGCATGATCTAGTTCAGGCCGAGGCGATTGCTGCCGCGAGTGGGGCACAGGCGGGCAGTACACCCTCGACCGCCATCGTAGCTGCGCTGAAATCCTTCGGTCTAAACCGGGTTGCAATAACCTCCCCTTATGACGCCGAAGTGACAGCCGCGGGCCGTGCATTTCTTCAAGGCCACGGGATTTCGGTGGTCAATGAGGCTCTCCGTAGCTTTGTCGATGAGACGGGCATAGGAGGCCAAGACGCAGCATTCTGGGAAGAGGCCGCGCGGGCTGCCAACCACCCAGAAGCACAGGCTATTGTATTGATGGGAGGCGGATTGCGCACTGGCGGTTCGGTTGCGCGGTTAGAGGCGTCGCTCGGCAAGCCCGTCATCGCGGCCACTGCTGCGCTGGTCTGGCACGCTTGCGAGTTGCTGGGGCAAAACCAGCAAAGGCCGCAGCTGGGAAGGCTCTTTGGGTCGACCCCAGCCCGCGCACCCCTATCGAGGCACTTGTCGTCAGGCACCAAGGCGATGTCGGTCAAGTCTGATCCGCCGATCTTTGCTTGGGGCAAAGGCACCCGACTTTTTGATTCCAATGGTAAATCTTACCTTGATTTTGCCTGCGGATCTGGAACTTCGGTCCTTGGGCACGCGCATCCGGCAGTGTTGCAGGCGCTGGCGAAGCAGGCGGCGACCGGCGTTTTGCACCTTGGCCCGCATTTTCACTCCCCAGTGCAAATCGAATTGATGGAGCGGTTGGCGAGCGTTCTCCCCACGGCTCTGTCGATTTTTCATCCAGCAACCAACGGCACCGAAGCGACCGAGGTTGCACTCAAGGCTGCGATTCATGCAACCGGGCGGCAGCGGTTCGTTGGCTTTCAAGGCTCATATCACGGCAGAACATTGGGGGCCTTGTCCGTCAGTGCGGCCAAGGGTTCGAACGCTGGGCTCGTGGGTCTGCCCCAAACGACACATCATCTCCCTTGGCCTGATGGTGAGGCCGATCTTGAAGCGCTAGTGCCCCTGCTGGAACGCGCCCTTGCTCCGGGCGATGTCGCGGCGATTATTGTCGAGCCGATGCAGGCAACCGCCGGCATGCGGGTGCCGCCTGCTGGCTTTATGCGTTTACTTCGGCAGGCGGCGGATCATCATGGCGTTGTATTGATCCTTGACGAAGTGTTTACAGGCTATGGCAAGACTGGCAGGTTGTTTGCTTTCGAAGCAACTGGGATCGTTCCTGACCTTTTGATCCTGGCCAAGGCGGTGGGCGGTGGTCTGCCTGGCGCCATTCTTGTCGGCACGGCTGCGATGTTGCAGACTTGGCCTGCGGGAATGCAATCCTCAACCTTTCAGATGCACCCACTGACGGCGGCGGCTAGCTTAGCCACTCTTTCGGTGTTAATCGACGAAAACTTGCCGAAGCGCGCGCAGGTGATTGAGGCAAGCCTTCGCGCTGCGCTGGCCCCTTTCAGTACTTTAATAGGCACGGGGGCTATGCTTGGCTTGCCCATACTCGACACAAACGGAAAGCCCAATCAACTCCGCACCAAAGCAGTTCGGTCGTGGGCGCTGGAAAAGTGCCTGATCACTTGGGAGTGCGGCACAGAGGGGCACGTCATCGGCCTCGTGCCGCCCCTAACGGTGACCGAGGCTGAAATCGCTGAAGCTGCCGATATTTTGACCGCAGCAGTTAGGCAAGCGCGATAAGTGATATTTCAACCAGCGCTCCGTCACCGATGTCGCTCACGGCAACCATATTGCGCGCCACAGGCCTGTCTCCGAAGGTGTCTACGAACACTTTGTTCACGTCTGGTTTGATCGCCAGATCGGTCACATAGACCCAAGCCATCATCACCTTCTCAGGTCCCGATCCGGCTGCCTTGAGGATGGCAAGGCAATGCTGCATAGACAACTGCGCCTGCTCGCCTCCGCCCACAGGTATCAGGCTGGTTACAGGATCGCGCGGCATCTGCCCCGAAACAAATACCATTCCGCCGCCGCGTGTGCCGAGGGCAACGGGAGATGTGGATGCCGGGGCCTCCGGTGTCGTGATAAATTCGCGCACTATGCACCCCATCTTTCATTTATCGTGGTCTGGAATTCCTGCAAGCCCCAGTCGCCCCCCTCGCGCCCAATGCCGGCGGTTCCAAAACCTCCGGTCGGTACCTCGGCCCCTTGGATCTTTGTCGTGTTTATGCCTAGAGAACCAAAGCGCAGTTGGGCCAATTCGGCGCGGCTAACCTCGCCGTACAGATAACAGACCAGCGCTTGCTCTTCTTGTGCTGCTAGGGCAAATGCTGCGGCGCGGTCTTTGATGGGGATAAGCGATACCACTGGCCCGAAGGCTTCTGCATGGCGCAAAGGCGTGTCATCGTCCAGCACGACTGGGCGAAAGGCAAAAGGTGCTGGGGCCGCGCAAGCACCGAAGGCCTGCCCGCCCAAGGTCAGCGACCTCAATCTTTCCAAGTCTCGCTCTGACCTTACCGGCCCCATGACCACCCCGCTATCAGATGCCCCAAAGGTCACGGCAGAAAGCTGGTCCAAAAAACGTGTGCGAAAGGCATTGAACAGCGATGCCACGACATAAATCCGGTTCTGCGCTGAACAGGCCTGCCCCGCCGCGCGGGTCTTTCGCGCAACGGCATCGGCGGCGGCGCGGTCAAGGTCGGCCCCCTCCAAAACAAAAAATGGGTTGTTGCCACCAAGTTCCAACACGAGCCGCTTGAGCCCAGCGCGTGCTGCAAGTGCGAGGCCTGTCGGTGTCGATCCGGTAAAGCTGAGCACGCGGAACCGAGGGTCGCTGACGAGCTTTTCCAGTACGCTGCGGTCGGTGTGGTTGACCATAGCGAGTGCACAAGTCGGCACTGCTTCCGCCAAGCTATCGAACAGAGTCTGTGCAGTCAAATGGCCCAATGCCGAGGGTTTGACAACAACCGGACATCCTACGGCAATGGCGGGCGCGAACTTGCGGACTATACCAGCCAGCGGATCGTTGTACGGAGTAATCGCCAGAACGGGGCCGGCCGGCACCACCCGCAACCGCCGCTCGCCCATGCCCTGCGGCGCATCCAGCACTTGGCTCAACGCATGCCGCAAAAAGCTTTGCGCATAATCCACCTCGTCAATTGCTTCTGCTGGAGTTTTGCCCACTTCGGCGACAATGGCAGCAGTCAAAGGGTCGCGCGCATTGTCCAGCGCGACCATCGCAGCAGATAGGATCGCCCGCCGTGTTTCTGGCAAGGAAAGCGTTGTCATCGCGCCCGGCAAACCATTTAGCAATGAGTCGATCCGATCGACGTTGTCTGGGGTCCATTGACCAATGACAGCAGCGGTGTTCGCAGAGATGATATCTACCATTGCATTAGTCTTTGCTCAACAGGCCTGCCGCGTCCATCCGGCGCAGGATTTCAACCATTTCCGCCTCGGGGCGGCCAAAGCAAAGGCGCAGGTGGTTTGCAAAGGCCTCGCCGAAAATATCTCCAGTCAGGCCGAACAGCCCTACATCCCGCAGTCGTGAAACAGTATGTGCCGTATCCTGCAGATGTGGAAAGTGATAAAACGTGCCCTGGTTCGGGAGACAGGACCAGCCTGCGCGCCGGATGAGATCCACTGCAACCGCTCGGGATGCGGCGTAATTGACCACCTTGCCGTCTTGCAGCGCAGCAAGAGCGGCAGCCTGTCCCATGCTTGGGGCCGACGATATCAGCGCCTGATGCACCGCAATAAAGTCTTCCCGCAGCGCAGCATGCAGCATGCATGCCGCTACCCGCTGGCCTTGAAGGTGGTGGTTCTTGGAGAAAGAATTTATAACCACTAAGTTCGGATGCGGAGCAATTACTGACCCATTCCAAGCCTGCCCGTCGGCGATGATTTCGGAAAAACTCTCATCCAGAACTAGCAGAGCGCCTGCCGCAGTGCAGGCGGCCATCGCCCCGTCAAGTTCTGCCTTTGACG
Source organism: Pseudorhodobacter antarcticus (assembly GCA_945862435.1). GTDB lineage: Bacteria > Pseudomonadota > Alphaproteobacteria > Rhodobacterales > Rhodobacteraceae > Cypionkella > Cypionkella antarctica_C. The sequence continues at coordinate 10,707 of CAMAXX010000028.1, forward strand.
CGATTACGCCTGTTGGGTTGCCCGGATTCGCCAAAAGTACAGCCCGCGCTCCAGTTTCTGCCAAAAGACGGGCCAGCATTGCCGGATCGAGACGGAAACCCTGATCATATCGGGTCTGATAAGTGATCGGTTGATGCCCCGAGATCCGAACGATGTCATCATAACTCGGCCAGGCGGGTGCCGTCACAATGACGCGCCCTCCAGGCTCACCAAGAATGCGCAGGATCGCAAAGAGCGCTGCCTTTGCACCCGCTGTGATGCACAGAACGTGGTCGGGCAGAACCCAGCGCCGGAAAAGCTTGCTCCGCGCTGCCTGACGCAGCGCTGGATCCCCCTCAGGTGCCGACAGTTTTAATCCAAGCGAAAGTGGTGCCATTGGTAAGTCGTTATGATACTCAAAGCTAGGTGTCGACAGCGACAAAACATCCTGTCCCGCCAGTCTGGCAGTCTCCATTGCGTCAACCAAGGCTAAGGTCGGGGATCGCCGAAAAGCCTGATTTGTAGAGCCACCAATGGCTGGCTGCTTGGTTCGCTGACTGTTCTTCATGCAACCAACATCCCGTCTTCCAATTTAAAGCTCCCTCTCGTTAACCCGTCAAAGGGTGCAGTCACGTGCCCAAATGGACCGACTTTTCTCTAGTTGACCCAAGTTCAGACCATGTATAAGGTTAAATTGCAGATTGTCAACAAAATGGCGACCAGCGTAAGCTTTCAACTCACAATTAAACCAAACTTCACATAGGGATCAGCGAAAATGTCTAAGACGCAAATTGCACCAATGACCCGCCGCAAAGTTCTGACTACCGCTACAGGTGCCGCTGTGGCGCTGCCGTGGCTCTGGAATCGGCCTGCCTTCGCGCAGGAAAACGTCGTGAACGTGCTTGCATTCGGCGGCTATGAAGAGCCGGGAATGCTCGACGACTTTACGGCTGAAACGGGCATAGCCGTCAATCTCAAGATCCATGACGGATCTGATGAAGAGATGGTGGCAATGGTAAAAACGTCACCCGCCGGCACCTTCGACGTCATGACGCCAACCTCTTCCTTCATTCCCAAGGCTGCTGCTGAGGGTGTCCTGATGGCGCTAAACGATGCCGACTACCCGCTGGCTGATTATTTCCCAATCATCGCCAACTGGGAACCGACAATCGTTGACGGCAAGCGTTATGCGATCGTAAACCGCTTCGGATATTACGGCATTACCTACAACCACAAAAAATACAGCGAGGATGACGCATCTTCCTGGGCGCTGCTTTTCGATGAGAAGGTCAAAGGCAAGGTCGCTTTGTTCGACTGGTATCTGCCGAACATGGGGTGCATTTCGAAGTATGACGGTAATCCCAAGCCCTATGATCTGGATGCCAGCGCCTTTGGAAAGCTGCAAGAAACGATGAAAGTATTGCGCCCGCAAGTGGGTATGGTCGGGGGGACAAGCCAAGTGCAGCAGGCGCTGGCAGGTGGATCTTTCGATCTAGCTATCGCAGGGGAATGGGTGCAGGCAGGCATGTTTGATTCTGGTCTGCCATTCAAAGCTGTCGTGCCGAAAGAGGGTGGGGTAACTTGGGATCAGGCGCCGTGCATCGCAGCGAACACGCCGCGTCCGGAAAATGCGATCAAGTTCCTGCAGTACATCTCTGGTTCAGTGTTTCAATCGAAACTCGCGGTGGCAAAAACCTACTACTCGATGGTGCCGAACAAGATGGCTGCCGAGGCCCTGCCGATGGATAAGCGTGAATTGCTGAACCTCGCGGACCTCGACAAGTTCGAAAAGGTGTTTATGCTAAATCTCTCTCCGCGCAAGATGCCTGATAATGATGCTGACTGGTTGGCGTCGTGGGAAAGCTTCAAGAACGCTTAAGACTCTCCTATCCTTTGGCTGCGCTCCATTCGGGCGCAGCCCATTTTTGGTGAAAAAATGCCTATCATCGACTGCGCCCAGACCATCGAGCCCCATTTCCATTGGCAGAGCCACTCTTTTGTTAGCCAAGACCGCGGTCGCGGTGACGAGTTTCAAGAGTTCGGCCTGAAATGGCGGGGATCGGGGTTCTCGTTCGTTTCGGCCCCTGGTTGGCGGAATAAGGGTGCTGCGCGGCTGGACGATTTTCCGCTGGACGCAGTTGCCGGTGTTGCCAGTTTGGTCGATGCCGCTGGCCCGCGGATCGTGGCAGACGATCTGCGCTTGGCTTTGACAAACCCTGCCCGCCGAAAGCTTTTAGTGCTGCGCACTGGGCATGCCGACCGCCACCGCAATAGCCATCTGGCCTATTGGCGCGAGGTTCCGGTGTTCGACATCGGCCTTGCGCCGTTGATTGCCGCCGCAGGCTATGCTCACGTGATTCTGGACATTCCTTGTGACCCGATCACCCCGCGCCGCCCGCTATTCGACGGTTACATTCCAAACCAGAATGGCGCGTTTAGGACAGCGCTGCACGCCCTTGGTCTTTTGGTCACCGAAAATGCGATGAACCTTTCGTCAATTGAACAGGCCGAGGTGTTCCTGCTGTCTCTGCCACTGGCCATTCCGCGCGCCACCACGTCACCCTGCCGGCCCGTGGCATTCACCGACTGGCCAAAGGATAACCCGCGGATGCTGGACGTATCGACCCCCTTGTTCAACCACTGGCGCTGGTTCATAGACGTGAATGACGCTGAAGACGCGGCCCGATCCGACCGAGACGAGATCAATTTCACCGTCCGTGGGCATGGCTTTACCCATTGCGATGCACCGCGCCACATGCGCGGCGACGGCCTAACCATCCAACAATTGCCTAACGAAGGGCTGGACGTTTTCACTGGCCGTACCAAGGTCATCGACCTGTCGGACCTTCCATTACCAACCCCACTGACGGCTGAGATCATTAGCGCCCGCGCCGGCGTAATTCACCCAGGAGATATGGTGGTGTTACGATCGGACTTGACCAACCGTATGGGCTATGAAAGCCGTACTTGGCACCTGGTGGCCCCCAATCTTGAGGTGGCTGCCGCCAACTGGATCCTAGATCAGGGGCCTAAGGCCATTGTGATCGACTTCCCGCAGGACCATGTCGCCCGTGAGATGCCCTATCGGCACGTCTACAACCGCGAATTTGTTACCCATCATGCTGTCTTCAATCGCAATGTGCCCTTTGTCGAAGACCTTCGCGATATCGGCCTTTGGGGGTCGGAACGACCCTATCTTCTAGCGATCCCCCTGCGGACCAATTGCATCGATGGTGCAATGATGCGAACTCTTCTGGTTGACTGGTGATGGCCCGTCCACCGGTAGTGAACCTTTGGCAAGGCATCCTGCCTGCGCTCTTACTAATGGTTGGGTTTTTTTTGCTGCCGGTCCTCTACACGCTTGGCCTATCGCTGACCAGCGAAGGTACGTCCGGCCTGACCCTTGTCAATTATCAGAGCTTTATGGCCCAACCGACGCTGACAGACGCTCTCCTGCGGTCATTGGTTTTAGCACTGTCGGTGGTGTTTATCTCCACACTTTTTGCTTGGCCGCTTGCTTGGTATCTAACATTCTGCGTCAGTGATCGGCGGCGCGTCCTTATGCTGTTTGTACTCGTGGCCCCGTTCTGGACTAGCTTCACCATCCGCGCATTTTCATGGCAGATGGTGCTTGCAGATACAGGGATGGTCGGCGCTACTCTGAGCCGCCTGACGGGCGCTCCAGTCAGTCTGGGCTTCCTCTACAGCCTGCCTGCCTCAATCTTTGGTCTAGTGCTGTTTGGTGTCATGCTGATCACGCTAATGGTTTATTCTAGCATGGCGACCATTGATCGCCGTTTACTCGAGGCAAATGCTGTTCTGGGTGGTAGCGGCTGGACGGCGTTCCGAGAGGTCGTCCTACCACTCGCGCTGCCCGGTTGGATCATCGGCGCTGCATTGACATTCATTGTTGCCGTAGGAGACTATGCTGTTCCAACGCTTCTAGGCGGCGGGCTCCGGCCGGTGCTGGCACAGGTGATGCTGTCAGTCTTGAAGGGAACTTATGATTTGCCGATGGCGGCAACGCTGGCTTCATTATTAGTGATTGTAATTGTTCTTTGTGTGGCGCCGCTGCTGCTCTTGATCCGGGGGACGAGGTTGCAATCATGACAGGCCTGATGACTTCCCGCGCGCTGGCTCTACTTTTCTGGCTGACCGCTGCAATAATTTATCTTCCGATCGGGGTTATGGCGGTGTTTTCCTTCTCGTCCGCTCGTTACCAAATCCTGCCGATCCCGACTTACACAACCGAATGGTACACTAGGGTATTCACCGACGGCCAGTATTCTACGGGGTTCGTGAACTCAATCCTGCTGGCCAGCACGGTTAGCTTTGTCGCAACGCTGATCGGCTTTGCCTGCGCCTATTCGCTGGTCAATGCCCGCTTTCCCGGCAAAACCGCTTTTACCCTTTTGGTCCTTGCCCCTTTGGCAGTGCCCTTACTTCTCGTGGGTATCGCCCTGCGCATCTGGACGACTATGCTTGGCCTGCAACCCTCGCTCCCGCTTGCTGGTATTGGTCAGGTGCTTTATGTTCTGCCGTTAGCCGTTCTGAACCTGCGCAACCGGATAGCACAACTCCCCAAATCGCATGAAGAGGCAGCCTGGGCCCTTGGCGCTTCACGCCTTCGAGCGATCGTCGATATCGTGCTGCCCGCCTGCCGAACCTCGCTGATGGCAACCTTTATCCTTTGCTTCACTTTCGCCTTTGATGAGTTCGTTATCGCCTATTTCCTGACAAACTTTTCGGTCACCTTGCCTATCAAAATCTGGACTACTATCGTCACCGGCTTTGACCCTACTATCAATGCTTTGGGAACGATGGTCTTTGCATTTTCGCTGATATTAGGCGTTACAGCACAATGGCTATTCTTACGGAAGGATCCATAAATGCGTGCAAAATCCGTCACTCTGCGCGGGGTCTCTAAATCTTTTGGCCACGTACAGGCCGTCTACACACAGGACCTTGAAATTCGCGCTGGCGAATTTCTGACGCTTCTTGGACCGTCGGGATGTGGAAAGACTACCATCTTGCGGATGATTGCGGGGCTGGAGCCAGTATCTACTGGCACTATCTTTGTGGGCGAAGAGGACGTAACCGGCTGCCCGCCGAACCGTCGCGATACTTCAATAATGTTCCAAGACTATGCGCTTTTCCCGCACAAGACAGTGCGCGATAACATTGCCTACGGGCTAAAGATGCGCGGCCAGTCTGAAGCTGCACGGTCCAAGGCGGCAGAAGACTGGTTGGCGCGGATCGACCTGAATGGCTATGGTACACGCCTGCCCTCGGCGCTGTCAGGTGGACAAAGGCAGCGCGTGGCTCTTGCGCGGGCCTTGATCCTAGAGCCGGGTGTCCTTCTTCTCGACGAACCGCTTGGCGCGCTAGATGCGGGGTTACGCCGGCACCTTCAGATCGAACTTCGCCGCTTACACCGGGACGTGGGCCTGACTTTCATCGCTGTTACCCATGATCAAGAAGAGGCGATGACGATGTCCGACCGCATCGCAGTGATGCGTGATGGCCGCGTCGAGCAACTGGGTACGCCTGCCGATATCTATGACCACCCTCGGACCGAGTTCGTGGCGCGGTTCCTTGGTCGTTGTTCTGTGATCGAGGGACGCGTCGTTGCGGGTGATGCAAGCGGAGTGGTTCAGGTTGAGACAGCCGCTTTGGGGTCAATACTGGCCAGCGGAACGGCTGCGCTCGGTGCAAATGTGCGCCTTGCGCTGCGACCTGAGGCGCTGATCCTTGACGAGGCAGGTCTGGCCCGAGCGCGTGTGACGGACGCAGTCTTTACCGGCAACGCGATCCGCCTGAGACTTATAGCCTCGGATGGCACAGGCCTAGAACTTGATCTGCCCCGCGGGGCGCCCGTTCCGGCTATAGGGACAGACGCCGGTTTGCGGCTGCCGCCAGGTTCGGCAATTCTGCTGACATCTTGATGACCCCCGACCATACCCTTCGCCTGACACGCGATCACGAAAGCACCAGCGCCAATACCTTTCGCCTTGTACCAGACCCGCCGGTCTTCGTGCGGGGCGAAGGACCATGGCTTTTGACCGCGGATGGTACGCGCTATCTTGATCTTGTCTGCGGATCGGCAACCACGAGCCTTGGCCACGGGCATCCTGCCCATCTGGCTGCCCTGCAAGAGGTGATGGCGACCGGCATAATGCATACAGGAACGCGCCTTCCTTCCCCATTTCGTGCCGCTCTTTACGACCGTTTGCTAGCTATCCTTCCACCTGAACTTACCCGAATCCAACTGGTTAATTCTGGGGCCGAGGCGATAGAGGCTGCGATAAAGTCCGCACAGTTTGCTACGGGCAGGTCGCGGCTAGTAGCCTTTGACGGCGGCTATCACGGGCGCACCTTGGGTGCGTTGTCGCTAACATCTGGCGACCGCATCCGTGCCCCGTTTCATTTGCTCGAAGCGAGCATCGACATTCTGCCTTACCCAGGCCCGGGCGTGACCCCCGATCAGGCGCTTGCCGCCGCCGAGACATTGTTTGCCCAAAGATTTGAAGCACGCGACCTGCCTGCTCTGGTTCTAGTGGAGGCGGTGCAGGCCGTCAGTGGCCTATATTCCGCGGGGGCGTCCTTTCTGGTAGGTCTTTCGAGCCTATGCCGTGCATATGATATCCCCCTAGCACTGGACGAAATATGGAACGGGATCGGCCGAACTGGTCGATGGTTCGGCTTTGATTACTCCGGGATTTATCCCGATTTTGTAATTATGGGCAAATCGCTATCAGGCGGTCTGCCGCTGTCGGCGTTGGCCGCGAGCGACCGGTTTCTTGGGCGATGGCCTGCTGGCATGCATACTAGTACTTTCCAAGGCAACCCACTGGCCTGTGCTATGGCCGTAGCCACGCTGGACACCATCACCAATTACAATCTCTTAGGTCATGTCACAGATGTCATTGCTCCAATTATGGCCGCTGCTCTTGAGCCGCTGCTTAACCTGCCAGGAATTTCTGACGTCCGCATGGCAGGCGCTCAAGTCGCCATTGAATTCCGTGATCCCGGGGGCCAACCTGATCCGGCCCGCGCCGTGGCATTGCAGACGAGGCTTCTCCATCACCATATTCTCGCCTATGGCGGCGGACGTTCTGGTGAGTGCCTCATGCTGGTGCCGCCGATCACGCTGGCCGCCGAGCCCTTGTCAGAAGCGCTTTCCAAGCTGAAGGAACTGGTCGAAAGCACCGCTTAAATGGTGGCCTTGGGTTGCGGCGCGGCGCATGCTAAAGGATAGTTGCCCAAATCAAGCGAACATGAAATGACCAGCCAACTCCGCACAGAAAAGCCCGCCATACCAGCGTTGCCACGAACACTGTCGTTGCATCTTGTTGGTCTGTTGCGCCATCAGATAATTACGGGCGCCTACAAGCCCAGCCAACCACTTCGCGAACAGGACATCGAGGCGGAATTTGGATCATCGCGCGGGCCGGTTCGCGAAAGTCTCAGGATGCTGCTGCAAGGCGGACTTGTCGAATATGCCGAACGACGCGGCTTTCGGGTGCGCAGTTATACCGTTGCCGATATCGAAAATCTCTACGACCTCCGGGCCAGTTTGGAGGGGATGGTGATTGGCTCATTGGCTGGCGCATCGCTTGAAACGCTCATCGCCGAACTTCTCGAGAGCAATCGCCGGATGGCTGCGTGTTATGACGACAATGATCTTGAGGGATACTTCACGGAAAATCAGGTCTTCCACGACCGCCTTATTGCAGAAAGTGGCAACCGTCCTGTTTCCGAAGTGATGGTGTATGTGAACGAAGTTTCTTTGCCAGTTCGCTATCGATTGCTCCGCGAAACGCTGATGTCGCGTCGCTCGCTGGATTATCACGAGCGAATCGTGGCGCATCTGGCCAGTGGGGATATCTCTGCTGCACGGCGCGAGACGGAAGAGCACATCTTATGCAACAAGCAGGATGCAGCCCAACTTTATTTTGTGTGAATGGCCACTGTGCTTCGCGGGCGGCTTCAACGGCAGCATGACGGGCATCGAGAACATCCGCTTCGTATCACGCATCTATAGTCAGGACACGGGTGAGGTGATCGCTTATGTTAAGGGGTTCGCTGAGCTTGGCGCATCGGTATCCTTGGCAATTAAGACATGTTCCACTGGCATGAAGGCCCGTTTGGCCTTTGGATTGGGTATGGCGATTGACTTTGGCGTTTTCCTAATCGACGAAATCACTGCAGTCGGGGATACGGACTTCAAGATCAAAAGCAAGTCCGCATTAATGGAAAAACTTGTGCGCAGTCAGATCTATTTGATTTAGCATTCACTAAAAACGATCCGGCAGTATTGCAATTATGGCCTACTTTTGGAGAGCAAACAAATACTATTTTTTTACAATATCGATGATCTTATTGCCGCTTATAAAGAGATAAATCAAAAATAGGGAATGATTTGCCGCAAAAGCGCCCCACACTGCCCGAACGCCCGCCTCACGCGCCAGCACTTATGTCAGCATCAGCCATATCGAGCCGTCCAGCATTCTGTCGCACAGCGATCTGCGCCCGCTATATTTGAATTTGAAATCACGAATTTGGACATTGACCGCCTATTGCGAAACCGCCCAAGCCTTTCGCGTTTTGCGCCTTGATCGCATTAAAATGGTCACCCCCCTACGCGAGGTTTGCACGCGCGCAGCAGGGCGCGAGTTGGCAGATTTTCGCGCACTGCGCGGCCTTTGATCGTTCTACCCCGACATTACAGGCTTATGGGACGCCTGCTCTGCATCGACAAAATCGCCGCCTCTGCTATTTCTGAGGCGCGCAAACCATCTATGGCATCGGGGGTCACGGGGGCAACATCGGCCACGGCTGCGGCGAAATTCAGTATCTCGGCGCGGTAGGCTTCGGCATAGCGTTGAAAATAGCTGAAATGGGGTTTTTCGCCCGTCACGCCGCTTTGGGTTGAAAGGATAAGCTGCGAGCCCACCACATTGCCAACAGCCGCTTGCCCTAGCGTTCCCAGCACCTCTAGCCGTTGGTCATAGCCAAATGCCGCGCGCAGCGAATTCAGCACCGTCACATGCGTGCCGCGCGACATGCGGATCGTGGCCGTCGTGGTATCAATCTGGCCCACGGTTAGATAATCGGGATTTATCAGCGCGTCGGCCATCACATAAACCTCAGCCACCTCATCTTCTAGCAGCCAGCGGATCAGGTCATAATCATGGACGGCCGTTTCTTTTAGTAGGCCTGATGAATGGATAAATCCCGCGACAGGGGGCGCTTCGGCATCGCGTGAAATGATCAAGACCTGTTCTGGCGTGCCAATCTTGCCCGCGCCGATGGCCTGTTTTAGGGCGATGAAATGCGGATCAAAGCGGCGGTTAAAGCCCATTTGCACGTAGGCCTCGCGCCCCTTTAGTGCGGCAAGGCAGGCGCGGGCGCGGTCAATGTCGTGATCGATGGGCTTTTCGCAAAAGATATGCGCCTGTGTTTGGGCCGCCCGCTGAAGGTAATCTGCATGGGTGCGCGGGGGGGTTGCAATGATATATGCGGCGATATCAGCGTCGCCAAAGGCGGTGTCGGTATCGACCACCCGCGCGCCTGTGGCCGCCGCCAGCGCGCCGGAGCGTTCGGCGGATGGATCGACGACAAAGGCCAGTTCCATGCGCGGGTCGGCGGATAGGTTCATGGCATGGGTGGTTGCCATCTCGCCTGCACCAAACAGGCAAATCCGAAACCTTGTCATGGGGTACCTCCTGCGGCGGCGTGATCGGCGTAAAGGGTGGTGTCCGGGCAGCTGGCCCAAACGCTGGCGGGCCAGCGGGGGTCATAGGTTGTGGCCTGTGCCAAATTTTGAAAGGCGATGCGCTTATCTGCCCCCCAAACCAGCATGGCCGATGCGCGCGCCTCGGCGATGGTGGCAATGCCCACAGTCACGCCGTGGGTTGGCACCTGATCGATGCTGGCAAAATTTGGGAAGGTCGCCAGATTGTCGCGGCGCGTTTGCTGTGCCAGCGCAACAATGCGGGTGCGGCTAGCAAGCACCGCACCTGGGGGGTTAAAGGCAACATGGCCATCGCCTGCCCCGCTGGCCAGCAAAAACAGGTCTATCCCGCCTGCCGCCGCAATCCGCCCATCATAGGCGGCGGGATTGGCAGGATCGGGGAACCACAAATTGCCATCTGGGATGCGGTGGCTGGGGGCAAGGGCGGCGTTCAAAACGGCCAAAATCTCGTCCCGCGCAAAGCGGCGGCAGGAATAATGGGCATCATCTGGGACATGATCCATTGCAGGGGTCAAATAGTCATCCATCATCACGATGATCAGGCGCGACAAATCCAGTGCTTGCGCGCCTGCAAGGCGTGCCAATTCGGCATAGACGGGGCGTGGGCTGCGCCCACCTGGGCAGCCCAGCAAAAACAGGCCAGGCCGCGCGGCCAAAGAAGAGGCCATACGGGCGGCGATATCCTGCGCCACGGCACTTCCAATTTCGTCGGGCGTGTCAAAGATCAGAACGCGGCGGCTCATTGCAGGGCAGCCTTAATGTAGGCAAGGTTGCGGCGGGCCAAAACCTCGGGTGTTTCGGCGGCATTTGCAGGGGGATCTTGTTCAACAATCACCGCGCCTTGGTACCCACTGCTGACCAAAAGGCCCAGCACCGCCTTGATGTCGACCGCGCCGTCAGGCAGAGCGCACATGACGCCCTGATCGAACGAAGCATTGACCCCAACCGCACCTGACAGCGCGCGCGCGCGCACCGCAGGATCGACATTTTTCAAATGTACAAAGCCGATCCTGTCCCAGACTTTGGTCATATAGCCCAGCACGTCCTGATCCCAAAACGCGTGGTGCCCCGTATCAAAGCACAGGCTGACGTTTGTTTCGGCCAGCATCCTGTCGATCTGCGCTTCGCGTTCGATGCAGGTGCCCACGTGCGGGTGGATGTGCAGCGCAATGCCGTAAGTCTCGCGCATCATGATATGGGCCTCTTGGATCACGGACATGGCGGTTTTCCAGCCCGCCGCATCCACCACGCCTTGGGCCGCAACAGGATAAAACTCGCTTTCATCCATCAAGATCAGATCACGTGCGCCAAGCGCGGGCAGCAGGCGGCCAAAGCGATGAAGGGCAGCAGTTAGGACGGGCGTACTGGCGGGATCAGCCAGCGTGTGCACATGGGCCGCGCCCACAAGGGTTAGGCTGCGCGCCGCAAGCGCATCGGCGATCCAAACCGGATCTTGCCCCAGAAAGCCAAGCGGGCCAAGTTCGGTCACGCCATACCCCGCACGGGCAACAGCATCTAAATAGCCTTCGGCTGTGATTGTGTTTCCGTCTGGATAAAAGACACCCCACGAACAAGGCGCGTTTCCAATTTTCAAACCGCGCACTCCCCCATCGCTGCCGACCACTCTGTGCCAAATAAGGCTAGCATGCGCCAAAAGCGGTGCAATTGTGCCCAAAGTCACGTTGCTTTTGCAGCCCAGCTTGGGCCAAAATAAACGGGGGGGATGATGGGAAAGCGCGAAAATCAATCCGAACTGGATTTCGCGGCACAGGCAATAGACCATCTGGGAACAAGCCGCTTTTATGATTCCTTGCTGGATCTTCTGGGCACAGCCGCACCGCACGATCTGGCCGCACTTGTGCGCTATTCCCGCGCGGCACCGCCAGACCTGATTATCCCTAGGATCGAACCCACTGTCGCAATTATGGCCTATTACAGCCATTACTACGCCTTTGACCCGTTTTACGCGCTTTGGAAAAACGGCGGCGAGACCGGGGTTTACCGCCTGCGCGCGGTCGAGACGGGGATAGGGCGTTCGGCCTATGCGCGCGAGTTTTTGACGCAAATGCATATCCACGACGAGATCGCGGTATTCTTACCGCCGATTGGGGATGCCTCGCCGACACTGATCCTTGATCGGGCGAAGGGCAATTTCCTTGCCGCCGAAGTGGCACGTATTCGGCGGCTGTTTCCGCTGCTGGCGGCCCTGCATCGGCGCCACCTTGCCGCCATTGCCACAACGGAAATCGATCTTGGAAATTCGCCCATTGGGCCAGAGCGGCCCCTGCGCTTTGTTGACCAGCACGGGCGGCAAATTTTTGCCACCGCCGCATGGGCCGAGCAAGCCATGGATGCCGAAATTGCCCATGCCATACAAATCGTCACGGCGCGCGGGCCCTGCACCGTGCATCTGAAGGGGCAGCTGGCGCTGCGCCGCACCCAGTTGCCGCCAGACTTTGGCCCTGCCCCAAGCGGCTATTGCGACGAAATCTCGCCCGACAGGCAGGCGGGGGCTGCCGCACCAACGACAGACGATCTGCCTGCCCGAATCGCGGGCCCGCTCAGCGAACGGGAACGCACGGTTGTTTTGCTGACGCTGCAAGGCCATCCTGTGATCGAGATCGCCCGCCGCATGGGCCTGTCGCGCGGCACGGTAAAGAACTATCGCCTTGCGATTTATCGCAAATTAGACATCACCACCGAGCGCGAGTTGTTTTTGGAATTCATGGCCGCCCAGCGCGGCGAATGACGCCGACCGGGCTGTGGCGCCCGATAGGGGCATGACCAAAAGCACTATTTGCGAAAAAGGCAACCCAGCGCATCATCTGTGTGGCGCCGATGAAGACATCGCAACGAAGATAGCGGAGCATGGGAGGTTTTGATGGGCAAGATGGTGCGTGTTGGTGTGATCGGCCTAGGATCGGTGTCTGAAAAATATGTCCCGAATGTGCGCAGATTGGCGCTGGAAGGGACGAGTTGCGAAATTGTGATCGCTTGCGATCTACGCCCGGGCAAGGCCGAACGGGCCCGCGAATGGGGCATTCCAGCCTTTACAACCGATTACAATGACGTGCTGGCGCGGCCTGATGTCGATGTTGTGCTTATTCTCACCTCGATGCAAAGCCACGGGCAATTGACGCGCGATGCGCTGAACGCGGGCAAGCATGTGCTGGTCGAAAAGCCGATGTCGATGGATTTGGCCGAAGCGGCCGAACTTATGGCGCTGGCCAAACAGTCCAAGGGGCATCTGGTTTGCGCCCCGCATGTGACCTTGTCGCACACCTATCAAGATATGTGGCGACACATCCATCAGGGCGACATCGGCAGGCCGCTGACAGCGCGCGGCTTTTATGGCTGGTCGGGGCCAGATTGGGACCCGTTCTTTTACGAGCCGGGCGGCGGGCCGATGTATGACCTTGGCGTTTATAATGTGACCACGCTGACAGGGCTATTGGGCCCATGCAAACGGGTGATGGCGATGACGGGCATCGCCATCCCAGAACGGATTGTGAATAACAAAAAGATGACCGTGCAGACGGACGACAATTTTCAGCTTTTGATGGATTTTGGCAACCAATGCTTTGCTGTGGTTACAACGGGGTTCACCATCCAGCAATATGACGTGCCGGGGATCGAGATTTACGGCACCGAAGGGTCTATCACCATGAAGGCCGAGGATTGGGATCCGCGCGGCTATCGGCTGTGGCGCAACAAGGATGGGTTCTGGCAAGATCACGATCAGCGCAGCCGCTGGCCTTGGACGGACGGGGTGCGCGATCTTATTCAGGCGGTATCCGATGGCCGCGATCCTGTGAACGCGCCCGAGCACGCCTATCATGTGCTTGAGATCATGGTGAAATCTATGGAAAGCGGGCGGACGGGGCAAGCTTTGCCCATCATCAGCAGCTTTACCCCGCCACGGTTTGATCAGACCAATGATCGTATCGCCCCCCATCTTGACCACGCGCCGGAGTGATCCCATGGCTTACAAATCCTCACCCCGCCCCGTGTTCGATGGCCCCACCCCTATCCCTTATTCCAATGTAACACGGCACCTGTGGGGCGATGACGCTGCGGGGCGGATCGACGATTGGATTTATGTCTCGACGGACAAAATCCATCAATTGGTGTTCGGGATGCCCCCTGGGCAGGGGTTTCGCCATTCTGAAAGCTTTCGTACGGTTTTTGGCGCTGACGAGGTGCTGACCGTGCTGATGGGCACAATGGTAATCGCCAATCCAGAAACGGGCGAAGTGCATGTGGTTAAAACAGGGGAATCGGCCTTTTTTCAAAAGGACACGTGGCATCATGCGTTTGCTTGGGGCGATCAGGAATGCAGGGTGCTGGAATTTTTCGCTCCGCCGCCTTCAACGGGGTCTTCGGGGAAATACGCAGCCACCCGCCCCTATGTGGCCGATTTCAAATACGAGCGCAGCGCATTGATCGGCCAGTGGCCTGCCGCCCGCCAAGCCGCCGAGGCGCAGGCAAAGATCACGATCATCCGCGAGCAAGATTGGCTGTGGTCGATGGATGGCGGCGACCCGCGCGTGATGACAGGCATCACTGCTTCAACCGATCAACTGACGGCGGGAACCTGCCGCATTTCGGCAGGTGGGCGCAGTGATGTGCGGGTTCATGGCGGGGCGATGGGCGTTTATGTGACCAAAGGTCGGGTCAATATCCTGATCGAAGATGCACAAACATCCCCCGTTTGGTTTGAATTGCACCCGCAAGATGGGTTCTACATACCACCCGATGTGCGCTACCGCGTCTTTAACATGGGGGGCGAGATGGCCGAATACCTGTTTGGCGTGGCACCGCATTATCATACGGCGTGGGCATGACCAGCATCCCGGCCCCTATCAAGGATCTGTCAGCGCAACCAAGCGTGGGGCGCGGTGATGGCCAATTTGCTTTGGGTATCGATGTGGGCGGCACAAAGGTATCGGGCGGGATAGTCGATCTTCAAACGGGCAGCATTCATGCCAGACGCCAAGTGCCGACCGATTTCGAACGCGGCGGGGCGGCAATATTGGCCGATACACTGGCCTTGGCGCAGGTGTTAAAGGCCGATGCACAGCGTTTGGGGCTGGCGGTTCAGGCGCTGGGCGTTGGCGTGGCCGAACTGGTGGACGGTCAGGGCCGCGTGTTTTCTGATCACCGCATCCGCTGGACAGGGCTGGATGCGGCGGGGACGCTTTCATCGGTTCTGCCCACGGTCATATCGTCAGACGTGCGCGCGGCGGCCTTGGCCGAGGCGCGGCTGGGCGCGGGGCGCGGGGCGCGGGATTTCTATTTTGTCACCATTGGCACGGGCGTGGCGGGCGTTTTGGTGCAAGGCGGGGTGCCCTATGCGGGATCGCGCGGCGCGGCGCTGGTGATTGCCAATTCGTTGGAACGCCATTCGTGCACCGTTTGCGGACATGAACACCGCCAGATGATCGAAGATGTGGCTTCGGGGCCGGCACTCGCGGCGGCATTTGGCGTGACAACCGCGCAAGAGGTTCTGGCCGCCGCCCTTGCGGGGGACGGGCGGGCGCTGGCGGTGATTGAACATGCAACGACCCAGTTGGGACGCGTATTGGCTCTTTTGGCCGACAGTCTGGATCCCTCCATCATGGTGATCGGTGGCGGGCTGGGCTGTGCAGCGGGGCCCTATTTCGATGCCCTTTGCGCGCATCTGCGCGGCGGGCTTTGGGATGGGGTGCCCAACCCGATGAAGATAACACAGGCCGTCATGGGGCCAGATGCCGGACTGATCGGCGCGGCGCTGGCGACAGAATTTAAACCACAAGCGGCCAAAGAGCCGCATCTTTGCAACTGAAAATAGGGAGAGAAAACATGTCAAACACGACTTTTGCTGTGCCTCGTCAAATCAGTCGGCGCGGTTTCTTGGCCAGCAGTGCGGCACTTGGCACTGCAATGGTGCTGCCTTCGGGCGCATTTGCACAAGCGGAAGGCCAGCTTTTGCTGTGGCTGCCAGGTGGGTCAGAACTGTTCTGCAAAATCCACACGGGCCTGCTAGAGGGGTTTAGCGCAGGTGCAAGCCTTGGGGCTGCCACCACGGTCTGCGGGTTGGGCCAGGATACTGAATTCACCCAATCGCTGATTGGCGCAATCACGGCAGGCAACCCGCCCGACATTTCGATGCTGTGGGATAGCCCAGTATCCCTTGGGGCGCAGGGGGCGTTTATGCCGCTGGATGACATGATGAAGGGGTCGAAAATACCCCTTGAAACATGGCCCGCTGGCCTTTTGTCTTCTTGCCAATTCAAAGGGGTAACCTATGGCCTGCCGATCACGGCGGGGGTCTATTCCATGTGGTACAATGAAGAAATGTTCGAGGCGAAGGGCATTCCTTCGGATCGCGGCTCTTTCCCAAAAACATGGGACGAGATGCGTAAGATGTCAAAAGAATTCACCGTTTGGGATGGCGATAAACTGGTTTCGGCAGGTTTTATGCCAAACCGCGTGCCCGAAACCATGGCGATCTGGTCGGCGCTGAACGGCGGCATGATGTTTGACGAGACAAACCTGAAATACCAAATCGACAGCGAACAGAATATCGAGATGATGACCTTTTTCCTTGAGTGGCTGGACGAGGAATACAAAGGCGATTTTAATCTGGTGGATCGTTCGGGCAACTTCCTTGACGGCTATCCCAATTCAACGACTGGCATGGGCCCCGCGTTCCGCGAAGGGCGGCAAGCGGGGATGCAATCGGGCAGTTGGCTGCTGGGCGATATTTTTGCCGATCCAGTCCCCAGTTTCGAACGCTGGAACCTTGCGGCCAATCCTGTCGGCGCGTCGGGCAGTTCATCTGTTTCGGGCACATGGCCCAACTGGTTTGTCATTCCTGTTGGGTCAAAGAACCCGCAGGCAGCGTTTGATTATCTAAGCTATTTGGCCATTGAGGGGTCTGTTCAGTGGTATCAGCAGATCCCAGACGTACCGACAAACAGCCAAGTACAGCGCAAAGCGCCCGCAGGGCTGGTCGAAAAGCGCGGCCAAGCAGTGGCCGATGACATTACCGCCTTCCTTGGCGAGCAGGCTGCGGTGGTGACGCCCATGTGGAATTCGCCAGTGCAAAGCTTTTACACAGACCAGATCGCCCGCGCGGTTGAGAAAATCTACACCAAAGCGTCCCCCGTCAAGGATGCGCTTGGCGAAGCGCAAGCCGCCACCCAGGCCGAATTGGAGCGGGTATTGGCAGGCTAATGCCGATCACCTCCGCCCCCCCCGAGGCAGCAGTGCTGCCTCGGCGCAACCGTAAGGCCGAGCGCGGTGAAGCCCGTGCTGGGGTTTTGTTCGCGCTGCCGTGGATCATCGGCATGACGCTTTTTGTGGCGATCCCGCTGGTTGTAACTTTTTACATCGCGCAGACCAAATTCCAGATCATCGGCGCGCCCAAATGGGTGGGTATGCAAAATTATGAAGCCCTATGGAGCGACCCTGCCTTTTGGAAATCGGCGCAAAACACGCTGATTTTCGGCGCAATTTCGGTACCCGTAAAGCTGATCATCGCCTTGGGACTGGCGCTGCTGCTGAACCGCGCGACGGCCCTGTCGGGCTTTTACCGCACTATATTCTATCTGCCGTTCCTTATGCCGGCTGTGGCGGGATCGGTGGTTTTTATGCTGCTTCTGACCCCAAATGCAGGGCCAGTGAACATCGCTCTTGAGGCGATGGGGTTAAATCCACCCGACTGGCTTTTGGACCCCAACGCCGCGCTTTGGACGCTGATTTTGCTAAGCCTTTGGCCCTTGGGGGTGGAAACGCTGGTTTTTCTGGGCGGCTTGCAAAATATTCCAAAAGACGTGTCAGAAGCCGCAGATTTAGACAGCCCCAAACGCTGGCACAAACTGGTCTGGATCACGCTGCCACTTATCACACCGATGGTGCTGTTCAATTTGGTGATTGGGATTATCTATTCGTTTCAGGTCTTTACGCAGGCCATCGTAATTGGCGGCACCACGGGCACCCCCGCAGAGGCGACGCTGATGTATATGGTCGTGCTGTACCGCGCGGCCTTTCGGTACTTTAACATGGGCCTTGCGGCGGCCATGGCGACGGTTCTGTTCGTGGTCGTGCTGATCCTGACCTTGTTGATCTTTAAAACAGCGCGGTCTTGGGTGCATTACGAAGGGGGCGAGATATGAGCAAACAGCGTAAACCCAGCGCCGGCGCGCGGATCGGGATGCTGACCTATCACGCGCTGATGCTGGCCATTTCGGCGGTGTTCTTGCTGCCGTTTTATTGGATGACCATTTCCGCATTCAAAACGAATGCCGAGATTTTTTCCGACCCCGTCACATGGCTGCCCGATCCGATACGCTGGGAAAACATGACCTCGCTTTTGACGCGCGAGGATTTTCCTTTTGTCCAACAATTTGTAAATTCGGTGTTTTACGCGGGAACAGTGGCGGTGCTGGTCTGCCTGTCGTGTTCGCTTGCCGCCTATTCCTTTGGGTGCCTGCGCTGGCGGGGGCGAAATTTGGTTTTTGGCCTGACAGTCTGCGCGCTTTTGATGCCCACGATCGTCACCTTTTTGCCCATTTATCTGGCGTGGTCAAAAATTGGCCTGACGGGAACCTATTGGCCGCTGATCACGCCGTTCTTGTTTGGGGATGCGTTCTTTATCTTTATGCTGCGGCAATTCTTTATGGGCGTGCCGCGTGAATTGCTGGATGCTGCGCGGCTGGACGGGGCATCTGAATTTCGCATCTGGTGGCAGATCGTCATGCCGCAAGTGCGCACGCCGCTGATCATCGTTGGGCTGTTCGCCACTGTCTATACGTGGAACGAATTCTTTTTGCCGCTGATCTATTTGCAAGACCGTCAGGCTTTTCCCCTGTCGCTGGGCCTGTTCACGTTTCAATCGCAGCGCGCGGTGGAATGGTCGGTGTCGATGATGGGTGCGTTGCTAACGGCCCTGCCGATGGTCGCCTTGTTCCTGTTCACGCAAAGGCTGTTCCAGCGGGGCCTCAGCTCGATTGGGTTGAAATAGAAAGGAGCGCGAATGGGTACGGTTCAACTGTCAAACGTGCGCAAGTTTTATGGCGCGCTTGAGGTGATCAAAGGGATCGATCTGACGGTCGAAGCGGGCGAACTTGTGGTTTTTGTCGGCCCTTCGGGCTGCGGGAAATCAACCCTGCTGCGGATGATTGCCGGGCTAGAGGATGTCGATTACGGGCGCGTCGAGATTGCCGGCAAAGACGTAACCGACGCGCCCCCTGCGCAGCGCGGCGTGGCGATGGTGTTTCAAAACTATGCGCTTTACCCGCATATGACGGCCTATGACAATCTGGCCTACGGGCTGCGCCGCGCAGGTTTGCGGCGCGATGCGGTCGATCAGCGGGTGCAAGAAACGGCTGCACTGCTGCAAATTAGCGAACTTTTGCCGCGCAAGCCCAAGGCGATGTCTGGCGGCCAGCGCCAGCGCGTTGCCATTGGGCGCGCCATTGTGCGCAAACCCGAAGTGTTTTTGTTTGACGAGCCGCTGTCAAACCTTGACGCGGCCCTGCGGGTCGAGATGCGCAGCCAAATCGCGCGGCTTCATCAGGAACTGGCCGCCACGATGATTTTCGTCACACATGACCAAGTCGAAGCGATGACTTTGGCCGACAGGATTGTCGTGCTGAATGCAGGGCGGGTCGAACAAATTGGCACCCCGCGCGAGGTGTATCACAGCCCCGCGAACCTGTTCGTTGCAGGTTTCATTGGCAGCCCCGCTATGAACCTTCTGCCTGCCACGCTTGGCCCAAGCGGGGTCGCTTTGGTGTCTGGCCACGTATTGGGCGGGCAAAAGGGAGAGGGCGAAGCGGTGACGCTGGGGGTCCGCCCCGACCGTCTGACGCTGACCTCAGCCGAAAGCGCACATCTGTCGGGCGAGGCCAAGTTGATCGAACATTTGGGGGATGAAACAATTTTGCACCTGCGGCTAGCAGATGGCGGGGCGCTGACGATGAAACTGCATGGCGATATTCTCCTGAAGATCGGCGCGCGTGTTCATGCCCGCATCGACTTGGCTGGCGCATGCCTGTTTGGCGCGAATGGGCGGGCTCTGCGGCTTGAAGGGGCGCATGAGACGAAAGCATGATCATTATGGGCTGGAAAGCTCCATTGGCTCGCTCCCCTGTGCCGCATTTGCGGGAAGGCGAGGAGATCATATCAAGCAGAACGGAGTGGGCAATCTACGGCGGCTGTGCGCCCCCGCAACCACTTATTCTATCAACAATAACAGATGCTTAAGTCCGCAGGGGTTTTGCCTTTGCGCTTCAAGTTCTGAATAAATTGCCGCGTCCATTGCCGCGTTGGGATTTTGTCTGAAATCCCATAAGTGAATAGCGCAGCCCAGCGCGCACTATTTTGGCCCTGAAAATAGTCGAACAACATTAAAGGTGGCCCTCGATGCGTCCCAGCCACAAGTGGCTGGGGCAAGCCCTTTCAAATTAAAAGATGAAGAAATCTGATGCACTCAAAGCA
>CAMAXX010000029.1 GCA_945862435.1 Pseudorhodobacter antarcticus
GCATCGATGCAGGCAGGCTGTCAACATACAGCGCGGGCAAATTGGCAGGCACGGCACCGCGCGCGACGAGATGGTCAAGACAGAACAGGGTAACGGAATGGCTTTCGAACACGGCGCTTGCCAGCACCGCCAGATGCATCAGTTGTGCATCAGTAAAGCCTTCTATCTTACTGATATATTTCATATAAACCGCATCTCCATCCACAATTTGATCGCGGAAATAGCGATGGCGTAGCCGTGCGTTTTGGCTGTTGCGCACTGAACGGGTTTTGGTAAACAAAAACTTGTGCAGTTCAAACCCCATGGAACGCAGTTGGGTATCCACCCCGCCCATCATCGGCTCGCCCTCGTATAGGCGGAAGAATCGCAGTTCGACAATCACCACGGCCGCCGCGGCCAAAGCGCGGGCGGCACGGGCTAAAACTTCATTCTCGGCCCCTTGCACGTCAATCTTCAAAAGATCAAATTCGCCAAGGCCTGCATCATCCAAGCGTCGGGTATTAAACGAAATTTCTTCCAAAAGTGCCGACCAAGGCCGCATCGCGATGGCCTTTTGCCCCGCCTCATAAGCGGGATAGAAGCTGGTCATGCCGTGATCTAGATAGACGCGCAAATTGCGCTGTTTGCCGTCGCCTACAGCATAGGGCAGATAGGTTTCACGGTCGGATTTGATTTTGGCCAATTCAGCAAAGGCCACGGGTTGGGGTTCAAACCCGACAACATCGCAGGCCCCCAAATCCAAAAGCGGCTTGTGCGCAGCATCGGCGGCCATCGGATTTGCGCCGATATCAACCACTTTGACCCGCCGCGTTAGGGGAAGTTCGCGGAGCAAAACCGCCACAGGCAGTTTGGTTTTGGGCAAATCCAAAGCCAAGCGCTGCGCTGTTTGCGCTGCACTTTCAACGCC
This sequence comes from Pseudorhodobacter antarcticus, assembly GCA_945862435.1. Classification (GTDB taxonomy): domain Bacteria; phylum Pseudomonadota; class Alphaproteobacteria; order Rhodobacterales; family Rhodobacteraceae; genus Cypionkella; species Cypionkella antarctica_C. The sequence goes on from CAMAXX010000029.1 coordinate 908, forward strand.
TTGCGCGGCTTTCTTTGCCTTAGCTGGCATCACCCAACGCTCCCCTCAAGGGAAATGGCGACAAGGCTTTGCGCCTCCATGGCAAATTCCATCGGCAGGGCTTGCAGCACGTCTTTGCAAAAGCCGTTCACCACCAGCGCGACGGCCTCTTCCTCGCCCATCCCGCGCGAGCGGCAGTAAAACAACTGGTCATCGTCCACCTTGGACGTGGTCGCTTCATGCTCGACGCGGGATGAATTGTTCTTCACCTCGATATAGGGCACGGTATGCGCGCCGCACTGATCGCCGATCAATAGGCTGTCGCATTGGGTATAATTGCGCGCGCCTGTCGCTTTGGGGTGAATACTCACCTGCCCGCGATAGGTGTTTTGCGCGCGCCCTGCCGAAATACCCTTAGACACAATCCGCGATTTGGTATTGCGGCCCAGATGGATCATCTTGGTGCCCGTATCGGCCTGTTGGGCGTTGTTGGCGATGGCAATCGAATAAAACTCGCCTTGGCTTTCATGCCCGCGCAAGATGCAAGACGGGTATTTCCAGGTGATCGCAGACCCCGTTTCAACTTGCGTCCACATCACCTTGGCGCGGTCGCCACGGCAATCGGCGCGTTTGGTGACGAAATTGTAAATCCCGCCGACACCGTTTTCATCCCCTGGATACCAGTTTTGCACAGTGGAATACTTAATCTCGGCATCTTTCAGAATAACCAATTCCACCACGGCGGCGTGCAACTGGTGCGTGTCGCGCTTGGGCGCTGTGCAGCCTTCTAGGTAGCTGACATAAGACCCCTCATCTGCGATGATCAGCGTACGTTCAAACTGGCCGGTGTTTTCGGCATTGATGCGGAAATAAGTCGAGAGTTCCATCGGGCAGCGCGTACCCTTGGGGATGTAAACAAAGGAACCGTCTGAGAACACCGCAGAATTGAGCGTGGCAAAATAGTTATCAGAGGCAGGGACAACTGTACCAAGGTATTTCTGCACCAATTCTGGATGCTCGCGCACGGCTTCGGAAATCGAGCAGAAAATCACCCCTGCTTTGGCCAGTTCCGCCTTAAACGTAGTGCCCAAGGAAACAGAATCAAACACCGCGTCAACCGCCACTTTGCGATTCTCTGCGCCCTCTGGCACCTCCACCCCCGCCAGCAAAGCCTGTTCGCGCAGCGGGATGCCCAATTTGGCATAGGTGGCCAGCAGTTTTGGGTCAACCTCATCAAGCGATTTAGGTTTGTTTATCATAGACTTAGGCTTGGCGTAGTAATACTGATCTTGGTAATCAATCGCCGTGTAGTGCAGCATTGCCCAATGCGGTTCGCGCATGGTCAGCCAGCGGCGATAGGCAGCAAGGCGCCAGTCAAGCAGCCATTGGGGTTCTTCGTTCTTAGTGGAAATCAGGCGCACGATGTCTTCGGACAGGCCCTTTGGGGCATATTCGGTGTCGATATCGGTTTCCCAGCCGTATTTGTACTTGCCCGACATGGCATTTACAGTGTCGATCGTTTCTTGATCAACGCCGTCGCGGGCAATCATTTCTGCGGTTTGGTCAACCATTCTGTCCATCCTATCCGTCCGTCAGGCGACACGCGCCAAAATTCGTTTGTAGTCTTTGGCCCAAGCGTCGGCAAAGCGCATAACATCCGCCTCGCCCAGACCTGGCCCAATGCTGATGCGAATTGCACTTGCCGATTGCACTGCATCATAGCCCATGGCACTCAGCACTTTGCTGGCGCGCACCTTGCCCGACGAACAGGCCGAACCTGCCGAAATGGCAAAACCCGCCAAGTCCATAGCCATAACCTGCGTCTCGCCCTTCCATCCTTCGGCAATGATGCACAGGGTGTTTGGCAAGCGCGCCGAGCTATTCCCGACTGAAATAGTCTTAAACCCATAGGCCGACAATGCCTGATCTAGAATATTTCTAATTTGGGCAACCTCTTCCCACACGCCATTTGCCAAATCGCGCGCTGCGGCCTTTGCGGCGGCTGCAAAACCTGCGACGCCGATCAGGTTTTCCGTGCCAGCACGGCGGCCAGACTCTTGCCCGCCCCCGCGCAATTGCGCAGGCAGATCAATGCCAGGCCGCAAGATCAGCGCGCCAATCCCCTTTGGCCCGCCCAGCTTATGCGCCGATGATAAGGCCATTTGGCAGCCCAGCCAGTTAAAGGCGATGGGCAGCTTGCCAAAGGCTTGGGTCGCGTCCACCACGGCAATGCCTTTGGGCAGGTCTTGGATGATGCCTGTTTCAGAATTAGCCAATTGCAGCGCGGTTTTGGAAGGATCCAAAACTTGGGCGCGGCCCGCGCCATCCACATGCAGGCCGGTAGTGCACCCTGCCAAAATCGCCTCATGTTCGATGTCAGCGCAGGCCAGATCGCGCCCCGCGCAGGCAAGCGATGCGGCTTCGGTTGCGCCCGAGGTAAAGACAATATCCGCCCCATCCGCACCAAAAGCGGCGGCGATATCGGCGCGGGATTTGGCCAGCAGCGCCTTGGCGGCCCGCCCCTCGCGGTGAACGGAACTGGGGTTACCCAAAACATCCATCGCCAAAATCATCGCCGCCCGCGCCTCGGCGCGCAGCGGGGTGGTGGCGTTCCAGTCTAAATAAAGCCTGTTCATTCATCGACCACGCGGAACAGGGCAGGCACGGCGGGGCACGGGGCAAGCTGGTTGCCCACCACGTCCGAAAGGCGGGTTTGGTGCAGATAGACATAGACCTGCGCCGACAGCCCCTCCCACAAACGGTTGGTCATAGACTGCGCACGGGTGCCAGAAACACCCCCCGACGCGCCTGCCCCTTGATGCAACGCGTCAACAGTTTCTTCAACTGCCTCAAGCACTTGGGCAATGCGAATCGCATCAGAACTTTGCGCAAGGCGGTACCCGCCGCCCGGGCCGCGCACCGCCTCGACCAGACCTGCGCGGCGCAACTTCACGAAAAGCTGTTCCAGATAGGGCAAGGATATATCCTGCCGCTCGGCAATTTGGGCCAGCGTCATCAGATTATCGCCCTTGGCCAGCGCCAAATCGGCCAAGGCCACCATCGCATAACGCCCTTTGGTAGACAGTTTCATGCCCGTCCTATCAGTTTCCATTGACGCAAGGCCCACTGCCCCTTAACAGACGACGTGGCCGCACTATAAACAGTTTAGAACGGCTCTAAGTTATCTTAGCGATTTTGTCAAGAAATCGCGCACTGCTACAAACTGCGATTTTGCCCCAAAATCGCGCCGTGCTTTAATCTGCGATTTTGCCCTAAAGTCGCGCGACAAAAAGGTCTGTCATGCCCGAAGTGATTTTCTCTGGCCCCGAAGGCCGCCTTGAGGGGCGCTATCACCCGCAAAAAGACCGCGACGCACCGATTGCGATTGTCCTGCATCCGCACCCCGCCTATGGCGGCACGATGAACAACAAGGTGACGTATAATTTGCATTATGCGTTCTATAACCTTGGCTTTACCGTGATGCGGTTTAACTTTCGCGGAGTGGGGCGCAGCCAAGGCGAGTATGACGAAGGCATTGGTGAATTGTCCGATGCCGCTTCCGCGCTGGATTATCTGCAGGCGATGAACCAAAACTCGAAACATTGCTGGGTGGCTGGCTTTTCTTTTGGCGCGTGGATTGGCATGCAGCTTCTTATGCGGCGGCCTGAAATTACGGGGTTTATTTCGGTCGCGCCGCCTGCAAACTTATATGACTTTTCCTTCCTTGCGCCCTGCCCTGCATCAGGCCTGATCATCAACGGCAGCACCGATAAAGTTGCCCCGCCAAAAGATACTGTGTCTTTGGTGAACAAGTTGCACGAACAAAAGGGCATCACCATCACACATGAAGTGGTCGAAGGCGCAGATCACTTTTTCAAGGATGAAGAGGCGCATATGAAGCCGATGCTGGATACAGTATCTGCTTACGTCAAACGGCGCCTGACCGAACAAACGAGGTAGCGATGGCCCTAATCAACGATCTGACCGATGCTTTGGCGCGCGATGTGGTCGCGGCGATGGATGAGCTGGGCGACGACCGTTTTCACGAAAAAATATCCAAAGTGTTGCTGGATATGTCGCCAACCACACAAGAGCTGTATCTGGCGGCCATTCGCGGGCTGCTGGCCGAACGCAAAGCGCGGGCGTTTTTGAATGCGGCGCTGCAAGCCAAACGCGAAGGACGCACGGGGCCGACAGTGCATATGGATGTGGGGCATTGACGGCACGGCTGGACGCACAGTTTGCCTTTTTGAACGAGGCGGATCGGCTAAAATCTGTGCTGCGCGCCACGACTTTGGTCGATGGCTCGCGCCCCGAGAATTCGGGCGAGCATAGCTGGCATTTGGCGCTGTATGCGATGGTTTTGGCCGACCAAGCCGCACCCGATGTGGACATAACCCGCGTCATCAAGATGCTGATTTTGCACGATTTGGTGGAAATAGACGTGGGCGATGTGCCGATCCATTCGGCAAATGGGCAGGCGCATGGCAGTGCAGATGTACAAGTGGCCGAATCCCGCGCCGCAGACCGCATTTTCGGCCTGCTGCCCCCCGACCTTGCCACCCCATTTCGCGCCCTTTGGGACGAATTTGAGGCGGCCCAAACCTCTGACGCCATTTTCGCCAAAAGCTTGGACCGTGTTCAGCCTGTCATGGCAAATTTACAATCGGGTGGTGGAACTTGGATCACCTATGACGTGACCGAAGAGCAGCTTCATTCGCGCGTGGGTGTCAAAATCGCTCGCGGCGCGCCAAAGCTATGGGATTGGATCGCGGCTAAATGCGCGCTGTACTTTCGCAGATCAGTTTAAACACTAAATTCGGTATACCATCGCATACCACCTTTCCAAGGGGCCCGTTTTCCGCTATACGCGCGCCAACAATTCAAACAAGGGGCACGATATGACCAAAATCAAAGTCGCCAATCCCGTCGTCGAACTTGACGGCGATGAGATGACCCGCATCATCTGGGATTTCATCAAGCAAAAGCTGATCCTGCCTTATTTGGACATCGATCTGAAATACTACGATCTGGGGATTGAGGAGCGTGACGCTACCGGCGACCAAATCACCATCGATTCGGCAGAAGCGATCAAGAAATACGGCGTAGGCGTGAAATGCGCGACCATCACGCCAGACGAGCAGCGGGTGGAAGAATTCGGCCTGAAACAGATGTGGAAATCGCCGAATGGCACGATCCGCAACATCCTTGGCGGGGTGATTTTCCGCGAGCCGATCATCTGCAAAAACGTGCCCCGCCTTGTGCCTGGTTGGACAAAACCCATCGTCATCGGTCGCCATGCCTTTGGCGATCAATACCGCGCGACCGATTTTCACTTCCCAAGTGCGGGCAAGTTGACGATGAAATTCGTGGGCAACGACGGCACCGTTATTGAAAAAGACGTGTATTCCGCACCTTCGGCGGGCGTTTACATGGGCATGTATAACTTGGATGATTCCATCCACGATTTCGCCCGCTCGTCCTTCAACTATGGTCTGCTGAAAGGCTGGCCTGTGTATCTGTCCACGAAAAACACGATCCTCAAGGCCTATGATGGACGCTTTAAGGATATCTTCGCCAAGGTTTACGCCGAAGAATTTGAAGATCAGTTCAAAAAGGCGGGAATCACTTATGAGCATCGCCTGATCGACGATATGGTAGCCTCTGCCATGAAATGGTCGGGCGGCTATGTTTGGGCCTGCAAGAATTATGACGGCGACGTGCAGTCCGACACCGTCGCACAGGGCTTTGGCTCGCTTGGCCTGATGACATCGGTTTTGATGACCCCTGATGGCAAAATTGTCGAGGCAGAGGCCGCGCATGGCACTGTCACCCGCCACTACCGCGAACATCAAAAGGGCAAGGCCACTTCGACCAATTCGGTGGCATCCATCTTTGCGTGGACGGGTGGGTTAAAGCACCGCGCCAAACTTGACAGCAACGAGCCGTTGATGCGCTTTGCCGCTACACTGGAAAAGGTGACAGTAGATGCCGTCGAAGATGGCTGGATGACCAAAGATTTGGCCCTGCTGGTTGGGCCAGACCAGAAATGGCTCACCACAATGGGCTATTTGGAAAAGGTCGATGAATACCTGAACAAGGCGCTGAAGGGCTAGGCCAAAAGGGCTTAGCGGGGGTATAAAACCCCCGCTAAGCCGTTGATTAAAGGTGCCGCCCATGACGAATATTGCCAAACACACTTTACTCGACGATGCCCAAGGGCTGATCTACGGCGCAAGTATGGCCGCTTTCGGCGTGGTGATCCTGTCGCATTTGGGGCTGATTACGGGGCAAACGGCGGGGCTGGCGCTGCTGATTTCCTATGCCACGGGGTGGGGCTTTGGGCCTGTGTTCTTTGCGTTGAACTTACCGTTCTATTGGCTGGGCTACCGGCGTATGGGGGGGGCATTTGTTGCAAAGACCTTTGTTGCGGTGGGACTGGTTTCGGCCCTGTCGATCCTTTTGCCGCCATTTATCCGCTTTGACACGCTAAACCCCGCCGTTGGTGCGGTTTTGTTTGGCTTTGCGACAGGTTCGGCGCTGCTGGCGCTGTTTCGCCATGGGGCAAGCCTTGGCGGCATTGGGATTGTCGCGCTTTGGTTGCAGGATAAAACGGGGTTTCGCGCGGGCTACACGCAAGCCTTGGTGGACGGTGCCATTTTTGCACTGGCTTTGTTTGTGCTGGATCTGCGCCTTGTTGCCTATTCCGCGATGGGGGCTTTGGTGGTGAATATGGTGTTTGCCCTGAACCACTCGCGTGACCGCTATATCGCGCGCTAGCCTTACTTGTGAATGGGGGGCTGGCAATTCGCCCCGCGCCCGTGTAAGGCGCTCGCAACCGCAGAAACTGGAAAAGAGAACGCCCGATGGAGCTTCGCAACATCGCCATTATCGCACACGTCGACCATGGCAAAACCACCCTCGTCGACGAACTGCTGAAACAATCGGGGTCTTTCCGCGAAAATCAGGCCGTTTCTGAACGGGCCATGGACAGCAACGATATCGAGCGCGAGCGCGGCATCACCATTTTGGCAAAATGTACGTCGCTGGAATGGGACGGCCTACGCATCAACATCGTTGACACCCCCGGACACGCCGATTTTGGCGGCGAGGTGGAGCGTATTTTGTCGATGGTAGATGGCGTTGTGCTGCTGGTCGATGCCGCTGAAGGGCCGATGCCGCAGACCAAATTCGTGACATCTAAGGCGCTTGCACTGGGCCTGCGCCCGATTGTGGTGCTGAATAAGGTTGATAAACCCGATGCAGAGCCCGCCCGCGCGTTGAACGAAGTGTTTGATCTGTTTGCCAATTTGGGCGCAACAGACGAGCAGTTGGATTTCCCGCATCTCTTTGCTTCGGGTCGCTCTGGCTGGGCAGATGCCGAATTGGACGGCCCGCGCAAAGACCTGCGCGCGCTGTATGATCTGGTCATCAAACATGTTCCCCAACCCGCGCAGGTGGCCCGCCGCAGCGAGCCGTTCCAGATGCTTGCGACAACGCTATCGGCAGACCCGTTCATTGGCCGAATTCTGACGGGCCGGGTCGAATCAGGCACGTTGAAAGCGGGGGAAACCATCAAAGCTCTGTCGCGCGATGGCGAGAAATTAGAACAATTCCGCGTATCCAAAGTGCTTGCCTACCGCGGCCTTGTGCAAACCCCAATTGATGTCGCCGAAGCCGGCGATATTGTAACCCTTGCGGGCATGACCAAGGCCACTGTGGCCGATACGCTGTGCGCGCTGGAACTTGATGTGCCCCTGCCCGCCCAGCCCATTGATCCGCCCACTATTTCGGTGACATTTGGCATCAATGACAGCCCGCTTGCTGGCAAAGAAGGCACCAAAGTGCAAAGCCGCGTCATCCGCGAGCGTCTGATGCGCGAGGCCGAGGTGAACGTGGCGATCAAGGTCACCGACACCCCCGGCGGCGATGCGTTTGATGTGGCGGGTCGCGGCGAATTGCAGATGGGCGTTTTGATTGAAAACATGCGCCGAGAAGGGTTCGAGTTGTCAATTTCCCGCCCGCGCGTGCTGTTTCAAGAAATTGACGGCGTGCGCCACGAGCCTGTGGAAGAAGTCACCATTGATGTGGATGATGATTACACTGGCCCCGTGATTGAGAAAATAACTGGCCCGCGCAAGGGCGAATTGGTGGAAATGAAACCCGCAGGCGCGGGCAAAACGCGTATTATTGCGCATGTGCCGTCGCGCGGGCTAATCGGTTATCACGGCCAATTCATGACCGATACACGCGGCACGGGCGTTTTGAACCGCGTTTTCCACGGTTGGACACCGCACAAAGGCGCGATCGAAGGGCGCCGTCAGGGCGTGCTGATTTCCATGGAAACCGGCCAATCGGTGGCCTATGCGATGTGGAAGTTAGAAGATCGCGGCCACTTCTTTATTGGTGTGCAGGAAAATGTCTATACAGGCATGATCATTGGCGAGCATAGCCGCGACAATGATCTGGAAGTAAACCCGCTGAAGGGCAAACAACTGACCAACGTGCGCGCATCGGGAACGGACGAGGCGGTGCGCCTGACCACCCCTGTAAAGCTGTCGCTGGAACAGTGCATTTCGTACATCGATGATGATGAATTGGTGGAAGTCACGCCAAAATCTGTGCGGATGCGCAAGCGCTGGCTTGATCCGAATGACCGCAAGCGCAATACGCGCAAAGGCGATTAAGAACAAAAAACCAGCCGAAGGGCTGGTTTTTTCATGGCCGATGTTGGGTTTGGTCAGGCTTTATTCAGCAATTTCCTCAACCACCATCAAATCGCGCAAGCTGGCCCCTTTGGCGTGGGCTAAAGCCGCCTGGTACTCGGGCGAGTTATAGCAGGCCACGGCTGCCTCAAGCGAAGGAAACCGCGCCACCACATTGCGCGGGCGATCACGCCCCTCTAGCTGCACATATTTGCCGCCGCGCGCCAAAAACACCCCACCATGCGCGGCAATAGCCACAGTCGCGCCTTTGGCGTACTCGCCGTAGGCGTCGGGGTTGGAAACTTCGACATGAGCGATCCACAGCGCTGTTTTTTGCGAGGCTGTCGGCATGAGTTATCCTTTCAACGCTGCGCGCACGGCGGCAAGTGCTGCGTCTGCCTGCGCAAAATCATTTCCGCCTGCCTGCGCCATATCGGGTCGCCCACCCCCACCTTTGCCGCCCAAGGCTTCTGCAGCAGCTTTCACCAAAGTCACGGCTGAAATCTTATCTGTCAAATCGGGGGTCACCCCAGCCGCTACGGCAGGCTTGCCGCCCGTATCGGCGATCAGCACCACCGCGCCCGATCCGATTTGCGCCTTATACTGGTCGATCAGCGCGGGCAGATCTTTCCCAGACACGCCCGATAGGGTTTGGGCGATCAGCTTGATGCCGTTGATCTCTTCGGCTTCGGCAGCGCCCTTGGCCCCGCCCCCCATCGCGAGGTCTCGTCGCAGTTGGGCGACCTCGTTCGCCAGTGCGCGGCGCTCGTCCGCCAGCGCGGTGACCCGCGCCAGCACATCGCCCGCGTGGGTTTTCAGCGCATTTGCCACATCTGACAGCCGCTTGTCTTGTTCGCGCAGGTAATCCAGCGCGGCCTGCCCCGTCAGCGCCTCGATCCGCCGCACGCCAGCCGATGATGCGGAATCGGACAAAAGTACAAATGCGCCAATATCGCCCGTGCGCGCGACATGGGTGCCGCCGCACAGTTCCAGAGAATAGGTCGCCTTGTCTGCGCCCTTGTTCGAGCCTTCCATACGGCCCATGGATACGACCCGCACTTCCTCGCCGTATTTCTCACCAAATAGGGCCTGCGCGCCCAAAGCGCGGGCATCATCGGGGGTCATAATGCGGGTCTCAACGGCGGTGTTCTGGCGGATAAAGGCGTTCACCTCGCCCTCGATACTGCGCAGATCGCCCTCAATCAGGCCAGCGGAATGGGAAAAATCGAACCGAAGGCGGCCAGCATCGTTCAGGCTGCCCTTTTGCGCAACGTGATCGCCCAGTGCGCGGCGCAGCGCCTCGTGGAGCAGGTGCGTGGCCGAATGGGCCGCGCGAATGGCGCTGCGGCGGGCGTGATCCACTGTAAATTTCGCGCCTTGCTGCGGATTGATCGTGCCTTCGGTAACGCGGGCGATATGTTGGAACACACCTTGGGCTTTGCGGGTATCGGTGATTTCGGCGCGGCCTGTGGCGGATTGGACCCAGCCAATATCGCCCACTTGCCCGCCGCTTTCGCCGTAAAACGGGGTTTGGTTGACAGTAATGACAACCTCATCGCCCAGCTTTGCCTCGGCGATTTTTGCGCCGTCTTTCACAAGCGCAACAATCTGGCCCTCGGCCTCTTCCAAGTCATAGCCCAAAAACTCGGTTGGCCCCGCTTCCTGCACGATTTCAAACCAAATCGCAGCATCGGCGGCTCCGCCCGCGCCCGACCAAGACGCACGCGCCTTGGCGCGCTGCTCGTCCATCGCAGCCTCGAATCCCGCGGTATCCACCCCGCGCCCCTGCTCGCGCAGCGCGTCTTGGGTTAGATCCAGCGGAAAGCCATATGTGTCATACAGTTTGAACGCGGCCGCGCCTGGCAAATCGGCCCCTTCGGGAATGCGGGCCAATTCGTCATCCAAAAGCCGCAGGCCGCGGTCTAGCGTGGTGCGGAAACGGGTTTCCTCTAGGCGCAGGGTTTCCTCGATCATGCCTTGCGCGCGGGTTAGTTCGGGATAGGCCACGCCCATTTGGGCGACCAGTGCGGGCACCAAGCGGTGCATCACAGGGTCGGCTGCGCCCAGCATATGGGCGTGGCGCATGGCGCGGCGCATGATGCGGCGCAGCACATAACCGCGCCCTTCGTTCGAGGGGGTCACGCCATCGGCAATCAGAAATGAGGTGCTGCGCAGATGGTCGGCAATCACGCGGTGGTGGGTGCGGCCAGGCCCGTCCGGGTCGGCGTTTGTCAAATTTGCAGACGCTTCGATCAACGCGCGCATCAGGTCGGTGTCGTAATTGTCATGCTTGCCTTGCAAAAGCGCGCCAATCCGTTCCAGCCCCATGCCCGTGTCGATACTTTGCATATCCAAGGGCTTCAGCGTGCCATCGGCGAACTGTTCGTTCTGCATAAAGACGTTGTTCCAAATTTCAATGAAACGATCGCCGCCTTCATCCGCGCTACCGGGCGGGCCGCCCCAGATTTTGTCGCCATGATCGTAGAAAATTTCGGTGCAAGGCCCACAAGGCCCTGTCGGCCCCATGCGCCAAAAGTTATCATCCGAGGCGATGCGAATGATGCGATCTTCGGGCAGACCTGCGATTTTCTTCCACAGACCAGCCGCCTCGTCGTCGGTGTGATAAACGGTGACGGTGAGTTTGGCTGGCGCAAGGGCAAAATCTTTCGTCAGCAATTCCCACGCAAAGGAAATGGCCTGTTCTTTGAAATAATCGCCAAAGCTGAAATTACCCAGCATTTCGAAAAATGTATGGTGGCGCGCGGTGTAACCCACATTGTCCAAATCGTTATGCTTGCCACCCGCACGCACGCATTTTTGGGCGGTGGTCGCACGTTTGTAAGGGCGGGTTTCCACGCCTGTGAAGCAGTTTTTGAACTGCACCATGCCCGAATTTGTGAACATCAAAGTCGGGTCATTGCGCGGCACCAGCGGGCTGCTGTCAACGCGCGCATGGCCATTGCGTTCAAAGAAATTCAAATAGGTCGAGCGGATATCGTTCAGCGAGGCCATGGGCTACTCCAGCAAAAAATCTGTCGCAAGGTTTAGCGGCGCAAGGGGGGGCTGTCCACGGGCCAGCCCAAATTTTCCAACAAAAAAGGGCCAGACCCCTGCGGATCTGGCCCCAATTTACGAATGTTATCACTCATTCGTCCAAAATTGGCGGGTCTTCGGGCGCGATAGCAAAATCCAGCCCATTTGCACCGCGGATTCTGTCTTCGATATCTTGGGCCACGGCAGGGTTTTGTTTCAAAAATGACTTGGCATTTTCGCGCCCCTGTCCAATGCGTTCATCCTTGTAGGAATACCAACTGCCTGATTTTTCAACCACGCCCGCCTTTACGCCGATATCGACCAGTTCGCCCACCTTGGAAATGCCATGACCATACATGATGTCAAATTCAACTTCGCGGAAGGGCGGCGAGACTTTGTTTTTCACCACTTTGACGCGGGTGGAGTTTCCAATCACTTCGTCGCGGTCTTTGATCGCGCCGATGCGGCGGATGTCGAGGCGCACGCTTGCGTAGAATTTCAGCGCGTTGCCGCCCGTGGTGGTTTCGGGGCTGCCAAACATCACGCCGATCTTCATGCGAATTTGGTTGATGAAAATAACCATCGTGTTGCTGCGGCCAATCGATGCCGTTAGCTTGCGCATGGCTTGGGACATCAGACGCGCCTGCGATCCCATTTGCATATCGCCCATATCGCCTTCGATTTCCGATTTGGGCACCAAGGCCGCCACCGAATCGATCACGATCACATTGACCGCGCCCGACCGCACCAGCGTATCGACAATTTCCAGCGCCTGTTCGCCCGTATCGGGCTGGCTAATCAGCAACTCGTCCAGATTGACGCCCAGCTTTTTGGCGTATTGTGGGTCAAGCGCGTGTTCGGCATCCACAAAGGCGCAAACCCCGCCTTTTTTCTGCGCTTCGGCCACCACATGCAGCGTCAGCGTAGTTTTGCCTGACGATTCTGGCCCGTAGATTTCGATGATCCGCCCTTGGGGCAGCCCGCCAATGCCCAGTGCAATGTCCAGACCCAAGCTGCCGGTCGAGGTCGCCTCGATATCCATGACAGGGTTATCGGCCCCCAGCTTCATGATCGAGCCTTTGCCAAACTGCCGCTCGATCTGCGCCAGCGCCGATTCCAGCGCTTTTTGCTTTTCAGGGTTGCCCTTATCCATGCCGTGTTTTCCCGTAAATTCCAAAAGATTTGCAACTGCCATCATGTTTCCCTTTTTACAAGGCCGCAAGGGAATTCCCCTGCCGCGTTCTGCGCCGATGTTCCGCCTTTGTTTCCAGTTGATGCCCGATTTTTGAATACAAAACAAGAACATTTTACGAAAATTAGTAGAATCACTCTGGCGCAGGTCTGGTTAATTTTTTCTGAACAGATCGGCAGGCCACGGCGGGTTTGGACAAAATTATTGTAAATTGTCAAAGTTTTTTCAACGACCCGCGGGCAGTTGCAGCTTTTCCTGCACCGCAAGGGTCAACTCGGCCAGTGAAAAGGGTTTGGGCAGAAAGGTGGCGTTGTTTATGCGGGCCAGATGCTCGCTCATCACATCTTCTGCATAGCCTGAGACAAAGATCACCGGCACATCGGTCAGGGTTTCTTGCGCCGCGCGCACCCAAGTTGGCCCATCGATCCCAGGCATGATGACATCGGATATGAACAAATCCACCTGCACGCCGCCTGTGTGCAGCACCTCCAGCGCCTGCTCGCCAGTTTCAGCCTCGAGCACTGTGTAGCCGCGCAGGCGTAGGGCGCGGGCGGCAAAGGCGCGCACGGGGGCTTCATCCTCGACCAGCAGCACCACACCTTCGCCTTGGCGCAGGGCGGCGGGTTTGGCGGCAGGGGCGGCCACCTCGCCCAAGGGGCGGTTATGGATGGGGAAATACAGGGTAAAGGTGGTGCCCTGCTCTGGCGCGCTGTCGACAAAAATGAACCCGCCCGATTGTTTGACAATGCCGTAAGCGGTTGACAGGCCCAGCCCCGTCCCCTCGCCCGCGCGTTTGGTGGTAAAGAACGGCTCGAAGATTTTTTCTTGGATCTCTTCGGCTATTCCGATGCCCGTATCGGCGACGGTGATTTTGGCATAGTCGCCCTGCGGCACATTGGCGCGATTGCGGGCCAGATCGGCGCCCAGATGCACGGCTTCGGTCGTCAGCGTGATGGTGCCGCCCATTGGCATAGCATCGCGGGCGTTGACCACAAGGTTCATTATCACCTGTTCAAGCTGCCGTTTATCGGCGCGGATATGGCCAATACCACTGCCATGTTGCAAGGCAAGCCGCAGCTTTTCCCCCATCAAGCGGTTTAAAAGATGTGTTAAATCGGAAAAGACATCCTGCAAATCCAGAAATTCGGGTTGCAGGTTTTGCTTGCGCGAAAAGGCCAAAAGCTGGGAAACAAGCGCCGCCGCGCGGTTGGAATTTTGGCGAATTTGCATCAAATCAGGGGTGCTGGGATCATCGCCGGTGTGACGCAGCAGCAAAAGGTCGGTGTTGCCCGAAATTGCCGTCAAAAGATTGTTGAAATCATGCGCCACGCCCCCCGCCAGTTGGCCAATGGCCTGCATCTTTTGGCTTTGCACAAACTGCGCCTCTAGGGTTTTGATCGCATTGCCATCTTGGATAACGGCCAGAACAGCGGGGCGGGCGTTATCCACCATACGGCACAGCGACACTTGCACAAAATTGTTCTTTTCCGCTGCACCATTCAGGCGCAGGAATTGCGTGTCTTGCGGCAGCCGACCTTCTGCCACATCCGACAGCCAATCAGACACAGGGCGGCCTAAAAAATCGAACATTTCATGCACATAGGCACCGAGGCGATAGCTGCCCCCCAAAATGTCGCGGGCGGCATGGTTGGCGGCCCGCAATGCGCCATCGGGGGCAAAAATGGCCAAGGGCACGGGGATAATTTCAAAGTCGGTGCGCAGGCTGGCGGGGCTTTGGGCCGCTGGCAGGGGGGCTAGGTAAATTTCGCGCCGCTCACCGCCAGAGGGCAATTCAACCAGCATCACCGAAACGGGGCCGCTTTCGGCGGCCAAAACCAGTTCTTCACCGCTGCGCCAGCCTTCGGGCGTGGAAATATCATTTAGATGCTTGGGCCGCTTGCCCAGCAGTTTGCGTAAGGCTTGGTTGGAATACAGCACAACCCCTGCCTTATTGGCGGTCAACATTGGCAAAGACAGCGTATCGGCCCCTGCCGCGCCGCCCCCTGCAGTGGCAAAGCTATCAATCCGCCACAGCCTTGGGCCGCCGTCCGCTTGGGCATATAGCATGATGCGCACCTTACCTTCGCGGGTGGCGATTTCATCGTGCGCGCAGCCACTCGCCTGCGCGCGCGCAGACAGCCGTGCGACCAGCGCTGCAGGGCTGGCGGTAAATTTGGTCAGAAGCTGCGCGATATGGCCCTGTTGACCTTGCGGCATATCGCCAAAAAGGGCCGATGCCGCCGTATTCATTTGCGCTATCTCGCCCGTATCTTGTGCAACCAGAATTGCCGAAGCATCCTGCATCATCAGCGCAACAGCATCGGGCGACAGCGCGCCGACATTTTGACGACTGCTTTTAACCTGCTGAACAGTGCGCCCCACCCCATAAGTCAACAGCCCCGTTCCCCCAAAAAGCGCGGCGTTGCCGGTCAGCGGATCTTGCAACCAAGGAACACCCAGCAAGAGCATCCCCCCTGCCAGCGCGACGGCCAAATGAGGAAAGGCAGGACGCAAATGTGCTATGCTTTCGCCGAACAGCTTTGGGACAGTTGTCCGAAAATGAAAGCGTTCCGTCACAGATGGCTCCTTATAAGCAAGACGACTTTCAAATCTGTAAAAGCAAATGGTTAATAAGCTACTAACCGACATCGGTTGTGAAAGCATGCCACAGGCTTATAGTCATTTGCAATCAAAGGCTGATTCATCCAAGTGAATTCGCTGAAACGAATTATTGGACGGCGCTTTGAACGGCGGTTTAGATGGTGCTTTGAACGGCGGTTTAGATGGTGCTTTAGATGGTGCTTTTCGACAGTACGGCCAGAAAAAACCCATCGCCGTCATTTGGATGAACCAGGCCGAAACGCTTTGTTTTTCGCAGGGAAAAATCGGGGCGACGCGTCAGAAATGCCGATACCTGCGCCTCATTCTCGCGCGTTAAGACCGAACAAGTGGCATAGGCCAAAGTGCCGCCCGCCGCCACAAGCGCGGCGGCGCTGTCCATAATGTGAGATTGCAGTGCGATGGTTTCGGCCAGTTTTGCAGAGGTCAGCGCCCATTTGCCTTGCGGATCGCGCCGCCAAGAACCAGACCCAGAACAGGGGACATCTGTTAAGATTAGATCGTAAGTATCCAATTTAGAATGATTATTCAAAATAGTTATTTCTGCGCCGGCGCGGGTCGCGCGGGCCGGAAGATCGGCAATACGGCGCGAAATTGCATCATAGGCATAAACTGAAATTTGTTTATTATTATATACTTGCGATGCAATGCTAAGAGTTTTTCCGCCGCCGCCCGCGCAATAATCCAATATCCGCCCTGCTTTTGGCAGATCAATATTTTCGATCACGCTTTGCGAAGACGCGTCTTGCAGTTCGATCCAACCAGATAAATAGGCATATGTATTTCTAATTTTTCTATCATTTTTAATAACTTGCAGTCCATTATTAATATTTAACATTACCTTTGTCATCACGCCTTCCTCGGCAAGTTTCGCCTGCGCGGCAGCGACAGTGGCGCGAATTGGGTTCACCCGCAGAAAAACGGGCGCACGGGCCGTGAGGGCCATCAGCACCCGCTGGCTATCTGCCCCCAAATCCTGATGCATAACGTCGATCAGCCAATCGGGTGCGTCCAGCGCCTCGGCCACGCTGGGGCTGCGCGCCTGATCGGCAGGGCCGATCACATGCGGGGCATGGCCCTGCCCGTTAAACAGCGCGTCCGCGTCCGCGCCGCTGGCGCGCAACTGCCCCAAAATTACCCCGCGCCCCGTCATCCCCCCGCCCATTGCCGCATAAGACCGCTTGCGGCGCAGGGCATCAAACACCAAATCGCGGATCGCATAACGATCGCCCGCGCCAGCAAAGCGGTGCGCGCGGCCCCATTCGGTTAGGGCGGCTTCGGCGTTTTGGCCGATTAGAATGGCGTCCAGCACCTCGATAGCGGCAGACAGTCGGGCTGCGGGGATCATAAAAGCTCCTATCGTGGTCAAGGTTCAAAAAATGCTATGGGCCGCGCTTTGCCCCTACACAAAGGCGCGCGCTTGGCCCATTTATCAGCCATGACCCATGATCGCCAGACCGCCCCGCCGCTTTCGCAAATGCTGACCGACGCCGCCCAGCAAAGCAGCGGCGATTACATCACCATTGCACAGTTAATTGCGGGCATCAAAACCCAAGCTTTGGCGCTGCTGCTGATTATGTTTGCGTTGCCCAACATTCTGCCCAGCCCGCCCGGCACGACGACAATTTTTGGCGCGCCCTTGGTGCTGCTGACACTGCAAATGGCACTGGGGCGCGAGGTGTGGCTGCCGCGCTTGGTGCTGGATCGTGCGCTGCCGCGCGCAGCGCTTATGGCGATTTTGGCCAAGGCGCAGCCCCATTTTGCGCGTGTCGAGCGGCTGCTGCGCCCGCGCTTGCTGGTGCTGACTGCGCCCATTTCGCAAAGGGGGCTTGGCGTGATGATGGTGGTACTAAGTGTGTTAATCATGCTGCCGATCCCGCTGGCCAATACGGGGCCAGCGATTGCAATCACACTTGTCGCCATTGGGCTGATAGAGCGCGATGGCCTGTTTATTCTGGCGGGTATTACCGCCGCCATTGGGGCGGTAGTTTTGGTTGTGACGATTTACTGGGCGCTGATTGCGCTGGCGATGGGGCAAATCACGGCGTGGCTTGCGCCCTAATGGGCCAGATTAGCCCGCGCGGTAATTTGGGCTTTCGCGGGTGATCTGCACATCGTGCACATGGCTTTCCTTCAGCCCTGCGCCCGTAATCCGTACAAACGTGCAATTTTCGCGCATTTCCGCCACGGTGCGGTTGCCCGTATAGCCCATTGCCGCGCGCAAACCGCCAACCATTTGGTGAATGACGGCTGCCGCAGACCCTTTGTATGGCACTTGGCCTTCGATCCCTTCGGGAACCAGTTTATCGCTTGCCGCGTCTTTTTGGAAATAACGGTCAGCACTGCCGCGCGCCATGGCCCCAAGGCTGCCCATGCCGCGATACGCCTTGAACGAACGGCCCTGCCACAAGATCACTTCGCCAGGCGATTCGTCTGTGCCCGCAATCGCGCTGCCGACCATTGCGCAGGATGCACCTGCCGCAATCGCCTTGGCAAAATCGCCCGAATATTTAATGCCGCCATCGGCAATAACAGGAATGTCGCCTGCAACAATGGCCGCATCCATAATCGCGGTCAGTTGCGGCACGCCAACGCCCGCGACAATGCGCGTCGTGCAAATGCTGCCTGGCCCAATGCCAACTTTCACCGCATCGGCCCCCGCGCCAATCAGCGCGCGCGTCGCCTCACCCGTGGCAACATTGCCAGCTATCACTTGGACTTTGTTGGATAATTTCTTAATCCGTTCAACCGCCTTTGCCACGCCTTCGGAATGGCCATGCGCGGTGTCAATCACCACCAAATCAACGCCCGCATCAATCAGCGCCTCTGACCGTTCAAAGCCCGCATCGCCAACTGTGGTCGCAGCCGCCACGCGCAGACGGCCCATTTCATCCTTACAGGCCTGTGGATTGAGAACTGCTTTTTCGGTATCTTTCAGCGTTAGAAGGCCAGTCAGCTTGCCCCCCCCATCGGTGACCAGCAGCTTTTCAATACGGCGCGTTTTCATCATGGCAATGGCCGCATCACGGTCAACAGGTTCGCGCAGGATCGCAAGGTTATCTTGCGTCATCATGACAGAGACGGGGGTTTTGTCATCAGAGGCAAAACGCATATCGCGGTTGGTCACAATCCCAACCACACGGCCTGCGCCGTCAATCACGGGAAAACCCGTGATCTGATACCGCTCCATCAGCTCTTTGGCATCGCTCAAGGTCTGCTCGGGGCGCAGGGTGATGGGCTGATAGACAACGCCGCTTTCAAACCGCTTAACGCGGCTGACCTCGCGGGCTTGCGCTATCAGATCCAAATTGCGGTGAATAACCCCAATGCCGCCGGCCTGCGCCATGGCAATGGCCATGCGCGCTTCGGTCACGGTGTCCATCGCGGAAGAAAGCAGCGGAATGTTCATGCGCACCAATTTGGTGACAAAGGTTGATGTGTCGGCATCCGCCGGCAGAACCGAGCTGGCCGCGGGTACAAGCAAAACATCGTCAAAGGTAAGCGCCTCGCGAATTTCCATAGGGGCCTCCATCGGGCTGGAAAGGTTCGTTTGACGGTGCCCTGTTTCACCATTTTGGGCGATGTGCAAGGGGGCGATTGAAGGGGCGGCATTATTGCGGCAAATTGCGCAAAAATGGGGGCGGATATGCGCGTTGCAATCGTGGAAAATACCAAAGTGACCCATCACGGGCAGGTCGGCGTGGCGCTGCACGAAAAGGGCGCGTTGATTGATTTGTATCGCCCCTTTTTGAACGGCGAGATCCCAAAAGTTGGCAGCTATGACGCGTTGGTGGTCTTTGGCGGCGAGCAAAGCGCCCGCGATGATGCGGCCCACCCCTATATGCCGCATCTGGCAGACCATATGGCGCAGGCGGCAAGTGATTTTTGGGCATTTGTCTGGGCAGCCAGATTTTGGCGCGGGGTTTGGGGGCGCAAAACCACATCGGCACGGCCCCCGAATTTGGCTGGTGCGCGATGGATCGAGTGGGGGAGGATCCCATGTTCGCCGCCCTGCCCGCCCAGTTTCGTGCCTTTCAATGGCATTCCGATACGTTCACCCTGCCCCAAGGCGCGGCGTATCTGGCCCAAGGCGGGCGCGCGTTGGTGCAAGCCTTTCGTTTTGGACGCGCAGGTTATGGCACGCAATTTCATTTTGAGGCAAACCGCAACGTCGTGGCCGATTGGACGCGGCGTTTTCCCGATGCCATATCGGGCATGGATGCCGCATGGGCGCGCAGCCACAGCGCGCAAGAGGCCGCCCATGGCGCGGCCGCAGATGCGGCGGGGCTGGCCCTTGCCCGCGCATGGGTGGCGCTGATTTAGCCGTTCAGGTCTTGAGTTTGGGGGCAAAGCCGTTAGAAGCGAGGCTGCGCAACCATAGGAGCGGATCATGGCTTTGGCCCTGCTGGCAGATATTGGCGGAACCAACACGCGGGTGGCTTTGGCCGATGACAAAGCTGTGCGCGCGGCCAGTATTCGCCGCTATGCCAATGCCGACTTTGCCGATTTGGGGGCGGTGCTGCGCCGTTATTTGGCCGATGAGGGCGCAAGCGGTGTGGACGGGGTATGTGTGGCCGCCGCCGGCCCAGTGCGCGATGGTGTCGCAGTGATGACCAATTTGGATTGGACAATCGATCCACCACTACTGACGGCGGCAACGGGGGCGCTGCGCACTGCCATTTTGAACGATTTACAGGCGCAGGGCCATGCTTTGGGCTTTATAGCCTCAAGCGATTTGAAAGACCTCATCGCTGGCCCCGTGCAGGCGGGGGCGGCAATGTTGGTTGTGGGCGTTGGCACAGGAATGAATGCGGCCCCCGTGCACGGGTCGGGCGCGGCGCGTTTTGTGGCCCCTTCGGAATGCGGCCATATTTCCATGCCTATCCGCACCGAGCGCGATTTCCGCCTTGCGCAGTTTTTGGCCACCATGGGTCCCCATGCCCACGGATTTGCAGGGGTCGAGGATGTTTTGGCGGGGCGCGGGTTGGAACGACTTTATGCCTTTGTCACCGCCGAGGCGGCGGCAGAGGTGACGATTTCCGCTGCCGAGGTAATGGAGCGGTTGGCCAAGGGGGAACCCGCCGCGCAAGATTGCGCGCGCCTTTATGTTGGCATCCTTGGGGCGGAATTGGGCAACTTGGCGCTGATCCATCTGCCGTTTGGCGGCAT
Source organism: Pseudorhodobacter antarcticus (assembly GCA_945862435.1). GTDB lineage: Bacteria > Pseudomonadota > Alphaproteobacteria > Rhodobacterales > Rhodobacteraceae > Cypionkella > Cypionkella antarctica_C. The sequence continues at coordinate 21,605 of CAMAXX010000029.1, forward strand.
CTATCTGATTGGCGGTGTGGCCCGCGCCATGGCTCCCTATTTTGCGCAAATGGGTCTGGGCGAAGCCTTTCGCGACAAAGGGCGATTTGCAGATTTCATGCAAAACTTTCGCTTGCAAATTGTCGAGGATGATTTTGCCGCCCTTACGGGCTGCGCGGCGTATTTGGACAGTCTAAGCTAAGTCCAAACGCTGCTTCATAAAGGCAAGTGCCACTTGCAAGCCTTCGGGGGCAATGCCGTGGCCCATGCCGTGCATGACATGGGCATAGGCGCTAAAGCCTGCCTCAAGTAGGGCTTGGCCGGCCAAATGCATCTCGGCAAAGGGGACAACATCATCGCGGTCGCCATGAACCAGCAAGACTTCAGGTTTTACCTTTGCCTCATCGCTTAAAGCCATGGGATCAATCAATCTTCCTGATATGGCTACCACCCCCGCAATGGGTGCATCGCGGCGCGGTGCGACATGTAGTGACATCATTGCGCCCTGCGAAAAGCCCAGCAAAATCAATCGGTCAGCGGTCAAACCTTCTTTGGTAAGGATTTGATCGATAAATCCGTTCAGGTCTGCGGCAGCAGCAGCCAGCCCCGCGCGTGCCTGTGCCTCGCTACTGCCGTCAAAGCGAGGAATAGCAAACCACTGGCGGCCAAAAGGGTTGCCTTTGCACGGCTCTGGCGCATCAGGTGCATAGAATGCAGTGGCGGGCATATGGGGGGACAAAGGGTCTGACAGCGACAGCAAATCGGCGCCATCTGCGCCATAGCCATGCAGGAAAACCACGACTTGTTTGGCTTGACCGATAGCCACGCCTGCACGGCCATGTTGCAATTTTCTGATCATCTGATGCCCTCACGCGATTTGATGATGTGGTAATAAGACCAAAGCAAGCGCGCCGCAACGCCGCGCCACGGTGCCCAATTTTCGGCCAATTGGCGCAAGATGCGATCATTCGGGCGCGCCTCAAGCTCAAACAAAACTTTGGCCGATTCTTGCAGCGCCAAATCGCCCGCTGCAAAAGCATCGGCGCGGCCAAGGGCGAACATGGCGTAAATCTCGGCCGTCCAAACGCCGATGCCTTTGACGGCGGTAAGGGTCTTGATGACCTCATCAGTGGGGGCGATTTCCAGCGCCTTATAATCAATCCCCGCGCCAGCCAAAGCATGGGCATAAGATGCCTTTTGCCGCGACAGGCCCACGGCGCGCATTTCTTCCACAGTGGCGGCTAGAATTCCGTCTATTACCGTCAGCCCCGCCCCGTCCATCCGCCGCCAAATTGCGTCCCCTGCTGCAACCGAAACTTGCTGGCCGACAACGGCATCCAGCAGCGCTGTGAACCCGCCCGCCTGCCTGCGCAGCGGCAAGGGGCCAGTTTGGGCCAGCGCATAGGCAAAGCGCGGATCAAGTGCGGCCAAATGCGCAGCCCCCTCGGCGATACAGGCATCCGTTTCCAAAATACGCCCAACCATCACGCCCCCCCTTTAGTCCCTTGCGGGCAGGCCACCTTCGGCTTAACCCTGCGGCATGAGTGAAACAGATACCATCGCCCGCCGCAATGTCGCCGTTCTGGTCGCCTCTCAGGCGGTTTTGGGCGCGCAGATGCCGATTATTTTTACCATAGCGGGGCTGGCGGGGCAAAGTTTGGCCAGCAACGCCTGCTGGGCGACCTTGCCCATTTCGGCGATGGTGATTGGATCAATGCTAACCGCAACGCCGCTTTCAGCCTTTATGGCGCGGTTTGGGCGGCGCGCGGGGTTTTACGTTGGCACGCTGGGCGGCACGATGGGCGCGGCAGTGGGCGCGCTGGCGCTGTATACTTCCAACTTTTGGCTGTTTGTGTTTGGTGGGCTTCTGTCAGGCATTTATATGTCGGCCCAAGGGCTTTACCGCTTTGCCGCAGCCGACATGGCATCAGAGGCCTACCGCCCCAAGGCGATTTCGGCCGTTATGGCGGGGGGGCTTTTGTCGGCCATCGTCGGGCCGCAGATTGTTAAATTGACCGCGCAGTCGATGGTTGTGCCGTTTTTGGGCAGCTATCTTGCGGTAATTGGGTTGAACTTAGCGGGCGTTTTGCTGTTTGCTTTTTTGAACATCCCCAAACTGCCAAAAGCGGCCAGCGACGCCCCCATGGGACGCTCGCGTATTGAGCTATTGAAAACACCTCATGTGGCGGTGGCGGTGGTTGTGGCCACAGTGTCTTATGCGCTGATGAATCTGGTGATGACATCGTCCCCGCTGGCTGTGGTTGGTTGCGGGTTTCAAACGAATGATGCCGCCAATGTGGTTACCGCACATGTGCTGGCCATGTATGCACCCAGTTTCATCACTGGCCATGTGATCGTCCGCTTTGGCGCGACCCGTGTAATGGGTCTGGGACTGACCATTTTGGCCGCAGCGGGTGCAGTGGCGATTTCAGGGGTTCAAATAACGCAGTTTTTCGCTGCCCTGATCCTGCTGGGGGTTGGCTGGAATTTCGGGTTTATTGGGGCGACCACCCTGCTGACCACATCTATTGCGCCCGAAGAGCGCGGGCGGATGCAGGGGCTGAATGATTTGATCGTTTTTGGCGGGGTGACAGTGGCCAGCCTGTCATCGGGCGGGCTGATGAATTGTTCGGGCAGTTCGGCGCAGGCAGGTTGGGCGGCAGTAAATATGGCGATGTTGCCGTTTTTAGTGCTTGCAGGCGGGGCGCTGGTTTGGCTAGCGCTGCGGTCCAAGGAGGCTTGATATGGAGATTCGCCCGATAACCCCTGCCGATCTGCCACATGTCTTGAAATTGGTGCAGTCCTTGGCGCAGCATCACGGCGACACGCCGCAGGCCAGTCTTGATAGTCTATCGCGCGATTTGTTTGGGCCAGCCCCTTGGGCGCAGGGGTTGGTCGGCGATGAAGGCGGCGAATTGCAGGCTTATGCCCTGCTGCTGCCGTTGATGCGCGCGCACTTGGGCCAGCGCGGCATGGATTTGCACCATTTGTTTGTGGCCGAGCCTGCGCGCGGAGCGGGGTTGGGCACGGCGATGTTCCGCGCGGTGCGGGCGCATGTTTTGGCCATGGGTTGCGATTATTTGACCGTGTCTACCCAAGAGGCCAATGCCGAAGCGCGCGATTTTTATATCCACCACGGCTTTACGCCCGCTCCACCCTCGCCTTGGCGCTTTGCGATAGATCTGTCGCGGGGTTAAACCCTGCCCGTGATACTGGCCCAAATCAGCCGCGCCCGCGCCTGCATCGGGGCAAGATGCAGCCCGCCCGTCCGCACCAAAACGGGGTCGCTTGCGGCCAGTTTCAAAACTGCCCCTGCCTGCACCCCCGTTAGCAGCGCGGGCCAAGCCTGCGCCAGCGCGCGACGTTTGGAAACTGCCAAGTTCCAATTCGTCAGAGCGGCGTGCGCTAATGCGGCAATCGCCTGATCGCTATCGTCGATCAGCGGCACCCGCCCACGGGCCGTCAGTTCGGGCACAGCGCGAAAATAGGCAGCAAGGCCAGTGGCGGCGCCATAACCCTGCGCCACTGACATAGCATCCGTCCCCGATGCGCCCAAAACCTGCACTGACGCGGCCATCAACCCACCCGCCGTTTGGGACAGATACTGGGTGAAATGGTCGGCATCCTCAAAGGGATCAGAATACACATCCCAGACCCGCGCCGCTGCCATTGCGTCCAGCGCCGCCACGTCCAACTTGCCATGCCCAATCAAATCATGCAGCGGCCCAGCCACCTCGTGCGCAGGGCGGGTGGGCGATACCAGCACATCGCGCCACCATTGCAGGCGCATCTCGCAGATCAAAGTTTGCGACGACGCCCACGGCGCGCGGGATATTTCAATGTTATAGGCATAAAGCACGATCAGGGGCGCGCGGGCGGACAGAGGTGCTGCCAAAACCGCCGCCCAACGGTCTGGATCGGCGCGGGCAACAAGGGCGGCGCAGGCGTCAATGGTCATATCTGGCCCAAATACTGCACGATTAATTCGGCGGTTTGGGCATGATTGACCACCTCCAGATGAGTCAACCCTTGCAAAACATGCACCTTCCCCTTGGCTCTGGCGCTGTCTAGCAGCGGGGCATAGGCTTCGGCGACAAAACTTTCGTCATGGCTGCCGACCACCAGAAGATAGGGCGGCAGGGCGGCCAGATCGGTTCTGTAATCATCGCGCGGGGCGAAAGACGTGTTCAACCGATAACTGTAGGCCGTTGTGGCCGTATGCCCCAAAGGCCCCTTCAACACGGGATCTGGCATGGCAAAGCTTACGATTTTCAGCCCGTTCAAAGCCGTGATCCCAACGCGGTTCAGGATGGACAACCCAATGATGCGCGGCAGATTAACCCTCGCCCATCCGCCCGCACTCACCCGCGTGGTCGGCGCGCTATGGTGCAGGAACGGGGCTAGCAGCACAGCGCCCCCGATCAGCGCGCGATGTGCCCCGCCCGCAAACCGCACCACCAGCCCTCCGCCCGACGAGTGGCCCAGCAGCAGCACCTTTTGCCCTGGCCTCGCACGGGCCCTAATCAGATCGGCCAAATCATCCTCGAGCTGGCCAATGTAATCCACATCACCGCGCCGCTGGGGGCCCAAGCCATGGCCGCGCAGATCGGGGATCACAATATCGGCAAATGGAGCAAGCGCGGCCGCCAGCCCCTCAAACTGCATACCGTGCCATCCCGATCCGTGGACCATCACCATCAAAGGCGCGCCTTTGGGGCCATTTAACGCGCGAAATGGCAGCGGGTAGCCATCCCGCATCGACAGGGATTGCAGGGGAATTGCTATGTTTTGCTGCGCGAGTTGCGCAGTGAAATCCATGCCCCCAGCATTTGGCGCGCGCAATGGCCATGCCAGCGCGATGACCAGCAAAATGAACGGAATAGCAAGGCCAATCGCAAGCATCTTCACACCACAGCCTCGTCGCGCAGCAGCTTCCAGTTGATCGCATCCAGCAGCGCCTCGAAACTTGCATCCACAATATTTGCCGACACTCCCACTGTGGACCACAGCCGCCCCTGCCCGTCTTCTGAATCGATAATCACCCGCGTCACCGCTTCGGTGCCGCCTTGGGTGATGCGCACTTTGAAATCGACCAGCCGCATATCGGCAATCGCGGCCTGATAGGGGCCAAGGTCCTTGGCCAGCGCCTTAGCCAGTGCATTGACGGGGCCGCGGTCAATGCCCTCGGCATCCATACTGTCGGACACCGACATTTTCTTTTCCCCGCCGATTTTCACGACCACCACCGCTTCGGACAGGGAAATCATCCGATCATAGCGGTTTTTGCGCCGTTCAATGGTGACGCGGTAACGTTTGACCTCAAAGAAATCGGGCAACAGCCCCAGCGCGCGGCGGGCCAGAATTTCAAAACTCGCCTGCGCGCCGTCATAGGCATAGCCCTGATCTTCGCGGTCTTTGATACTGTCTAAAATCGCACCAAGGCGGGGGTCGCCTGCCGCCACGTCGATGCCCGCCGCGTTCAAGCGCGCGCGCAGGTTCGACTGGCCCGCTTGGTTCGACATCGGGATAATGCGGGCATTGCCCACGGATTCGGGGGGGATATGCTCGTAAGTGGTAGGGTCTTTCAGAATGGCCGATGCATGAAGCCCCGCCTTATGGGCGAATGCTGATGCCCCGACATAGGGGGCAGACCGCAGCGGCACACGGTTTAGAATATCATCAAGCTGGCGCGACAGGCGCAGCAGGCTGGCAAGGCCATCTGTGGTGATGCCAGTGTCGAGGGTGCTGGCAAAGGGTTCCTTCAGCAGCAGGGTTGGGATGATCGTCACCAAATTGGCATTGCCGCAGCGTTCCCCAAGCCCGTTCAGTGTGCCTTGGATCTGCCGCGCCCCTGCCCGCACGGCGGCGAGCGAATTTGCCACCGCATTGCCCGTATCATCATGGCAATGGATGCCAAGGCGGCCGCCATCGATGCCCGATGCGATGACTTCGGCGATGATGCGGTGGATGTCTTCGGGCAAAGTGCCGCCATTGGTGTCGCACAAAACCACCCAAGCCGCGCCCGCGTCATAAGCCGCGCGCAGGGATTGCAGCGCATAGGCGGGGTTGCTGCGGTAGCCGTCGAAGAAATGTTCGGCATCAAACAGCGCCTCGCGCCCTTGGGCGATGACATGGGCGATGCTGGCGCGGATATTTTCGATGTTTTCATCCAGCGGAATGTCGAGGGCGGTTTTGACGTGGAAGTCATGTGTTTTGCCGACGAGACAAACGGCAGGCGTGCGGGCGTTTAGAACACCCGCCAGAACATCGTCATTTTCCGCGCTTCGGCCCGAGCGTTTGGTCATCCCGAACGCTGTCATGGTGGCGCGGGTTTTGGGGGCGTTGGCGAAGAAATCTGAGTCCGTAGGGTTCGCCCCCGGCCAGCCGCCTTCGATATAATCAATGCCAAGGGTGTCGAGGGCGGTGGCGATCTGGATTTTCTCGGCGGCGGAAAACTGCACGCCTTGGGTCTGCTGACCATCGCGCAGGGTGGTGTCGAACAGGTAAAGGCGGTCTTTGCGGGGCACTGTATGGGGCACTGTTTGTGGCACTGTCATGGGCGGGCCTTTGGGGCAAAAGTGTTTCGCGGCGCTGTAAATCTTAACGCTTTTTTCAACATAAAAGCGCGGAAAGGGAAGAAAGTCTTGCGGTTTTGCAACAAGTTAGGCGTCATAGCAGGGCGTCGAGTTTGGCGGGGTTGAAGCCCGTGCTTGGGGTTAGCTCGACGGCAGACTTTGACATTCGAACTTCGACGCCAGCGGCGGTGAGAGCGGCTTTGAAGGCATCGACCTGCGAAAAGTCCTTTGTCGAAAGTGCGAATTGGCGCAGTTCTGTGAGCTTGTCAGCGTATGGATATAAATCTGGTAGATCTGCCCAAACTGAAAGTTCTTCAGTCAGAAGTCCCAATAATTGAAGCGAAGCGAGGAATTCGCTCGCATCTTTCGACCAGTTAGAATCAGAGACATTCTCAAGCACATCCCATGAAGAGTTGTTTCTTTGATACAGAGCTTGTCCAATATGCCCCAAGCAACTCAATGCCCCAGCGGTGTTGAGATCATCACTCAAATAAACCTCAATTTCATTCATCGGCCTAGTTGGCGCAACGCCGACCAGCAATCGCCGCCACTTTCGAAGCGCGCGTTCCGCCTCCCGCGCCTTCGCCTCTGTCCAATTCATCGGCTTGCGGTAATGCGTGGACAGCATCACGAACCTGATGACTTCGCCAGCATAGCCCTTGTCCAGCAAATCGCGCACGGTAAAGAAATTGCCCAATGACTTGGACATTTTCTTACCCTCCACCTGCAACATCTCGTTATGCATCCAGACTTGCGCAAAGCTGCCCGAAGGGTGGGCGCAGGCGCTTTGGGCGATTTCATTCTCGTGGTGAGGGAATTGCAGATCAAGCCCGCCACCGTGAATGTCGAACGTGTCCCCCAGCAGTTCGTAGGCCATGGCGCTGCATTCAATATGCCAGCCTGGGCGGCCACGGCCCCAGGGGCTGTCCCAGCCGGGTTCCTGCGCGGATGATGGTTTCCAAAGCACAAAATCCATTGGGTCTTCTTTAAAGGGGGCTACTTCCACCCGCGCGCCGGCGATCATGTCATCGACAGATCGCCCCGATAGCGCGCCGTAGTTTTGGTAAGACCGCACGCGGAATAGCACATGGCCCGCTGCTGCATAGGCGTGACCGCTGGCGATCAGCTTTTCGATCATCGTGATCATCGGGCCGATAAAGCCCGTCGCGCGCGGCTCATGGTTTGGCCGCAGCGCGCCCAAAGCGTCCATATCGGCGTGATACCATGCGATGGTTTCGTCCGTGCGTTCGGCAATCAGCGCCTCAAGCGTGCGGGGGTCACCCGCTTGCTGGCGGGCAAGGGCGGATGCGTTGATCTTGTCATCCACGTCCGTAAAATTGCGTACATAGGTGACGGCTTCGGCCCCGTAAGTGTGGCGCAGCAGGCGATACAGCACGTCAAACACCAACACGGGGCGCGCGTTGCCCAGATGGGCGCGGTCATAGACAGTGGGGCCGCAGACGTACATGCGGACATTACTTGGGTCCAAAGGCGCAAAATCCTGCTTTTGGCGGGTTTTGCTGTTGTAAAGTTTGATCGTCATCGCCTTAACCCCAAATACAAGCCTCGCGCGCAATGCCTATCGCCTTGGGCGGGTATCGTCTGTTCGGGTTAGGAATGACAGCCCCGCGTGACAAAGGTCAGCAGGTAATGCAGCAGATAATGGTGCAAATCTGTCTCATAGCGGTGTGATAGCAGGGGTTTGGGGGCATGGGAAGGGGGTTTACCCCGCCTTCGCCTCCAACCCCATCCATTCCTCTTCCAGCGCCTGAAGGGCCGCCTGCAATTTCGCCACCATTTCAGACGTTTTGCCAAATTTCACAGGGTCGCGGGTGAACAGGGCGGGGTCTTCCAAAAGGGTGGAGAGTTTGGCCAGTTCTGCCTCGGCCTTTGAAATCAGGTCTGGCAGGGAGTCCAGCCGTTTTGCCTCGGTGAAGGTCAGCTTGGATTTGGGTTTAACGGGCGGCGGGGCGGATGTGGGGGCGGCCGGTTTTTTAGCGGCGTTGTCGAAGGTTTCGGTATCAAATCCGATAAAGCGCAGGCGTGCATAATCGCTCCACCCGCCCGGAAAGGCTGTGGCGCGGCCCTGCCCTTCCAGCGCGATGGTTGTGGTTGCAATGCGGTCGATAAAATCGCGGTCGTGAGAGACTAGCAGTACGGTTCCGTCATAATCGGACAGGATGTCTTGCAGCAGGTCTAGCGTTACCACGTCTAGATCGTTGGTCGGTTCGTCCAGCACCAAAAGGTTGGACGGCAGCGCCATGAGTTTCGCCAGCAAAAGCCGCGCCTTTTCGCCGCCTGATAGGGATTTGACGGGCGCGCGGGCTTGGCTTTCGTCGAACAGAAAATCTTTCAGGTATGCGACCACATGTTTGGGTCGCCCGCGCACCATCACCTGATCGGATGCGCCAGACACGGCCATCAGCGGATCGCCGACCAGATTGTCCCAAAGCGATGCCTCGCCGTCCAGACGCGCGCGGGCTTGGTCGAACACGGCGATGTCAAGGTTGGTGCCAAGGGTCACAGTGCCAGAATCGGGGGCGATTTGGCCCAAAAGCAGTTTAAGAAGGCTGGTTTTGCCCACGCCGTTGGGGCCAACAAAGGCCACGCGGTCGCCGCGCAGCACGCGCAGATCGAACCCATTCACAATTTGCTTTGCGCCAAAGGCCAGCGAGATATTCGTAGCCTCAATCACCTTTTGCCCGATGTCTGGCCTGCGTCAATTTCCAACATCGCGGTGCCTTGGCGGCGG
>CAMAXX010000030.1 GCA_945862435.1 Pseudorhodobacter antarcticus
ACAGACGGGGGGGTTTCACACCCCCGCGCCCCCGTGGGATATTTCTAGAGTTAGGAAGACGATTAGATGGCACAGATACCAAACCATGCGCGGGCAGTGATTATTGGCGGGGGCGTTTCGGGCGCGTCCGTGGCCTATCATTTGGCCAAAATGGGCTGGAAGGATATTGTGCTGCTAGAGCGCAAGCAATTGACGTCAGGGACGACATGGCACGCGGCGGGGCTGATTGGGCAACTGCGCGGATCGGCCAATATGACGCGGCTGGCGAAGTATTCGGCTGATTTGTATGTGAAATTGGCCGCCGAGACGGGGATTGAAACGGGGATGCGGCAGGTGGGCAGCATATCCGTTGCGCTGACGGCGCATCGGCATGAGGAACTGCTTCGGCAGGCGACAGTCGCGCGGATTTTTGATGTGGATGTGCAGGAGATTAGCCCAACCGAAGCCAAGGCGATGTATCCGCATTTGAACATTGGCGGCGTTGTCGGCGCGGTGCATTTGCCGCTGGATGGGCAGTGCGACCCTGCCAATATCGCCATGGCGCTGGCCAAGGGCGCGCGTAAGGCCGGCGCGCAGATATTTGAGCATACCAAAGTGGTTGGCGTAACCCAAAAAGAGGGCCGTGTGACCGGCGTGGATTACATCGCCGCAGATGGTGCGGCGGGGCATATTGCGGCCGATGTCGTTGTCAATTGCGCAGGTATGTGGGGGCGCGAACTTGCGGCGCAATCGAAAGTGACGCTGCCCTTGCACGCCTGCGAGCATTTTTATCTCGTCACCGAACCGATTGCGGGCTTAGGTCATATGCCTGTTTTGCGGGTGCCTGATGAATGCGCCTATTACAAATCCGATGCGGGCAAGATGATGGTGGGGGCGTTTGAACCCAAAGCCAAGCCTTGGGGCATGGACGGTATCCGCGAAGATTTCATGTTCGATACGCTGCCCGAAGATTGGGATCATTTTGCCCCCATTCTGGAAATGGCAGCCGAGCGTTTGCCCTTGTTTCAAACCGCAGGCATTCACACGTTTTTCAACGGGCCTGAAAGCTTTACCCCTGATGACCGATATTACCTGGGCGAGGCGCCTGAACTGGGCGGCTATTGGATTGCGGCGGGGTATAATTCGGTTGGTATTGCAGGGTCTGGCGGGGCGGGTATGGCGCTGGCGCATTGGATATGCGAAGGCGCGCCGCCCTTTGATTTGTGGGAAGTGGATATTCGCCGCGCGCAGCCGTTTCAGCGCAATCGGAAATATCTGAAAGAGCGGGTCAGCGAGACGCTTGGGCTGCTTTATGCCGACCATTTCCCTTACCGCCAGATGGAAACAAGCCGCGGGGTGCGGCGCAGCCCAATTCACGACCATCTGGCCGCGCGCGGGGCAGTGTTTGGCGAAGTGGCGGGGTGGGAGCGGGCGAATTGGTTTGCCAATGAGGGCCAGACACGCGCCTATGAATATTCTTGGAAGCGGCAGAATTGGTTTGAAAACCAACGCGCCGAACATATGGCAGTGCGCACCGGGGTTGGTCTGTTTGACATGACATCCTTCGGGAAAATTCGGGTTGAGGGGCGGGATGCTTGTGCATTTCTGAACCGTGTTTGCTCTGCCCAAATGGACGTGGCCGAGGGGCGGATTGTTTATACAATGATGCTGAACGCGCGCGGCGGGATCGAGGCGGATTTGACCGTGACGCGTCTTTCAGAAACTGCCTTTGTGCTGGTTGTGCCGGGGGCGACGTTGCAGCGCAATTTAGCGTGGCTGCGGGCAAATCTGGCCAGCGAATTTGCGGTGATTACGGACATGACGGCGGCGGAATCGGTATTGTGCCTGATGGGGCCGCGCGCGCGCGACGTGATGGCGCGCGTATCGCCCAATGATTTTAGCAATGCGGCCCATCCCTTTGGCACAGCGCGTGAAATTGAAATTGGCATGGGCGTGGCGCGGGCGCACCGCGTCACCTATGTGGGCGAGCTTGGTTGGGAGATTTATGCCAGCAGCGATCAGACAGCCCATGTGTTCGAGGCACTGGAGGAGGCGGGCGCAGAGGTTGGGTTAAAGCTGTGCGGGCTGCATACGCTGGACAGTTGCCGCATTGAAAAGGCTTACCGCCACTGGGGCCATGATATTACCGACGAAGATCATGTGCTGGAAGCAGGGCTTGGCTTTACAGTATCGGGCAAGAAATCGGGGTATATCGGTGAGGCAGCGGTGGCGGCAAAGCGCGAAGCGGGCCTTGCGCGGCGCATGGTGCAGTTTCGCCTGAAAGACCCAGAGCCCCTGCTGTTTCACAACGAGGCGTTGGTGCGGGACGGCGTTATTGTGGGGCCAGTGACCAGCGGAAACTATGGGCATTTCTTGGGCGGGGCCGTGGGCATGGGCTATGTGCCCTGCGAAGGCCAGACCGAGGCCGATATGCTGGCCCGCCGATATGAAATTGAGGTGGCAGGGGTGCGGCATGAGGCCGTGGCCAGCCTAGCCCCGATGTATGACCCGAAATCAGACCGCGTCCGCGCCTGACGCGCGGAGATGGATATTTGCGCCAATATGAAAGGCCGATCAGATGAATGAGATAGATACAAACATTGCCGATGAATGCGCACCGGCACGTTCGCGCCGCTCGGGTGGGCGCGAGGCGCGGGTGGCGATGCGCGCGGCACCCTTGGCCGAGGATGTGCGCCCTGTGCGCGCTGGCATGGAGGGCGGGCAGTATCGCCCGCTGACCGAGGCGGGGATAGCGCAAATTCATGCGGCGGCGCTAGATGCGCTGGAGCAAATTGGCCTTTCCCAAGCGCCACCATCGGGGGTAGAACTGCTGACCGGGGCGGGGGCGATTCTGGGCGATGACGGGCGCATTCGGTTTCCGCGCGCGCTGGTCGAAGATATGCTTAGCGTGGCTGCGCGCGGGATTACCCTGCACGCGCGCGACCCCAAGAATGATCTTCATTTGTCCGGCAATAAGGTGCATTTTGGCACTGCTGGGGCGGCGGTGCATATCGTGGATCCCATCACACTGGACTACCGCGAAAGCACGGCGCAAGACCTTTATGATGCGGCGCGTTTGGTCGATAATTTGGATAATATCCACTTTTACCAGCGCACGATGGTGTGCCGCGATGTGGTCGATAACCGCGAGATGGATTTGAACACGCTGTATGGCTGCCTTGCAGGCACGAAAAAGCATGTTGGCACATCCTTTAGCGACCCGTCCCATGTGGCCGATTGTTTTGACATGATTTACATGGTTGCGGGCGGCGAAGATAAATGGCGCGAGCGGCCTTTCGTCAGCAATTCCAATTGCTTCGTTGTCCCGCCGATGAAGTTTGCCGAAGAATCTTGTATTACGATGGAAGATTGCATTCGGCGCGGGATGCCGATGCTGCTGCTGTCGGCGGGCCAAGCGGGGGCGACTGCGCCAGCTCCCATCGCCCTGACCATCGTACAAGCCATGGCAGAATGCTTGGCTGGTGTGGTTTATGCCAATGCTATCGTCAAAGGTGCGCCTTGCATTTTTGGAACATGGCCGTTTGTTTCCGACCTTCGCACGGGGGCTATGTCGGGCGGCAGTGCCGAGCAGGCGCTATTGACCGCAGGCTGTGCGCAAATGCACCATTTCTATGATTTGCCGGGCGGCGCGGCTAGCGGGATTTCTGATAGCAAACTGCCTGATATGCAGGCGGGATGGGAGCAAGGGATCACCAATGCGCTTGCGGGCCTGTCTGGCCTGAACATGTGCTATGAGGCGGTGGGGATGCACGCATCCCTGCTGGGGTTCTGTCTGGAATCGTTGGTTTTGGGCGATGATCTTTTGGGACAAGCGATGCGTCTTGTGCGCGGCATTGACGTGACGCCTGACACCACCAGTATCGATGCGATGAAAGAGGTTTGCCTTGGCGGGCCAGGCCACTATTTGGGCAGCGATCAGACACTGAAACTGATGCAGACCGAATATATCTACCCAAAGGTCGCCAACCGCATGTCGCCAAAAGAATGGAACGAGGCGGGCAAGCCCCTCTTGCTTGATGCGGCGATTGCGCGCAAGAATGCCATTCTGGCCAAGGCTGGCACTGTGATCGACCCGCAAATCGACGCGGCCATTCGCGCCAAATACAACATCTATTTCTCGTGAGGCGCGCATGATCTCTGAACATATGACCCATTTCTATATCGGCGGCGTATGGGTGGCCCCAATATCGCAAACCCAAGTGGGCGTGGAAAACCCCGCGACCGAAGAGATTGTTGCGCAGGTGGCCTTGGGCAACGCCGATGATGTTGATGCGGCGGTGGCTGCGGCGCGGGCGGCGTTTGAAGGGTATTCCAATTGGCCCGTGGCCGAGCGCATTGCCTTGGTCAAACGCCTGCTAGAGGTTTATAATTCGCGGTATGAAGATATCGCGCAGGCGGTTTCCACCGAAATGGGCGCGCCGATTACTTGGGCGCGCGAGGCGCAGGTTTGGGCGGGCCAAGTGCATCTAGAGGCCACGATCAAGGCCGCCGAGGACATGGTGTGGGAGAAAACCAGCGGTACCACGCGCATCATTTACGAAGGCATCGGCGTGTGCGCGTTGATTACGCCGTGGAATTGGCCGCTGAATCAGATTGTGTGCAAAGTGGCCCCTGCGCTGATTGCGGGCTGCACGATGGTGCTAAAACCATCGGAAATTGCGCCTTTGTCTGGCGTTTTGTTTGCAGAAATTTGCCACGCGGCGGGCGTGCCTGCGGGCGTGTTCAATTTGGTCAATGGCACCGGGCCAGATGTTGGCGCGCGGATGGCGTCCCATCCTGATGTGGATATGGTGTCGTTCACGGGCAGCACGCGGGCGGGTATTGCGGTGGCGGCCGCGGCCGCGCCTACGGTAAAGCGTGTGGCGCAGGAACTGGGCGGCAAATCGCCGAACATTATCTTGCCTTTAGCCGATATTGCACAGGCGGTGGCCGATGGCACGGCGGCGATGATGACCAATACGGGCCAGTCGTGCGATGCGGCCACGCGCATGTTCATCCCGCGTGCGGCGCGCGATGTGGCGGTGGCGGCGGCCAAGGCGGCGGCAGAGGGCATTGTGGTGGGGGATCCACGGCAAGAGTCCACGACGATGGGGCCGCTGGTATCGAAAATGCAGTTTACCAAAGTGCAGGGCCTGATTGAAAAGGGCATCTCCGAAGGGGCTACGCTGGTGACAGGTGGCATTGGGCGGCCCGAAGGGGTTAATCGCGGCTGGTTCGTGCGCCCGACGGTCTTTGCCGATGTGACCAATGATATGACCATCGCGCGCGAGGAAATCTTTGGCCCTGTGTTGGTGCTGATTCCCTATGACAGCGTCGATGAGGCGGTGCGCGTGGGCAATGATACCGAATACGGGCTTGCCGCCTATATCAGCGGCCCTGTTGCGGATGCGCGGGCCGTGGCGCGGCGCATGCGCGCGGGCACGGTGAACCTGAACTATCCCGCATGGGATATTCACGCGCCGTTCGGCGGGTATAAACAATCGGGCAATGGGCGCGAATATGGGGCCTATGGCATCCATGACTTCTGCGAGGTTAAGGCGATTGTTGGCTGGGGCGAGGACGCATGAGCATTCATTACGGCTATATCGGCCTTGGCAATTTGGGGGCGGCCTGCGCGGGTTGCCTTTTGAAGGCTGGCTTTGGGCTGACGGTTTATGATTTGAACGCAGCCCTTGCAGCCCCGCTGGTGGCTGCTGGTGCGACACTCGCCAGCAGCGCCGAAGAGGTGGCGGCAAGTGTCGATCACGTTATCACCTGCCTGCCCAGCCCGCGCGTGTCTGAAACAGTGCTGCGCACTATCTTGCCGCATATGAAGGCAGGGGCATCGTGGGTGGAAATGTCCACCTTGGGGCGCGAAGAGGTTTTGGCCTTTGCCAAAATCGCAAGTGATGCGGGGCACGAGATGATGGAACTGCCCGTCACAGGCGGGGTGCATTTGGCCGCCCAAGGCAAGATCACCATGCTGGCAGGCGGATCAAAGGCGCTGTTCGATCTGCACCAAGGCGCAATGGCCGCGATGGGGGACCGCATTTTCCACATGGGGCCGCTGGGGTCTTCGGCGATTATCAAGGTCATCACCAATATGCTGGCCTTTATTCACCTAAAGGCCACATCAGAGGCATTGATGCTGGCCAAGCGCGGGGGGTTGGATTTGGCGCAAAGTTGGCATGCTATTGCGGCAAGTTCGGGCAATTCCTTTGTGCATGAAACCGAAGGCGCGCTGATTTTGAACGGCAGCTATGACATTGCCTTTAACATCGATCTGGCGCTCAAGGACTTGGGCTTTGCGCTGGGCTTTGGCCGCGAATTTGGTGTGCCCTTGGATTTGGCATCGATGACGCAGCAGACCTATATCGCGGCAAAAGCGGCCTATGGCGGCGAGGCGCAATCGCCGATGATTGCCAAGCTGCTGGAAGACCTGCTGCATACCGATTTGCGCGCGGAAGGATTTCCTGCCAAGCTGGTTTAGCGGCAGCGCCGCATAGGTATTTGGATCAGTATGAAAGGGGATCGGCATGCGCGATGAGGATTTGCAGCGCGCAGCCATGATGCTGCATCACCGCAAAAAGTATCTTGCGCAGGGTGGTCCCATTGCCGCGCCAATTGTGATGTCATCAGCCTATCATCTGCCGCAAGTGCAGGCGGGCGGGCATTTTTATACCCGCGCGGGCAATCCAACTTGGGACGCCGTTGAGGCCCAACTAACCCTGCTGGAAGATGCCCCAGCCTTGGCCTTTCCATCGGGCATGGCGGCGATATCGGCGGCGCTGATGGCCTGTGTTCAGGGCGGTGGGCGCGTGGTTTTGCCAAGTGATGGTTATTACGTCACCCGGGTATTTGCGGATAATTTTCTGCGCCCTTTAGGGGTAAGTGTGACCTATCTGCCGGCCAAAGACTATGCTTTGGCAAATTTCGCGGGGGCGGGGGTTGTTTATATAGAGACCCCCACAAACCCAGTACTTGATATGATCGATATTCCTGCTGTGGCCGCACGGGCGCGGGCATTGGGGGCGAAGGTGATTGTGGACAACACCACCATGACACCGCTGCTGCAGCGCCCCTTGGATTTGGGGGCCGATTTGGTGGTGGCCGCAGATACCAAGGCCCCCGCTGGGCACGGCGATGTGCTGTTTGGGCATGTGGCGGGGCGCGATGCGGCGCTAATGACGCGCGTGTCCGATTGGCGGCGCATGTCTGGGGCCATTCCCAGCCCGTTTGATGCATGGCTGGTGCATCGCGGGCTTGAGACGCTAGAGGTTCGCCTGACCCGCATGTGCGCAAATGCGGGCGCGATTGCGCAGCGGTTGCAGGGCCACAAGGCGCTTGTATCCTTGCGCTATCTAGGATTGCCTGAGGATCCTGATTACGCATTGGCCGCGCGGCAAATGGCTGGGTTTGGCTTTTTGGTCGGCATGACCTTTGCCGATGAAACCGCTGCTGAGAGGTTCCTATCCCGCTGCCCGATGATCCAGCAGGCCACCAGTTTTGGCGGTGTGCATACTTCGGGCGAGCGGCGCGCGCGCTGGGGCGATAGCGTGCCTTTGGGCTTTGTGCGCCTGTCGGTGGGAATCGAGCCTTTGGGGCCGCTATGGGCGGCAATCGCCGCCGCTCTGATTGATTGACGTCCCTTAAAAAATTCTTTCAGTTGTAGCATTCGCATGCCCAGCACTTGATGCACGCTGGCGTGTACGCTTTGCCGCAGGCGCTGCTTTGTTTGGTTTTGTGATGGGGTGCCGCCAGTTGGCTGCACCTGATGTTTGTCGCGCCAATTTTTACAAGGTAGCTTCGCCTTCGGATAGGCGCGACAACTGCCCGCCGCCCCATGCAAACGGGGCGGCGGGCAGGCTTTAGATCATTCTGATAAGCCGTTCTGCTTCGACCCTTGGATCGGCCAGTTTGCTGCGATCTTCGCCGGGGTAAAACCGCGCGCGGGTGGCGGTGGACATCGGCGCAGGGGTGGCGATCAGAACGCGCGGGCCAGTTTTGATTGTTTCCGCCGCCCAAGACCGCGCCAGCGCGATTTGCGCGGCCTTGCTGGCCCCGTAGGCGGCGAAAAACTTCTCGCCGCCGCGCGGGTCATCCAAGAACAGCGCCGTGCCGTTCCCATCGCGCAAAAGGGGTTCGACCAGCGGGATCAAATTGCCAGTGGCCGTGACGTTACAAGCCACCGATTTCGCCCAATCTTTTGCATCCAGCGACCCCGCTGGGGCCAGCGGGGCCACATGCACCGCCGTATGCGCCCAAAACTGCAGCCCGCTCCAACGCTGATGGATATTCAGGCACAGATGCTGCATTGCGCCTTCATCGGTCACGTCCATTGGGGCCAGTGTTAGCGTGCCTGCACCGGGGCTTTTGTGCGTCTTTATACGGTCGTCCAATTCTTCTAATGCGCCCGTCGTGCGCGCCACTGCCACCACATGCCAGCCGCGCAGGGCCAGCCCCTCGGCCAAAGCTGCGCCAAGGCCGCGCGAGGCACCGGTAATCAGGGCAATACGCGGGGTCATGGGATATCCTTTCAAGGGCGGGTTTGCGGCGCTTTGCGCTCTGCGCGGAGGTATTTGAGCCAATGTGAAAGTGCAAGGGGGGCGCTAGCCCTTTGCAATTGGGTAGCCTGCGGCCAGTTCGCGCTGGCGCTGAGCGATGATGGCGGCCACCAGCGCGCGGGGGGGCAGGCCACCCGGCGCAAAAATGATGCCCGATTTGCTGGTTTTATAGGGCGCGCAGTTGATCTTATCGATCACATTGCCCGAATGGGGGTAAAGCCCGATATGTTTGGCAAACGCGGCATAGCCGATGATCATTTTGCCGTCTGGAATGCGCGCGCGCAGGCTTGGCATGGCATAGGACATCACTTCGATATGATCGGGCAAGATTTCGCGCAGCATCGCGCGCAATTGGGCCAACGCCGCCGCAAATTCGGGCGTTTTTGCGGAAATATAGTCTTCAACCCTTACGTTCATAGATTAAGCTTCTTTTTACCTCGCCGCGAAATGGCCACAATTGTTTGGCAATCGCAGGTGCAACACTAGAGGGGCAGTCTATGATCCGCAAATTTTCCTTTGCCAAAGCGGCCAAAAAGAAGCCTGCAGCGAAGAGCGCGCAAGATGCCTATGTCATCGAATTTACCGCGCAAACCCCTAAATCTGTGGATGAAATTTGGGGCGCGCTGGTGAAGCCTGAAAAGATCGCCCTGTGGCTGACACCTGTTTCGGGCAAACCGGCAAAGGGCGGCGCGTTTCGTTTGGGCGATTTGGCTGACGGCAGCATTACGGTTTGCGAGCCAAAGCGCCGTTTGTCTATTGATCTTATCCGCGGCACCTCGCGTCAAATGATCGACATTACCTTTGGTCAAGAGGGAAAGGGCAAATCAAAGCTGAACACTATTACAGTCAAAATTACCGCCAATTTGGGTGATCTGCCCGCTGGCAATTGGCAAACGCTTGGGCCTGCGGCCTTGGGAATGGGCTGGGAATTGGTGGCCCAAGCCTTGCTATATTATTTGGCGGGTGGGCAAACTGTTCCGCGCAAAAGCAGCGCCATGGCCTTTGCCACCAGCGCCGAAGGGCGCGCATTTTGCAGCGAGGCCTTCAGCGGGTGGCGATCCGCCGCCATTGCGGGCGGCGCGGATGCGGGCATTATGGCGGGGCCAGCCCCATCAGTGCTGCAGATATACACAGGTCTGCACCCCTAGCACATCGACCCGCGCCTATTCGGCTGCCTTCATTTCAAACCCTTCTGCGATTTTATCCGATGGGGCCACCGGATATTGGCCCGAAAAACAGGCATCGCAGTACTGCGGGCTGGAATTGTCGCGCCCGCCTGCCTGACCTGCCGCGCGGTAAAGCCCATCTAGCGAGATGAATTTCAGGCTGTTGACGCCGATCCAATCGCGCATTTCATCTTCGGTCATCGATGCGGCCAGCAATTTGCTGCGTTCGGGCGTGTCCACGCCGTAAAAACAGGGCCATGCCGTTGGGGGCGATGCAATCCGGAAGTGAACTTCGGCGGCGCCTGCCTCTAGGATCATGTCCTTGATCTTGCGGCTGGTCGTGCCGCGCACCACGGAATCATCGACCAAAATCACCCGCTTGCCCTTAATCAGGGCGCGGTTGACGTTCAGTTTCAGGCGCACGCCCATATTGCGGATTTGCTCGGTAGGCTCGATGAACGTGCGGCCCATATATTGATTGCGGATAATCCCCATCGCATACGGAATGCCCGATTCTTGGCTGAACCCAATCGCCGCGGGCGTGCCAGAATCGGGCACGGGGCAGACCAAATCGGCATCCACAGGGGCCTCTTTGGCCAATTCCACGCCGATTTGGCGGCGCGTCTCGTACACCGAACGGCCACCCAGAATGCTGTCGGGGCGGCTGAAATAGACATGCTCGAAGATACAAAACCGCGATTTTGCGGGGGCAAAGGGGCGGGTGGAGGCGACCTTGCCATCTTCGATCACCACCATTTCGCCTGGTTCAATTTCGCGCACAAATTCTGCGCCGATAATGTCCAGCCCGCAGGTTTCCGAAGACAGCGCCCAAGCGCTATCGCCAATACGCCCCAAAACCAGCGGGCGCACGCCCAGCGGGTCGCGCACGCCAATCAGTTTCGTGCGCGTCATGGCCACAACCGAAAAAGCACCTTCCACGCGGCGCAGCGCGTCTTTGATACGTTCAGAAATGTTGGACTGGATCGAACGCGCCATCAGATGGATGATGCATTCACTGTCTGACGAGGATTGAAAGATCGACCCGCGTTCGATCAACTCGCGGCGCAGGGCAGCGGCGTTGGTCAAGTTGCCATTATGGGCAATCGCCGCGCCGCCCATAGAAAACTCGCCAAAAAACGGCTGCACATCGCGGATTGCTGTAGCGCCTTTTGACCCTGCCGTTGAATACCGCACATGGCCAATCGCAAGTTGGCCCGGCAGCGTATCCATCACATCAGGTTTGGTGAAATTGTCGCGCACATAGCCAAAACGGCGGGCCGAATTGAACCCCGTAGCAGGGTCATAAGATACAATACCTCCCGCCTCTTGCCCGCGATGTTGCAGGGCGTGCAGGCCAAGGGCCACGAAATTTGAGGCATCCTGAATTCCGATCACACCAAAAATGCCGCATTCTTCCTTCAGCTTATCATCGTCAAAGGGATGAGAAAGGAAAGGGCGCATGGCTACTCCACTAATCGGTTAGGGCAGGCAATAAAGGGGCCGCTTGGCCCCTTTGGTTAGTTCGTGGCTGCGGCTGGCAGTGTGCAAGAGGCGGTTAGTTCGGCGTAGCGGCTTTTCAGCCAATCTGGTGCTTCGGTTGGCACAGCTTGGTCCAAATTCGCCGTAAACGACGCGAAAATCTGCGCCGAACGCGAGTCTTCGACAATGGCCGCCGTGCCATCGGGGATGATGCGGTCGTACACCAGCAGGGCGACGCCCACCAGCAATATCCCGCGCAGCGCGCCGAACAAGAAGCCAAGTCCTTGGTCAATACCGCCCAAGGCCGAGCGTTGCACGAATGACGATAGCAGCGGCGTGAAAATGGCTGCGATGATTAGGCCAAGTGCAAAAACGGCGGCAAAAGCGGCGAAAATCGACAATTCGCAGCTTTCGCCAAGAAAGTCGCCGACAACGGGAATTTCGCGCACCAAGGGCTGGGCCACGCCAGCAAAGCTAAAGGCGAAAATGGCCGCACCAATCCAGCCGACAATGGACATGCCTTCGCGCACCAACCCGCGCGAATATGCGAGCAGCGCAGATAGCACGATTACGGCTGCAACCCCCGCGTCAACTAATGTAAATCCGTCCATCCACGTCTCCCGTTGCGGCTTTCACCTGAGCGGCCTAAACTTGTCCGCATTACTAACTTAGCCTGCACCAAACATTTCGCCGACAAATCCCGTCAAATCGGACATTTGCCGCACTGCCATACCATCCTGCGATCCAAGTTTCGACCCCTTAGGTGCGATGGCTTGGGTAAAACCAAGTTTTGCCGCCTCTTTCAACCGATTTTCTGTCTGCCCCACCGGGCGCAGCGCGCCAGACAGGGAAATCTCGCCAAAAAGCACAGATTCGGGCGGCAGCGCCACGTCTTCGCGCGCCGACAGAATCGCTGCCGCCACGGCCAAATCGGCGGCAGGTTCGGTCACGCGCATCCCGCCTGCCACGTTCAAAAATACGTCCAGCCCTGCAAAGGGGATGCCGCAGCGCGCCTCTAAAACTGCCAGAATCGTCGACAGCCGCCCGCCGTCCAGCCCCACCACAGTGCGGCGCGGTGTGCCAAGGGGGGATGGGGCGACCAGCGCCTGAATTTCGGTCAGCACCGGGCGCGTGCCCTCAATGCCTGCAAACACTGCCGATCCCGCCGATGGCGTGCCGCGTTCGGACAAGAACAGGGCCGATGGGTTCGCCACCTCGACCAGCCCGCCGCCGCTCATCTCAAAAACGCCAATTTCATCGGCGGGGCCAAAGCGGTTTTTCACCGCGCGCAGGATGCGAAATTGATGGCCCCGCTCGCCTTCAAAATACAGCACTGTGTCAACCATATGTTCCACTACGCGTGGGCCTGCAATTTGCCCGTCTTTTGTGACATGGCCCACCAGCACAATCGCCACCCCCCGCCGTTTGGCAAAGGTGACCAGTTCGTGCGCTGCCGCGCGCACTTGGGACACCGACCCTGGCGCGCTGTCGACTGTATCCAACCACATGGTTTGTATGGAATCGATGATGGCAAGCTGCGGGCGTTCTGCATCCAGCGTCGTCAAAATATCGCGCAGGTTGGTTTCTGCGCCAAGGGCCACGGGGGCCGAAGTTAAGCCAAGGCGCTGCGCACGCATTTGCACCTGCGCCGTAGCCTCTTCGCCCGAAATATACATCGATTTTACACCGCTGCGCGCAAAGCTGGCGGCGGCTTGTAGCAGCAGCGTTGATTTGCCGATGCCCGGATCGCCGCCCACCAAAATAGCCGAGGCAGGCACGAGGCCGCCGCCCAAAACGCGGTCAAGTTCGGCAATACCAGACGAGACGCGCGGCGGCGCATCCGCCTGCGTGGCAAGGTCGGTTAAGTGAATTGCCCGCCCTTTGCCGCCCAGCGCCTTTGGCCCTGCCGAAAGGGGGGATTCTTCGGCCAGAGTGTTCCACGCGCCGCACCCTTCGCATTTGCCAATCCATTTGCGATGCGCCGCGCCGCAAACTGTGCAGGTGAAATTTACCGAAGATTTGCTCATGGGCAGGTCATGCCCTTTTTCGCCGCGCGCTTCAAGTCTTGGGTTTCCAAAGTGACAGCGCCAGCGACGCCAGAACGCATCCTGTAAACAAATACAGCCCCCACGCCGCCTGCACCGTGACATGGCCTGCGCCTTTGGCGATGACGATGTATAGCGCAATCAGGAAAATATCGGCCATTGCCAGTTTGCTGGCCAGTTGTAGGGCAGGCGCGGCGCGGGCAGGCAGGCGGTCATAGGTATCTGCCAGCATCGCCAGCAGCTTGGCATAGGGGGCGAGTATGGCGAAAATTGTAACAACCGCCGCCAGCCAAACATCTGACCGCCACAACTCAGCCAGCCCTGATAGGATGGATATTTCCTGCATCCCAAAAATCGGCAAGATCGCCGCCCGCATGAGTGGGGCCGCCCATGAGATGGGAAACAGGAGGAGAAGTGCGAAAATGGCGGCGCGGCGCATCAGCGCACCGATTCAATCGGCCCGTCACTGCGCCCGTGGATGAATTGCTGCAAATACGGGTCTTTTGCCGCGTCCATTTCCGCCACAGGCCCCGTCCACTGAATAACCCCGCCGTGCAGCATGGCGACGTTATCGGCAATCGCGCGCACCGACGACATATCATGCGTGATGGTCATGGCGGTTGCGCCCATTTCCACCACAATTTCGCGGATAAGTTCATTGATTACGCCCGACATGATGGGATCCAGCCCCGTTGTCGGCTCATCAAAAAAGATAATCTCAGGCTCTGCCGCAATGGCGCGGGCAAGTCCGACGCGCTTTTGCATCCCGCCCGATAATTCGGCAGGTACCAGATCGGCCACGGCGGGTTTCAGCCCCACGCGGCGCAGCTTTTCAATGGCAGTTTCGCGCGCCTCATCCTTTGGCCGCGCCAAGGGGCCGCGCATCAGGCGAAACGCCACGTTTTCCCACACCTTCAGGCTGTCAAACAGTGCGCCCCCTTGGAACAGCATGCCAAAGCGGGCCAAAAACGCCTCGCGTTCTGCCTTGCGCACATCTTGCCCGTCCAAAGCGATGACGCCTTTATCAGGTGTCACCAACCCAAGGATCGACTTCAGCAGCACCGATTTGCCCGTGCCCGACCCGCCGATCACCACCATCGAGGTGCCGCGATCAATGGTCAGATCAACCCCGCGCAAAACCGCGTTTGGCCCGAATGTTTTGTGAACGCCTGACAGGGTAATCATGATCCGAACAACACCGAGGTTAGGATGAAATTGGCAGCCAGTATCAGGATCGAGGCTGATGCCACCGCCCCCTTGGTCGCACCGCCCACGCCCTGCGCGCCGCGACCCGAATTCATGCCGTAATAACAGCCGATCAAGGTTGCAATAAAGCCAAACACCGCGCCCTTAATCAGGGATGATACAACGTCCGCCGTTTGCAGAAAATCGACGGTGTTCTTAATATATGAGGCAGGGTTAAAGCCCAACTGCCCCGTGGCCACCAAAAAACCGCCCATAATGCCGATGATATCACCAATGCCCACCAGCAGCGGCACACATAAAAACCCTGCCAGCACGCGCGGCACGGTTAGGTATTTCATCGGGTTGGTCGATAGGGTGACAAGCGCGTCCAATTGTTCGGTAACCTTCATCGTGGCAATTTCAGCAGCAATGGAAGATGTCACGCGCGCCGCAATCATCAGCCCCACCAAAACGGGGCCCAGTTCGCGCACCATGCCGATGGCCACAATCTGCGGCACGACTGCCTCGGCCGAAAAACGCTGCCCGCCCGCATAGATTTGCAAAGCCAGCGCGCCGCCTGTGAAAATTGCCGTCAGCCCCACCACGGGCAGCGACAGCCAGCCCACATTCAGCAGCGCACTGGCAAATTCGCGCCCGTAAAACGGCGGGCGCACAATATGGCCCAGCGTTTGTGCGCCGTAAATCGTCATGCGCCCCAATGCTGCAAGACTGGCCAAAACGGGGCGGCCAAGGGCGGCGAGGGCAGCAGAAATAGGGGCCAGAACCTGTGCCAAGGCCTATGCCTCTTCCTTGCGATATTGCCGCCGATAGCGCGGCCCAAGCGACGTAAGGATTTCATAGCCAATCGTTCCCGCCACTTCGGCCAGTTGATCAACCCCCTGATAAGGTCCGATAATATCTAAATAATCAGGCACTTGCGGCAAATGGGTGATGTCGACCGTGATCAAATCCATCGAGACGCGACCAATCAGCGGGCAGGGGGTATCCCCATCCCAAAGGGTCGCTTTGTTTGACAAGGCGCGCCCCAGCCCATCGGCATAGCCGCCCGAAACCGTGGCCGTAATCGTTGGCAGATCGGCCATCCAACCCTGCGCATAGCCCACCGTCTCGCCCGCGTTCACCTCATGCGTTTGGATCACGGGCAAGGACAGGCGCACAACGGGCGCGGCCCCTGTAAAGGGCGCGCCGCCATAAAGGCCCACGCCCGGGCGGGTCAGGTCAAAGTGATACTTCGGCCCCAGTAAAATGCCCCCCGTCGCCGCCAAACTGCGCGGCACGCCCGTGCCTTCGGTCATGGCTTGGAACAGGATCAACTGGCCATGGTTCATCGGATTGTCAGGCTCGTCCGCGCAGGCCAGATGCGACATGATGAGTTCAGGGCCTGCGTCCAGCACAAACGGGGCAACTGCCTCCCATTCCAACTCTTTCATGCCAAGGCGGTTCATGCCTGTATCCAACTGAATGCCAAAACCCGCCCCAGGCAGGCCTTCTAAATGGCGGGTGATCTGGTCAATCGAATTGAGCATCGGCGTTAGGTCAAGATCGCCGATCATATCGGTATCACCTGCCAAATGGCCTGAAAGTATGTTGATTTGCGGGCCTGGCCCAAGACTTTGGCGCAGCGTTGCGCCTTCTTCGGCGGTGGCTACGAAAAAGCGCCGCGCGCCAGCGGCGGCCAAGGCGCGCGCCACTCGTGCCACGCCAAGGCCATAGGCGTCAGCCTTAACCACAGCCGCCGTTTGCACGCCTGATGCAGATGCCCGATCCAGCGCACGCCAATTGGCCGCGATGGCATTCAAATCCACTGTCAACACACCCGTGCCCATAGCGCCCCTTTGCTTACTGCACCCGTTTTCACTGCCCCGCGCGCGGGGTCAAGAGGATTTTATCCCTTGGGCTGCTGGCGGCACCGGTTGGGCGAAATTTCGTTAGAATTTTAAACCTTAACGGGCTGTTTGCCTTGCTGGGCTAGTCTGAAGGCTTAGTCGAGCGGGGGTGCTTATGGGCTTTGGGTATGGTCAGGGGCAGCGGGCGGCAATGCGCGCGCTGGCGGCAGAGACGGATTTGGACGATGTATTCGGCGCGGGTGGGCCAGATTTTGCACAAGCGCCCCACAAGTTGAACCGCAAATTGAACCACAAATTAAACCACACCATGCCCTTAAATCGGCAAGTGCTGCGCCTTGTGATTATGCTGACAATTTCGGCACTATTTGTTGGCTTGTTGACCCAGCGCTTGGCGGAAGTTGACGTCAACGCCACTTGGGCCGCCGTGGGGCTTTTGCCACCTGTCGCTTGGGCGACGGCATTCGCGCTGACAGCCACCGCCTTTTGGGCGGTGGGCCAATATGACGCCGTGCTGCATCGCCATTTTGAAACGGGGGTCGATGCGCACGCCGCGCGGGCAGCAGGGATTAGCGCGATTGCGGTCAGCCAGACCATCGGGCTTGGCGTGGTGACAGGGGCAATTTTGCGTTGGCGTATGTTGCCAGATCAATCGCTGTGGCTGGCGTCGCGCATCACTTTGGCGGTGGCGCTGTCGTTCTTGGCGGGGTGGGCGGTGGTAACAGCGGTGGCGGTACTTGTTTTTGATACGGGCGGATATGCGGGTTTTGCTTGGGCTGTGCTGGGCGGGGCGGGACTGGCCATTGCGCTGTGCCTTTTTGCGCCGCCCGCGCCGTTTCGCTGGCCCAATCTGCGCACGATTTCTGCGCTCGCCCTGCTATGCGCGGTAGATATGCTGGCGGCTGCCTGCGCGCTTTTTGTGCTGCTGCCATCCGATCTGGGCCTGTCGTTGTCTATTCTTTTGCCTGCATTTTTGTTGGCCTATGGCGCGGGCCTGCTTTCAGGGACGCCCGGCGGCATTGGTGCGTTCGAACTCTCGCTGCTGGCACTGCTGCCCCACATACCCGAGGCGCCACTTTTGGCCGCCGTGCTGTGCTGGCGGCTGGCCTATTTCGTCGTGCCTGCGTTGCTGGGGGCTGCGGTTGCCATGCGTGGGCCGCGTCCCCGCACAATTGCGCCGCGCTGGCATTTGCTGGCCGATATGCGAGGGTCTACTTGGGCCAACACTGCGCGCGCGCCCGCTGAATATGGTCTGCTTGCGCAGGGGGAACATCGGTTTTTATCTGGCAGCGGATATGGCTGGATGGTGGCCCCGCGCGGCCATGTTTTGGTGGGTTTGCTGGATCCCGTGTTTGGGAAAAGCAGTGTATTTTCCCGCGATAAGCCACTGGATATGATTGAAAACATGGCGCAGGCCACGGGCCGAAGTCCTGCCCTATATAAAGTATCTGCCCGCACCGCGGCATGCGCGCGGTCGTCGGGGTGGCGGGCGATACGCATCGCCCGCGAGGCAATTATAGCCCCCGCATCCTTTGATTTGAACACACCCGTCCGCGCCGCTTTGCGCCGAAAACTGCGCCGCGCCAAGGCTGCGGGAGTTGTGGTTGCGCATTTAGGCCAAGACCTGATCCCCATGGCGCGGCTTACAGAAATTGCGCAAAACTGGGCGCGCTTGCATGGCGGTGAGCGTGGTTTTTCCATGGGGCGGTTTACCGCAAGCTATATCCAACAGCAGCGCGTCTATGTGGCGAAAGTGAATGGCGTGATCCTTGGCTTTATCAGTTTTCACGCCAACGCGCAGGAATGGGCGCTGGATATAATGCGGTCAGAAAACACGCTGCCAGACGGTGCGATGCATGCGATGATCGCGGCGGCGCTGCGTGATGCCGCCGCACAGGGCGTGGCCCGCCTGTCGCTGGCAGCAGCGCCCGAAACCGCCTTTGCGGCAGGCAGAGCGGCGCACGGGTTGCAGTGGCTTATGCCATTGGCACGGCTGTTTTGCCGCGATGCAGGGCAGGGCCTACGCCAGTTTAAAGAGGCTTTTGCCCCAAACTGGCAGGCGCGATACATCTGCGCGCGTGGTTGGCCTACACTTCTGGTGGCAAGCGCCTCAATCACGCGCGCCGTGGCATTTCCGCGCAAGTTGGCTATTCTCCAAGATGAAGATACGAAAATTGCCCCAATGCGCGACAATCGGTTTGCTCTGTCAGTTGCAATCTGGCATGGAAAGATCAAGAATTCGTCCAATTAGGGGGCCAGAATGGCACAGGATGCGCTATCGAAACTGCTGGAAAGCCGCGATTGGCTGATGGCAGATGGGGCCACGGGCACCAATCTATTTAATATGGGCCTATCTTCGGGCGAGCCGCCCGAATTTTGGAACGTCGATCAGGCGCAGAACATCCGCACTTTGTATAAGAGTGCCGTTGATGCGGGGTCGGATATTTTTCTGACCAACACCTTTGGTGGCAATGCCAGCCGCCTGAAACTGCACGGCGCGCAGGGGCGCGTGCGCGAATTGAACCGCGTTGGCGCAGCCATTGGCCGCGAGATTGCAGATGCTGCAGGCCGCATCGTGGTGGTGGCAGGCTCGGTTGGCCCGACGGGCGAGATTTTTGAACCGATGGGCACGCTGACCCATGCCGTGGCGGTAGAGATGTTCCACGAACAGGCCGAAGGTTTGAAAGAAGGCGGCGCAGATGTTTTGTGGGTGGAAACCATTTCCGCCCCCGAAGAATATGCCGCTGCCGCCGAGGCGGCCAAACTGGCAGGTATGCCGTGGTGCGGCACGATGAGTTTCGATACCGCAGGGCGCACGATGATGGGCACCACTTCGGCCGCGATGACCGAAATGGTCGAAAAACTGGCCTATCCGCCGCTGGCCTTTGGCGCGAACTGCGGGGTGGGATCGTCTGATTTGATGCGCACCGTGATGGGCTTTATCACCGCTGGCACCGAACGCCCTGTGATTGCCAAGGGCAATGCGGGCATTCCGAAATATCACGATGGCCATATCCATTACGATGGCACACCCGAACTGATGGGCGAATATGCCGTGATGGCGCGCAACGCTGGCGCGCGCATTATCGGCGGTTGCTGTGGCACTATGCCCGAACACTTGCGCGCCATGCGCCGCGCGCTGGAGGAAACCCCCAAAGGCACGCCGCCCAGCATGGATGATATCGCCGCTAAACTTGGTGCGTTTTCTTCGGCGTCTGATGGCACTGGAGATACGTCTGGCGATCCAAAGCGCGAACGGCGCGGGCGGCGCGGGTAAAAAGGGGGGCTTTGCCCCCCGCTTCGCTCCCCCCAGGATATTTGCAGAGTTAGGAAGAGCGCAGACCTGTCTAAGGGTTACCGCCCGCGCCAGATCCAGCCGCCGCCCAAAACGCGGCTGCTGTTTTCTTGGTAGAACACGCAAGCTTGCCCTGCCGATATGCCATCTTCTGGGGTTAGCAATTCAACCTCGCCTTCGGTGCTTGAGAACGGGCGCAGGATCGCGGGGCGGGGCGGGCGGGTGGAGCGCACTTTAACCTCGATCTGCCATTCGCTGCGCGAGGTCAGCGGCGCGTCCCCAAGCCAGTTAATTTCCCGAATCGGGATCGTGCGGATGGACAGCGCGGCCTTTGGCCCGACAACCACACGGCGTAAATCGGGGTCAAGTTTGACCACATAAAGCGGCTCGCCGAGGCCGCCTATACCAATGCCCTTGCGCTGACCAATCGTATAATGAATGACCCCCGCGTGCTGGCCTAAAACACGGCCGTCTGTGTCGATAATCTCGCCCGGCTCGGCGCTGCCGGGGCGCAGTTTTTCGATCACGGCGGCATAATCGCCATTCGGGACAAAGCAGATATCCATGCTGTCAGGCTTGTCCGCCACGGGCAGGCCATAGCGCTGTGCAAGCGCCCGCGTCTCGGCCTTGGACGTCAAATGCCCCAAGGGAAAGCGCAGGAAAGCAAGCTGCTGCGCGGAGGTTGAGAATAGAAAATAGCTTTGATCGCGGGCGGCATCTGCGGCGCGGTGCAGCTCTGGCACAGCGCCCATTTTGCGTTGAATATAGTGGCCTGTGGCCATGCAATCTGCATTTAAGTCTTTGGCGGTGCTAAGTAAATCTTTAAACTTCACCCGCTCGTTACAGCGAATACACGGCACTGGCGTGGCCCCTGCCAAATAGGCATCGGCGAATTCTTCGATCACTGCCTCGCGGAAGGTGTTTTCATAGTCCAGAACATAGTGGGCAAAGCCCATGGTTTCTGCAACGCGCGCGGCATCGGCAATATCGCGGCCAGCGCAGCA
Organism: Pseudorhodobacter antarcticus; assembly: GCA_945862435.1. Lineage (GTDB taxonomy): Bacteria > Pseudomonadota > Alphaproteobacteria > Rhodobacterales > Rhodobacteraceae > Cypionkella > Cypionkella antarctica_C. The sequence goes on from CAMAXX010000030.1 coordinate 20,583, forward strand.
CGCGCCCTTTTTGGCCAGCGCCGCACCGTGGTCATATAGCTGCAGCGTCACGCCAACAACGTCATAGCCTTCGGCCGCCAGTTGCGCGGCCACGACCGAGCTATCGACCCCGCCAGACATGGCCACAACCACCCGCGTATCTTGCGGCGGCTTGGCAAAGCCCAGCGAATTTAGCGGCGCATCGAGCATAAACGGTCCAATTGGTTGAGGAGTGATTGCGGCGATATCATGGCAATACAGGAAAATGCTACGCAATCTCAACCCCTCTGTTCACCGTTGATTAAGGCTGGCGCGGCATTCTTGCCCTAATGAACGAGGATGAACCCATGTATTTGAAAAAAGTTGACGGCCCGCGACAGGTAGCTTTGCCTGACGGCACTATCTTGACGCGCGCCGATTTGCCCAACCCCGAAACCCGCCGCTGGGTCGCGTCCCGCAAGGCAATTGTGGTGAAAGCCGTGAAACACGGGCTTTTGACCGAATCAGAGGCGAAAGAACGCTATAGCCTTTCGGATGAAGAATACGGCCTATGGGTGGAAGCGATTGAAAAACACGGCGAAAAAGCTCTTCGCGTGACGACGATTCAAAAATATCGTCAACTTTAGATTGTTTTCGTTGTTTTCTTCGGCAAGGTAACCAGCAGTTAACCATTTGCCGCCATTCTTGTTAACGAAGATGGCCCAATACGGAGAATCCGACGTGCGAATTTTACTAGTAGAAGACGATCCTACAACCTCGCGCAGCATTGAATTGATGCTGACCCATGCGAACCTGAATGTGTTCTGCACCGATCTTGGTGAAGACGGCATCGATCTGGCAAAGCTATATGATTACGATCTGATCCTGCTTGATCTGAATTTGCCAGACATGAGCGGGCATGAAGTGCTGCGTCAGCTGCGTCTTGCCCGTATTGAAACGCCAACCCTTATTCTGACGGGCGCGGATGATACCGAAAGCAAAATCAAAAGCTTTGGGTTTGGCGCAGATGATTATTTGACCAAACCCTTCCACCGCGAAGAGTTGGTGGCGCGCATTCATGCGATCATCCGCCGATCAAAGGGCCACAGCCAATCGGTCATCCGCACGGGCGAAGTCAATGTGAACCTTGATGCGAAAACTGTAGAGGTCGGCGGGGCAACTGTGCATTTGACGGGCAAAGAATATCAAATGCTGGAACTGCTCTCGTTGCGCAAGGGCACCACGCTGACCAAAGAGATGTTCCTAAACCATCTTTATGGCGGCATGGATGAGCCAGAGCTGAAGATCATCGACGTGTTCATTTGTAAGCTTCGCAAGAAAACGTCCGAGGCAACGGGTGGACAGAACTATATCGAAACCGTTTGGGGCCGCGGCTATGTGCTGCGCGAACCCGCACCGGGTGAGGAAACCCGTCTGGCCGCCAGCGCCTGATCTTTACCAATTCCCCTATGCCGCCTAAGCTGTTCATCAGTATTGGGCGGCAGGGGGCAAAAGGTGAGTAACGGGACTAGCGATCAGATGATGCCCGATGCGGCCAGTGCCGAAGACGCGCTTGTCGAGATAGAGCGCCTGCGCAGTATCATCGCTGCGGCCAACATCGCCTATCACCAAAAAGATGCGCCCGAATTAAGTGACGCCGACTATGACGCGCAAAAGCGCCAGTTGATATTATTTGAGGCGCGCTTTCCCGAACTTGCCAGCGCAAGCAGCCCGACTGCCCAAGTGGGCGCGGCCCCTGCGGATGGGTTTGGCAAAGTCACCCATGCCGTGGCCATGCTGTCGCTGGAAAACGCCTTTGCGGCCGAAGATGTGGCCGATTTCGAGGCGCGTATCCGTTCGTTCCTTAACTTTGATGGTGATTTGGCCTTTACCGCCGAGCCGAAAATCGATGGCCTGTCCCTTTGCCTGCGCTATGAAAACCGCCGCCTTGTCTCGGCGGCCACGCGCGGCGATGGTTTGGTCGGCGAAAATGTCACCGCCAATGTCGCCCACATTGCCGATATTCCTCAGGAATTGCCCCCGCTTGCCCCCGATCTGGTCGAAGTGCGGGGCGAGGTTTACATGTCACACGCCGATTTTGCGGCGCTGAACGCGCGCCAAGCGCAGGCGGGCGAGAAAACTTTTGCCAACCCGCGCAATGCGGCGGCAGGATCGCTGCGCCAGCTCGACGCCAGCATCACCGCCGCCCGCCCCTTGCGGTTTTTCGCCTATGCTTGGGGGGCGCTGTCGGCCCCTTTGGCGGGCACCCAAGCGGGGGCTATCGAAAAACTGGCCGAATTTGGCTTTGTCACCAACCCGCTGACCAAAATCGGCCACAGCCCAGATGATCTGTTGGCCCAATACGCCGCAATCGAAACCCAGCGCACCGATTTAGGCTATGACATTGATGGCGTGGTCTACAAGGTCAATGATCTGGCCCTGCAAGCGCGGCTTGGCTTTCGCGCCACCACCCCGCGCTGGGCGATTGCGCATAAATTCCCTGCCGAACTGGCGTGGACGCATCTTTTGGCCATTGATATTCAGGTGGGCCGCACGGGCGCGCTGTCCCCCGTGGCGCGCCTTGCCCCTGTGACAGTGGGCGGCGTCGTGGTGTCAAACGCCACGCTGCATAATGAGGACTACATCGCAGGGCGCTCCTCGCGCGGGGCAAGTATTCGGGACGGGCGCGATTTGCGGGTAGGCGATTTTGTGCAGGTCTATCGCGCGGGCGATGTGATTCCGAAAATTAACGACGTTGATCTGTCCCGCCGCCCCGAAGATACCCCACCCTACCAATTCCCTGAAACCTGCCCCGAATGCGGCAGCCCCGCCCACCGCGAGGCAGGCGATTCTGTGCGACGCTGCACGGGCGGGCTGATCTGCCCCGCCCAAGCGGTCGAGCGGCTGAAACATTTTGTCGCGCGCGGGGCGTTTGACATCGAAGGCCTTGGCGCAAAACAGATCGAGCTGTTCTTTCACGACCCGCTTTTGCCCGTCAAAACCCCTGCCGATATTTTCACTTTGGCGCAGCGCGATGCTGGTAACCCCCTGCAAAAACTGAAAAATCGCGATGGCTTTGGCGAAACCTCAACTGCGAAACTGTTTGCCGCTATTCAGGCACGGCGCGTCATTGGCCTTGATCGGCTGATCTTTGCCCTTGGCATCCGCCATGCTGGCGAAGTCGCGGGCAGTCTGCTTGCCTATCATTACGGCACTTGGCCCGCGCTGATGGCCGCGCTAGATGACATACCCACAGACCCAAATCTGCGGGCGGGAAGCGCCGAATGGGCCGAACTTACCGCCATTGACGGGGTAGGCGGGGTGCTGGCCAACTCGCTGCTGGACACGTTCCAAAACCCCACCGAACGCGCAGCGATTGACGCGCTGATTGCGCATTTGCAAATTCAGCCACCACCCACCCGCCAAACCGACGGCAGCCCCGTTGCGGGCAAAACCGTAGTTTTTACTGGCACGTTGGAAAAGCTGTCCCGCGCTGAAGCCAAGGCGCAGGCCGAACGTTTGGGGGCCAAAGTGGCGGGCTCCGTTTCGGTTAAAACTGATATTTTGGTGGCGGGGCCAGGGGCGGGGTCAAAACTGAAGGATGCCGAAAAGCACGGCGTGCGCGTGATGGATGAAGACGCGTGGATCGCGCTGATTGCACCGAAAACTCCTTTGCCATGAGCCGCCCCGAAATCCTGTTTCCCCTGTTTGCCAGTTTGGAAACGCTAGATGGCGTTGGCCCTAAAACGGCCGAGGCGTTGGCCGCCCTTGGCGTGCAGCGGCCCAAAGATTTTCTGTATCTCTTGCCTGCTTCAGGGGTAGATCGGTCGCGCAAAAATTCGGTGCGTGATGTTATTCCGCCCGCTGTGGTCACAGTCGAAGTGACTGTGGGCAGCCATTTTCCGCCCAAGGGCAAGGGTCCCTACCGCGTGATGGTGCGCGATGCCGCGCTGGAATTTCAACTGATCTACTTCCACGCGCGCGGCGATAGCTTGCAACGCCTTTTACCCACAGGGCAAAAGCGACTTGTCTCGGGTAAGGTAGAAGTCTTTGATGGCATTGCCCAAATGCCTCACCCCGACCACGTTCTGCGCCCGGAAGAGGCGGCAAGTCTGGCCGCCTTTGAACCCGTCTATCCCTTGACCGCGGGGGTGACACAAAAGCAGGTGGGCAAAGCGGCAGCCTCTGCCCTTGCCCGCACGCCCGCCTTGCCCGAATGGATCGATCCCGCGCAAAAGGCCCGTGAAAACTGGCCCGATTGGCGCGCGGCGTTGCAAACGGCCCATAGCCCGAAATCCCCCGCCGATTTGGCCGCCACCCATCCCGCCCGCGCCCGCCTTGCCTATGACGAGATGTTCGCCCATCAGGTCACGCTGGCGCTGGCGCGGGCGACGATGCGGCGCGGCAAGGGGCGCGCGTCACAGGGCAACGGCGCGTTGCAAGACCGCGTTCTGGCCAGCTTGCCCTATGCACCCACGCGCGCGCAAACCCGTGCCGTGGCTGAGATTGCCGCCGATTTGGCCAGTGCGCAGCGGATGAACCGCCTGCTGCAGGGCGATGTTGGGTCGGGCAAAACGCTGGTTGCGTTCCTTGCGCTACTCATCGCGGTCGAGGCGGGCGGGCAGGGCGCGTTGATGGCCCCCACGGAAATTTTGGCCCGCCAACATGTCGAAGGTTTGATGCCTTTGGCCGCAGCGGCAGGCGTGCGCCTTGAGGTGCTGACAGGCCGCGACAAGGGGGGCGAGCGCGCCGAAAAGCTGGCAGCCCTTGGCGATGGCCGCATTCAGATACTGGTCGGCACCCACGCCGTTTTCCAAAAAGACGTGCATTTTCAGAATCTTCGTTTGGCGGTGGTGGACGAGCAGCACCGCTTTGGCGTCGCCCAGCGGATGGAACTTGGCGCCAAGGGCGAGGCGGCGGATGTTTTGGTGATGACAGCCACCCCCATTCCGCGCAGCCTTGCGCTGGCCAGTTACGGCGATATGGACGTGTCGGTTTTGGATGAAAAGCCAGCAGGGCGAAAGCCAATCAAAACCGCACTGATCCCCACCAATCGGCTGGACGAGGTGACCGCCCATCTCGCCCGCGCCATTGCGGATGGCAAGCAGGCCTATTGGGTTTGCCCACTGGTCGAGGAATCCGAAGTGGTTGATCTGGCTTCCGCCGAAGTGCGCTTTGCCGCCCTGCGCGCGCAGTTTGGCGGCAAGGTAGGGCTTGTGCATGGCCAAATGCCGCCTGCCGAGAAAGATGCTGCAATGGCGCGGTTTGTGGCAGGGGAAACGTCCGTTTTGGTGGCCACAACCGTTATCGAAGTGGGGGTAAATGTGCCCAATGCCACGATTATGGTGATTGAGCGCGCCGAAACCTTTGGCCTGGCGCAGTTGCACCAATTGCGCGGGCGCGTCGGGCGCGGGGCCGAAAGTTCGACCTGCCTGCTGCTGTATCAAGCGCCGTTGTCGGAAAGTGCGGCGCGGCGGCTGAAGGTTATTCGCGAAACCGAGGATGGGTTCAAAATTTCGGAAGAAGACCTGTCCATGCGCGGCGCGGGCGATTTGATTGGCACGGCGCAATCGGGTCTGCCGCGCTTTCGCGTGGCCGATTTGGAAACGCAATCCGCGCTGATGGCGGTTGCGCAATCGGATGCGCGGGCGCTTTTGGCAATAGATCCAGACCTGACCAGCGCGCGCGGGCAGGCGGCACGCACCTTGCTGTGGCTGCTGGATCAAGACCGCGCAATTCGTTTGATTTCCGTGGGTTAGCCTACAATACCTGTAAAATCCCACTTTGTTCTCAAATGTTCTTAAAAAGTTCTTGACCAATGGTTAATGATATGAGAACAATATAGCAACAAACTAGGGAGGCTATCATGAAATTCAAGACCAAAATCGGTGATCAAACCCGCCGCGCTGCGCTTATCGAAGATGCCGTTGGCGCTGTTTCACTGTTTGTTTTGCTGTTTGCTTGGCTGGGGTTTACCGGCCCGTTCTAAGCGTTTGCTGTTCTTTTTGCCTGCGTTCTATTGATCGCGCGCCGTCTGTCCCGTCTGCGCCAGTTCGATCAAGAATGCCACTTCCGCCGCCATCCCAGTGATGTGCGGCGGTTTTTTTATACGGCTGCGCAGGCCTTTATCGTGGCATCAATGCACAGCAGTATTGACGCGTGGCGGTTTTTATAGGTCTGCGCCGCGCGCAGCACTTCGTATTGGGCAAAGGGGGCAGGGGGCGGGGCTGTGCCCAGCGCCAGCATATCTGCCACTTGGCCGCGCAGTGCTGGCAAATCTGCCACCTTTTGCCCAATTATCGCCGCGCCGAAAATCGCAGCCGATGCTTGGCCCAAAGCGCAGGCTTTTACGTTTTGCGCAAAGCCTGTGATCTGCCCATCCCGCACCGCAACCTCGACCGATACAGTCGATCCGCACTGGGGCGAGCGCGCCGCGCCTTGCCCCAAAGCCCCGTCCAGCCGGCCCAAATGCGGAATGTGCGTGGTCAGTTCCAGTATTCGCGCCGAATAAAGCGCTATCAGATCGCCATCGCTCATCACTTTTCCTTTTGCTTGGCTTAAGATATGCGCAATTCACGCCGCCGAAAAGACCTGACGCAAAAGACCCGACGCAAGGAGCAATGATGTTTGATCCCGCAAGCCTGACCTATGACGCACATGGCCTGATCCCGTGCATCGCGCAAGATCATGCCACGGGCGAAGTGCTGATGTTTGCGTGGATGAACGCGGACGCTGTGGCGCAAACGTTGCAAACGGGGCGGGTGACCTATTGGTCACGCTCGCGCGCGTCGTTTTGGATCAAAGGCGAGACATCGGGCCACGCGCAAAAGCTGGTCGATCTGCGTATAGACTGCGATCGCGATTGTTTGCTGGCGCTGGTCGATCAAACGGGCCCCGCCTGTCATACGAACAGGCGTTCGTGTTTCTACACCGCTATTCGCAAAGGCGGCGAAGTAGAATTTATCCAGCCGCTATAGCCCAACCATAGCCCGAATATCGGCAGGGCTCGCCCCATCGCTGCGGTATTTCGACAGCGCGCGCGCATCGTCGCGCTTGGCCAGTCGCTTGCCGTTATCGTCGCGGATCAGGCGGTGGTGGTGATAGATTGGCGTGGGCAGGCCCAAAATCTGTTGCAAAAGCACATGAATCCGTGTGGCCTGAAACAAATCCGCCCCGCGCAGCACATGGGTAATTCCCTGCGCCGCATCGTCTAGAACAGCAGACAGATGGTAGGACGTTCCCATATCCCGCCGCGCCAGCACCACATCGCCGATGGACTGGACATAGTCTTGCGCGGTGGTGCCCACCCTGCCCGCCAACCCGTCGCCCATTTCCGTAAAACTGGTTTGCCGCGCGATCGCCGCAATATTCAGCCGCAGCGCCGCATCTGCTGGGCGCGCGCCTGTGGGGATACCGCGGCAGGTTCCGGGATAGATCGGGCCATCTGGGCCTAAAATCCCCTCTTGCGGGGCAGACGTCGCGGACTCGATATCGCGGCGGGTGCAAGTGCATGGATAAAGCATGCCCTTGTCCCATAGGGATTGCAAAGCGGCCTCATAGGCGGGCAAGCGATTACATTGGCGCATCACCTCGCCGTCCCACGCTATTCTAAGCCATTGCAAATCATCATAAATCTGCGTCTCCCATGCGGGGCGGCAGCGCGTTGCATCTATATCTTCGATCCGCAGCACAAATGCCCCGCCATGCGCCCGGGCCGCATCATGCGCCAGCAGTGCCGAATAGGCATGGCCCAAATGCAAAGGGCCTGTCGGGCTGGGGGCAAAGCGGGTTACAAAAGCCATGCGTTAAAAGAGTCTTTGGCGCGGTCGGTATAGGCCTTATATCGGTCTTTGCGCCCGCGCCGCCCGCCTTTTGCAACAACAGGCGGGAATAATCCGAAATTCACGTTCATCGGCTGAAAGGTTTTCGCATCCGCCCCGCCTGTAATATGGGTAATCAGTGCGCCCATCGCGGTATCAGGCGGGGGCGGGGGCAGGCTGCGCCCCTGCATTTCGGCGGCGGCCATGCGCCCTGCGACCAGCCCCATAGCGGCGGAGTCGACATATCCCTCCACCCCCGTAATCTGCCCCGCAAAGCGGATAATGGGCCGCGATTTCAGCCGCATCTGGTCATCCAGCAGCGTTGGCGAGTTAATAAACGTGTTTCGATGTATCCCACCCAGCCGCGCAAACTGCGCCCCCGCCAGGGCAGGGATCATGCGCAGCACTTCGGTCTGCGCGCCGTATTTCATTTTGGTCTGAAAGCCGACGATGTTATACAGCGTGCCCAGTTTGTTATCGCGGCGCAGTTGCACCACGGCAAAGGGCTTTTCGGGGGAATGCGGGTTGGTCAACCCCACGGGTTTCATCGGGCCAAAGCGCAGCGTCTCGCGCCCGCGTTCTGCCATCACTTCGATCGGCAAGCAGCCATCGAAATACCCCGCCGTCTCGCCCTCGTGAAATTCGGTTTTGTCTGCGGCCAGCAGCGCGTCGATAAAGCCCTCATATTCTACCTTGGTCAAAGGGCAGTTCATATAGGCCGTCTGCTCGTCTTCAGTATCGCCCTTGTCATAGCGCGACTGCATCCAAGCCTTTGTCATATCAACAGAATCGGCGTAAACGATGGGGGCAATGGCATCGAAAAATGCCAAAGCCTCGGCCCCAGTATGCGCGCGGATTGATGTGGCAAGCGCGCCCGATGTCAGCGGCCCTGTGGCGATAATCCAATGGCCCTGATCGGGCAGTTCGGTGATTTCGCCGTAGCTTGCGGAAATCAGCGGGTGGGCCATCAACCGCGCGGTGACTGTTTGTGCAAACGGGTCACGATCCACCGCCAGCGCCCCGCCCGCAGGCAGGCGGTGCTGGGCGGCAGCCTCCATAATCAGCCCATGCGCCGCGCGCATTTCCCAGTGCAAAAGACCGACGGCGTTCTGTTCGTCATCGTCCGAACGGAAAGAGTTCGAGCAGACCATTTCGGCGAAATCGCCCGTCCTGTGTGCAAAGGTGCCAACCTTTGGCCGCATCTCATGGATGACGGCGCGCACGCCTGCCTGCGCCGCCTGCCATGCGGCCTCGGCCCCCGCCATTCCGCCGCCGATGATATGTAGTGTGTTGTCCATACGCCGCATCTAGCCCGTGCGCGCGCGAAAGGGAAGGGTGCGGTGCATCTGCGCGGGGCAACAGCGTTTTCTTCAACCGCCAAAGATAACACAAGCCCCTGCGCCAGATTTAAAGGTCACCTTTGGTGCCGCAAATGGTGCCGCAAACATCACCCAAACCACGTTCACGGATTATGAACAAATTTGGTGGAAGTATCCGAAATCGTAGGGCGTTGTGCAAAAGGTTGGGGCCAAGCGCAATAGATTTCAAGGCCGTATTTAATTGTTTTTTGGGCCGAAAATTGATAAAAATCCCTGAAATATGGAGGAAATCTTGAATATTATTAATTCAATCACAGACGGCTCCGAGGACTTGGCGGTGGCTTCCATAATGGACATTACGCAAAGCGCCTATTCCGACAGCACGGGCTATAGCAGCGTAACCGCATGCCAGACCAGCTTTGACGCCGAGGGCAATGTCACAGGCTATACCTATAGCACCGAGGTCACCGATGCGGACGGCGCGTCCTACACTTGGACAGACAGCTATGATGCGAATTGGACCCTGACGCAAAGCGCCTATTCCGACAGCACGGGCTACAGCAGCGTAACCGCATGCCAGACCAGCTTTGACGCCGAGGGCAATGTCACAGGCTATACCTATAGCACCGAGGTCACCGATGCGGACGGCGCGTCCTACACTTGGACAGACAGCTATGATGCGAATTGGTCGCTGACCCAAAGC
>CAMAXX010000031.1 GCA_945862435.1 Pseudorhodobacter antarcticus
TGACAATATCGACATCGACATTCCCGACCGCGACATCCGCATTGATACTTACCGCAGTTCGGGCGCGGGCGGCCAGCACGTGAACACCACCGACTCGGCGGTGCGCATCACCCATTTGCCGACCAATATCGTGGTGACCTCGTCGATGAAATCGCAGCACCAAAACCGCGAGATTTGTATGAACGCGCTGCGCTCGCGCCTGTATCAGCTGGAACTGGACAAGCGTAACGCCGCAATCAACGCCGCCCACGAAAATAAGGGCGATGCGGGTTGGGGCAATCAAATCCGGTCTTATGTTTTGCAGCCCTATCAGATGGTCAAAGACCTGCGCACGGGGCATGAAACATCGGACACGTCGGGCGTTTTGGACGGCGATTTGGACAAGTTTATGGCCGCAACCTTGGCGATGGATGTGGCAGGCAAGTCGCGCGCCGAGGCGATGGCGGACGAATAGTCCTGCACAAAACCCATATCGAAAATACAATTTTCGAAAATCCCTAACCTGGGCGTAGGCTGAACTCAGCGCGGCGCAAGGGGAGGGATGCGATGGGCGGCACGGGGCCAAAAACGGGGCCAAACACGCGGCCAGATATGGGGCCAGATCGGCCGATCATTCTGCATGTGGAATGGGAAGATATCGGCGCGGCGCTTCGCGCAGGCTGGCGCGATTTTCTGGCCGCGCCGCATTTCGGGTTGTTCTTTGCGTCGGTCTATGTGGCGGGGGGATGGCTGCTTTATTGGGCCTTTACCGCGCAGGGGCAACTGTGGTGGGTGCTGCCCGCCAGCGCGGGCTTTCCCATTCTTGGCCCCTTTATCGCTTGCGGGCTTTATGAAGTATCGCGCAGGCTTGCTGCAGGCGAGGCGCTGACACCCAATGCGGTGTTCGCCTCGATCTTTTGTCAAAAAGACCGGCAAATCCCTGCCATGGCGGCGGTGATTGTGGTGTTCTTTTTGTTCTGGAACTTTCTGGCCCATATGCTGTTTGCGTTGTTTTTGGGCAACGCGGTTATGACCAATATCAGCAATTCCATTGCGGTATTCCTAACCCCCGAAGGGCTGGCCATGCTGGCCATTGGCATGGGGGTGGGGGCGATGTTTGCGGCGCTGCTGTTTGCCCTGACAGTGGTCTCGCTGCCCATGCTGATGGTGCGCGAGGTGGATTTTGTCACCGCCATGCTGACCAGCTTTGCCCTTGTGCGCGAAAGCCCTGTGGTGCTGTTGGGTTGGGGGGCGCTGGTGGGGGCGCTGCTGTTTGCAGGGATGCTGGCGGGGTTCTTCGGGCTGTTTGTGGTGCTGCCAATCGCTGGCCACGCCACATGGCACCTTTATACCCGCGCGGTGGAGTGGCACTAAAAAACGCGCCCAAAGGCGCGCTTTTCATCAGCCATTTAGGGCCGATTATTCTTCTTTGGGGGCAACCGCCGCGCGGCGCGAAGAACTTTGCGCGCCCGAACTGCGGCCAGATGCCAGCGGGTCGTCTTGACGCTGCACAGTGCCTTCAAACTGCGCGCCCGATTCGATGGCGATGGTTTTGTGTATGATGTCGCCTTCCACCCGCGCCGACGAGGTCAACCGCACCTTCAGACCGCGCACTGTGCCCTGCACATGGCCATTAATCACAATATCATCGGCCACCACTTCGCCGCGGATATTGGCGGATTCGCCCACTGTCAGCAGATGGGCGCGGATATCGCCCTCAATCGTGCCTTCGACTTGAATATCGCCCGTTGTTTTCAGATTGCCTGTAATGGTCAAATCCGCTGACAGCAGCGATGCTGCAACCTTCACCTTGGGCGCTGAAGACGTGAAATCCATCGTTGGCTTTGCCGCAGGGCTTTCCACCGAATCGCCTGACATTGCGTCGCCGGGTTTCGAGGTTTCGTTGATGCGTGTTTTAGAAAACATTTTGTCCAGCCTTTATAAAAGTCATTGGGTTTTTGGGAGACCCGCCAATGCGAACCTCGTAGTGAAGGTGTGTGCCAGTCGAGCGGCCAGAATTCCCCATATCACCTATACGATCACCGCGCGACACTTTTTGACCGACCTCGACGCGAACTTGTGCCAAATGGCCATAACGTGTTTCAAAGCCGTGGGCGTGGCGAATTTTGACCAGCCGCCCGTAACCACTTGCCCACCCAGCCTGAAAGACCACGCCATCCGCTGTGGCATAAATGGGCGAGCCATAGGCCCCTGCCATATCTTGCCCCTCATGCCCGCGCACCCCGCGCCCGAATGGATCGCGCCGATTGCCAAAGCCTGAGGTATACCGCACGGCTGTTTTCACGGGCATGGCAAAGGGCGTCTTAAAGGCTGCCTCGCGATATTGGTCAATCTCTTGCAGACCGAGCAATATGGAATTGGCGCGCACCTCTTCGGCAAAAGGTGCTTCATTGCGCGAAGACAGCCGAATGGGCGTCAGCGGCCCGCCTTGCCCGTCATAACCGCGTTTTGCAGCATCTATCAAAGTTGAAGGATCAAGCCCTGCATCGCGAAACATCTGATCCAGCGGCTCTACTGTTACTTTCAAGGCCTGTTCGATCTGTCCGAAGATAACATCGTTGCGGGTTTCCAGTGCGCGCTTGGCCGATTCGACCGTCGCAACTTTTTCGTCCGCTTCAGCGGCCAATTTCGCGGCCCCATCGCGCTGAACTGCCGTTTGGCCCAAAGTATCGGTTACATAAGCCAATGAGGCCGCCACATCACGCTGGCGCGCTTCGGCAGTGCCGCTGCCAGCCGCATTCAGCGCCAAAAACTCGGCGCGGGCGGCATCGCGCTCGTCAATTGTGCGGCGCAAGGTGTTTTGGATCACATCAATGCCCGTTTCCAATTCGCGGCGGCGTTGTTCAGAGGCCAAAAGCCGCGCTTGCATCTGCGCCACCTGTTCCAATGCCGTGCCAAAGCGCGCTTGCGCGCCGCTTGCTTCGGCCGCGCGCAGATCGCGGTCTTCTGACAGGGCATTTAGCCGTTCTTCATACAAAGATTGCTGGCGGGCCACCTGTTCGCGCGACGTGCCCGCCGAAATGGAATCCATCAGCAAAATCGCGGTGGCCAAAATCATCCAGCCCAGCGACAGCGCGCTGATCGTTAGGGCCACAAGCTGCGTAAAGGGGCGCAATCTTATAAACCGTGTATCGCGATCAGATTTCAAAAACAGTCGGCGTTCGGGCAAATAAGCTTCCAGCCGAGCGTTGATATTGTGCGATACCTTGGTCAACACGCGTGCATTCCCCCAACTTCAAAGCCGATGCGCAAACACCTGCCGCGCCAAACTGTTAGGAGCCTGCGCGCGCGCAAGCAAGCGCTTATCCGTTCGCGCCCGAGCCTATGGCAGCTTTGCGCCAGTTTTGGCAAAAACCTGCCGATCTAAGGGGTTTTATCGCCTTTTGGTTGCCATGCTGCGTCGATTTTTTCGGCAAGTGGCCAATAGAAATCTGGCGGGATACCTGCCTCGGCGCGTTTTTCCTCGTTAAAGGGGGGCTTGAGGGCGCCGTGAAAATAGCGCCGCACCAGATCGTGAAAGGCATCACGCGGGTCGCGCCCTGCCTGCCCGCACAGCCAGTTGAACCATTTTGATCCGTAGGCGACATGGGCCACTTCTTCGCGGTAGATCACATTCAACGCGGCCAGCGGCGCCTCGTCGTTGTGGGCCGCGAACAATTCAATCATCTGCGGCGAGACATCCAGCCCCCGCGCTTCCAAAACCATGGGAACGACCGCAAGGCGCGCAAGCAAATCATGCGCCGTGTCCGTCGCCGCTTGCCACATGCCAGCATGTGCGGGCATGGCCCCGTAAAAGCTGCCCTTAGCTTCCAGCACGTCGCAGACAAGGTTGAAATGCTTGGCCTCGTCATCTGCGGCCTGCACCCAGTCATCGTAAAAACTGGTCGGCATCGGCACATGGGCGAAGCGGGCGATGATATCCCAGTGCAGATCAACGGCGTTCTGTTCGATATGGGCCAGCGCGTGCAGCAGGGCAGTGCGCCCCGTTTGCGTGTGGGGCCGCCGCCTTGGCACATCGCGCGGGTCAAGCAGGACAGGGGCTGTGGGGCGTGCTGGTTGGTCGGGCGGGCGCGCGCAGCCCAAGGCAATCGGCTGGCCCGCCGCTTTTGCAGCCCGCCATGCTGCAGCATGACGCGCTGCGCGGGCAGTTTTTTCCCGGCCATCGTCGCAGGTCAGCACATCCACCGCCATGTCCGACAGGGTCAGCGTCATAGCGCGGCCAACACCTCGGCTGCGTGGCCCTTAACCTTGTCTACCTTCCACATCGCGGCTAACTTTCCTTCACCATCAATCAGATAGGTCGTGCGCAGCACGCCAATCACGGGTTTGCCGAAAAATATTTTCGGCCCGTACGCGCCGATGCTTTCCATCACCTCGGCCACATCACTGGCCAAGGGAATGGTTATTCCCATTTTGGCGATGAATTTGTCATGCTTTTTTGGGCTGTCTTTGGACAGTCCCACAACCACCGCGCCCTTGGCGGCAAAGTCGGCAGCCATAGTGTTGAAATCCATCACCTCATTGGTGCAGCTTGGGGTACCATCTGCGCCATAAGTGAACAAAACCAATTTCTTGGGACGGATGTCCGACAGTTTGATGCTGCCGCCGCCATCGCGCGGCAAGATCAAGTCGGGAAAGGTTTGGCCGATCTCTAGCATAAAGCTCGCTCTCTTTGGGTGAAATTTGGCAAAGGCGCGCCCAATTGGGCGACGTAGTTTATGATCTAGTTGCCTTTACGCAAAGATAAAGGCAAGTCGTGGAAAGTGATTTTTCGGGCAAGAGTATGGCGGAAGATAAAGATAAAACCACTGCCGCCACTGCCGTGCCCGCAAAACTGTGGACGATCTGGCCGCGCAGGGCGCGCGCGCGCGCGGGGCTGACTCTTGCGGTGCTGATGGGTGCGGCACTGGTGGTGCTGGGCAGTGGTGTCGGTCTGCCTGTGCCGACATGGGCGCTGGCGCGGATCGAGGCGCGGCTGAACGTGGCTATCGCACCCAGCCTGCCCGCCTCGACCCTTGCGATCAAGGGGATCAGCCTGTCGCTTGGCCCGCGCTTTGTCCCCCGTTTGCAATTGCGCGGGGTCGAACTGCGCAATCTATCTGGCGCGCCCGTGCTGGCTTTGCCTATGGCCGAGGCTGATTTGGCCCCAATGGGCCTGCTGCAAGGCCGCGTTTATCTGCGTGCGCTGCGCCTGACGGGCGGGGCCGTGCAGGTTACACGCGACGAGGCAGGCGCGCTTGACATCGCGTTTGCAGGGGGCGCGCGTTTTGATTTGGGGCAGGTCTTTACCCAGACCGATGGCTTTTTCGCCTCGCCCCTTGGGCAGGGGTTGGGCGGTGTGACGGTAGGTGGCGTGTCACTGGCGCTGCGCGATCTGCAAACGGGGCGGGTTTGGGCATTGGGCGATGGCGCGCTGAACATCACGCAAGAGAGCGGCAATGTGGCCGCTGATCTGGCGCTGGCGCTGCTGGGCCCAGATGGGGCCGCGCCCAGCACTGAGAAAGCCACGGTCAAAGGCTCTGGCAAAGTGGAAATCAGTTTAGTGCGCGCCGCAGGCAGCGCCCGCGCCGATGTGTCGATGCGCGTCTCGGGCGTATCCGCGCAGGATTTGGCCGCGCAGGCCGCCCCTTTGGCGTTTATGTCGGTGCTGGACGCGCCGATCACGGGGCAGGTGGTGTCAACGCTCACCCCGCAAGGCATTTCTGCCTTGCAGGCCAGATTGGACATTGGTGCAGGCAGCCTTGTCCCGGGCGCGGGGCAAACGGCCAAGCCGCTTT
Organism: Pseudorhodobacter antarcticus; assembly: GCA_945862435.1. Classification (GTDB taxonomy): domain Bacteria; phylum Pseudomonadota; class Alphaproteobacteria; order Rhodobacterales; family Rhodobacteraceae; genus Cypionkella; species Cypionkella antarctica_C. The sequence continues at coordinate 5,778 of CAMAXX010000031.1, forward strand.
CTTTTCAATCGGCCAAGCTGGATTTATCCTATAATCCCTCGCAGGGGCGCATCGTGCTGAACGCGCTGAACGTCGTTTCTGATGCGCTCACCCTGCGCGCAAGCGGGCATGCAGACCTGCTGCGCGCCGATGGCAGCGTGATTGCCGGCGCTTTGGCAGGCGAGACACCCGATGCTTTTGCCGCAACATTGCAACTGGACAGCTTGCGCTTGGATCGCCCTGACGTGTTCACACAGGCAGTCGAATTTACGCAAGGCCGCGCGCAGGTGCGGCTGCGCCTTGCGCCGTTCGATCTGACACTGGACGATGTTTCGCTGACCGATGGCGCGATGACCATTGCCGGGAAAGGCGCGGTTGCGGCGCAGGCAGCGGGGTGGAACACCGCGCTGGATCTGCGTGTGGATGACATCTCTTCCGCCAAGGTGCTGGCGCTTTGGCCCAAAACGCTGATACCGGGCACGCGCGATTGGCTGGATCGCAACGTAATCGCGGGTCAGCTTACCGATGTTCGCCTTGGGTTGCGCAGCGCGGCAGGTGTGCCGCCCGAAATAGATCTGCGCTATCAATTCAGCGGACTAAAAATCACCCCTCTGCGCGGCTTGCCCCCAATCACCGATGGGCACGGCTATAGCACATTGACAGGGCGCAGCTTTTCTTTGGTGTTAGAAAAGGGCCGCGCCACCCCGCCCACGGGCGGCGATTTGGATTTGGCGGGTTCGGTGTTTACCATCCCCGATTTGCGCGTTTTTCCAGCTTTGGGGCAATTTACCCTGCGCAGCGCAGGCAGCCTGACGGCCACGCTGTCGCTGATCGATCAGCCGCCTTTTCGCTATATGGAAAAATCGGGCCGCGCGGTTGATTTTGCAGATGGCACGGCGCGGCTGACCACGCGCATCACCTTGCCTTTGCAAAAAATCATTACGTTGCCCGACATCACCTTGCAGGTGCTAGGCGAGGTGAGCGATTTCGCGTCAGATCAACTGGCGGCGGGCCATGTGCTGCGCGCGCCGCGTCTGTCGGTTTTTGTGGATAAGGCGGGGCTGCGCGTTGCAGGGAAGGGCGATATTTCCGGCGCAGAGTTTGACGCCGCCTATGCCATGGGGTTTGGCGCGGATAATGCGGCGGGCCGCGCGAACATTACAGGGCAGGCCAATCTGACCGATGCGGCGCTGGCGCGGTTTGGCGTGACTTTGCCCGATGGCATGATTTCGGGGCAGTCGAATGCCGACATCGAAATTGACCTTGCGCGCGGACAGCCAGCGCAAATGCGCCTGACATCTGATTTGGTTGGAATGGGCCTGCAAATCGGCGCGATTGGTTTTGGCAAACGCCAAAGTGAGGGGGGCAAGCTTGCTGCGCAAATTACCTTATCCAGCCCGCCCGCGGTGACAGGGCTGTCGATTACCGCCGCAGATTTACAGGCCCAAGGTACAGTGCGTTTGGCCCAAAACGGCGGGCTGGATGCGGCGCGCTTTGCAGAATTGACCATTGGCAAATGGCTGGCAGGGGATGTGACCTTCCTTGGCCAAGGCGCGGGGCAGCCGCCCAAACTGGTGCTGGACAATGCCAGCGTTGATTTGCGGTACTTCCCCGCGGCGCGCGGCAGCGCAGGGGCGGGCGCGGGGGCGGGCAGCGGCCTGCCGCTGATCCTGCGGCTGGACACGTTGCGCGTCAGTGACGACATTATCCTGCGCAGATTTGTGGGCGATTTTCTGGCAGCGGGCGCCTTGACAGGCGATTTCACAGCCCAGCTGGCGGGCGGCACCCCGCTGCAAGGCCAGCTTTCGCCCAGCCGTTATGGCACAAGTGTGCAGGTGGCCGCGCAAGATGCAGGCGCTGCGCTGGCGCAGGCGGGGGTCTACCCTTCGGTGCGCGGCGGCGCGCTGAATTTGGTGCTAACCCCGCGCAAGGCGCAAAATACCTATACAGGCGCTGTCACAATGCAAGACATCCGCGTCCAAAACGCCAATGTCTTGGCCGAGTTGCTGAACGCTATTTCCGTAGTGGGATTGCTGGATCAATTGGGCGGGTCGGGGATTTTGTTCAACAATGTCACGGGGAACTTTATTTTGACACCTGCGGGCGTTGATTTGCGCGAAGGCGTCGCCACGGGCGGATCATTGGGTGTATCGATGCAAGGCATTTACCGTTTTGAAGACAAGGCCCTGGATATGCAGGGCGTCGTCTCGCCCATATATGTTATCAATGGCATTGGCGCTGCCATTTCCAAACGCGGCGAGGGGGTTCTGGGATTTAACTACCGCCTGCGCGGAACCGCGACCGCGCCGCGCGTTTCGGTCAACCCGCTGTCTGTGCTGCTGCCAGGGTTCCTGCGCAATATTTTCAAATCTCCCAAGGCAAAACTAGAGGCACCAGAATGAAGCTGGATGATTTCGATTTTCACCTACCCGAGGCGCTGATTGCAACTCGCCCTGCCAGCCCGCGCCCTTCGGCGCGCCTGCTGCTGGCCGAAGGCGGCAAAATCACCGATGGGCAAGTCTATGATTTGGAACACATCCTGCGCGCGGGCGACTGCCTTGTGCTGAACAACACCCGCGTGATCCCTGCCCAACTTGCAGGCACGCGCGCGCGCAGCGCAGCGGTGGCAAAGGTGGATGTCACCCTGATGGCCCCTGATCCAAGCGGCAACTGGCGGGCCATGGCGCGGCCCTTGCGCAAGCTGGCTGTGGGCGATGTGGTCAACTTTGCAGCGGGCCTTTGCGGCGAGGTTATCGCCAAATCAGACGAGGATTGTCACCTGCGATTTAACCTTGCGGGCGATGATTTTGATGCGGCGCTTGCGCTCGCAGGCCAAATGCCGCTGCCGCCCTATATTGCCGCAAAACGCAAAACCGATGCGCAGGATTTGGATGATTATCAAACCGTTTTCGCCCGCCATGCGGGGGCGGTGGCCGCCCCCACCGCCAGCCTGCATTTCGATCTGCCGCTGCTAGAACGCCTTGCCGCCAAAGGCGTGCGCTTTGCCGAAGTGACGCTGCATGTCGGCGCAGGCACGTTCCTGCCTGTTAAGGTGGATGACGTGACCACCCACAAAATGCACGCCGAATGGGGCGAGGTAACCGCCGATGCTGCCCGCGCGATCAATGCGGCAAAGGCTGCGGGCGGGCGGATTATTCCTGTCGGCACAACTGCGCTGCGGCTGATTGAAACCGCCGCGCGGTCTGGCACATTGCAGCCGTGGCGCGGGGATACCGATATTTTCATCTATCCAGGCTTTCAGTTTCATATCACCGATGGGCTGATGACCAATTTCCATTTGCCTAAATCGACCCTGCTGATGCTGGTCTCGGCCCTGATGGGCAAATCGCAGATGGACAGGGTTTACGCCCATGCCGTAGCCCAAAACTACCGGTTCTTTTCTTACGGCGATGCGTCGCTTTTATTGCCCGCTCCGCCTTTGGATTGAAAGGGAAACTGTGCTGTACTTTGCCCTAAAGGCCGCCTTTTCGGGGATGATGATAGCCCTTATTTCCGAAGTTGCGCGCCGCAGCCCCGCCCTTGGCGCGCTGATTGCTGCGCTGCCGCTGGTGTCGATCATCGCGGTCATCTGGATGTGGCGCGATACATCCGATACTGCGCGCATCGCCGATCATCTGAACGCGACCTTTTGGTATGTTCTGCCATCCATGCCGATGTTTCTAGCGATCCCCGCCTTGCTGCGCGCGGGGGTGGGGTTTTGGGCTGCCTTGGCCTTAGGATGTTTAATGACCGTTATTCTTTTTGCGATAACACTGGTTATAGCGCCGCGTTTTGGTATCAAACTATAGCTGCTGTAGCGCCCCCTCATTCTGTCACAGGAACCATACGATGATCACCGTTCTGCGCCAATCTTGGCCACTTTTGTTGGGCGTTATGCTGCTGATGTTGGGCAACGGCGTGCAAGGATCGCTTTTGGGCATTCGCGGCGCGTCCGAAGGGTTTTCGACCTTTCATTTGTCTATCGTCATGTCGGCCTATTTTCTGGGCTTTTTGGCGGGGGCCAATTTGGCCGCCCCGATGATCCGCCGCGTGGGCCATGTGCGGGTGTTCTCGGCCATGGGCTCGGTCATTTCGGCGGTATTAATCTTGTATCCAATGCTGGTGGAATGGCAGGCATGGGCGCTGATGCGGGTTCTGATCGGGTTTTGCTTTTCGGTTGTGTATATCACTGCTGAAAGCTGGCTGAACAACACCGCCACGAATGAGACGCGCGGCCAAACCTTGTCGGCCTATATGATTGTGCAAATGCTGGGCATCATCGCAGCGCAGGGGCTTTTGGGCTTTGGCGACCCTTCGGGATACGGGCTGTTCATTATCCCATCTATTCTAGTTTCCCTGTCTTTCCTGCCCTTGCTGCTGGCCACTGTGCCCGCCCCGACGTTCGATCGGACAAATCCCATGAGCTTTGCCGCCCTGTTCGCCATATCCCCACTGGGCTGCGCGGGTATGTTGCTGACGGGGGGGGTATTCTCGGCCATGTTTGGCATGGCGGCAGTTTACGGCGCGCTTATGGGCATGTCGGTGGGGCAGATCGCGGGGTTTGTCGCGGCGATGTATATCGGCGGGTTGGTGCTGCAATATCCTGTTGGCTGGGCATCAGACCGCCTAGACCGCCGCGCGATGATTTTGTGGATGTCGCTGGCAGGTGCGGTGGTTATGGTGCTGGCCGCCGCCGTGCCACTGCCCTATGCTCTGGAACTGCTCGTGGCAGGGGCGCTGGGCGGTGTAATTAACCCTCTGTATTCACTTCTTATTTCTCACACGAATGATTACCTTAGCAAAGAACAAATGCCCTCCGCATCGGCTGGATTGATTTTTCTAAACGGCTTTGGTGCGATATTTGGCCCGCTGCTGGCGGGCTGGGCGATGGGGTTCATTGGGCCAAAGGGCTATTTTCTGGTGATAGGGTTCTGCTTTGCGGGTCTTGGCGGTTATGCCGCGTGGCGTATGTCGCGCCGCGCCGCACCCGTTCAAGGCAGCTATGCTGGCCTATCGCCCACAGCATCGACTGTGGCAGTTGAAGCCGTGCTAGAGCGCGCCGAAACGGATCGCAGCGGGGCCAAGCAATAGCGCTTGCGCTTTTGCGGCGGGCGCGTCAGGCTAAGATAAATCAGGCGCGTTGAAATCTGGCTGAGTTAAATCAAGCGCGTTGAAATCTGGCGCGTTGCAATCTGGCTGGCTGAAAAGGGGCGCGACATGTCTGACCCAGTAGAAGTGCTTGATTATTGGCTGGGCGCGGTGGGGCCGACCGGCTGGTATGCGGGCGGCGATGATTTGGACGGCGAGATTACCGCCCTGTTCGCCCCCGTGTGGGCCGCCGCTCATGAGGGCGCGCTAGAACATTGGGCCGAGGGCTGCGTTGGCACGCTGGCCTATCTGATCGTTTGCGATCAGTTTCCCCGCAACATGCATCGTGGAAGCGTATTGGCCTTTGCCACTGATGCGCGCGCGCGCACCGCGGCCAAGCGCGCGATTGAGGCAGGCTGGGATTTAGAGGCTCCAGAACCTGAACGACAGTTCTTTTATATGCCATTGGAGCATTCGGAAGATCTGGACGATCAAGATTTGGCCGTGAAATACATGAACGAGCGTTTGGCATCCCATCCCGATTTGGCCCTACATGCCAACGCCCACCATCAGATTATCGCCCGATTTGGCCGCTTTCCGTTTCGCAACGCCGCACTTGGGCGGGAAAACACGCCAGATGAATCAGAATTCTTGGCCAGCGGCGGCTATATGGCCATCGTCGAGGCGCTAAAAAGCAATGCAGCCAGCGCAGAGGGCCACAGCAAAGCCAGTATTGCTTGAGTTTGGAAAGTAGTTTAAGGTCAAACTAGTTTTTCGGGAGGAAGCACGATGGCTGCTCAAAGCTTTGACGTTGTGGTGATTGGCGCGGGGCCGGGGGGCTATGTCGCCGCCATTCGCGCCAGCCAGTTGGGCCAAAAGGTTGCTATTATTGAACGCGAGGCTTTGGGCGGCATCTGTTTGAATTGGGGCTGTATCCCGACCAAAGCCCTGCTGCGCAGTGCCGAAGTGTTCCACCTGATGCACCGCGCCAAAGAATTCGGGCTGTCTGCGACTGGCATTTCCTATGATCTTCCCGCCGTCGTCGCCCGTTCGCGCGGTGTGGCTAAACAGCTTTCGGGTGGCATTGGCCATTTGATGAAAAAGCATAAAGTCACCGTATTCATGGGCTCGGCCACCCTGCCAAAGGCTGGCGAGGTGACAGTCACAACCGACAAAGGCCTTGAGACTCTCACCGCCAAAAACATCATCCTTGCCACGGGCGCGCGCGCGCGGGAATTGCCGGGGCTCGAGGCGGACGGCGATTTGGTCTGGACATATCGCCACGCGCTGGAGCCTAAACGCATGCCAAAAAAGCTGCTGGTGATAGGGTCAGGCGCGATTGGCATTGAATTTGCTTCCTTTTTCAACACCCTTGGTGCGGATACCACTGTCGTCGAAGTGATGGAAAGGGTTCTGCCCGTAGAAGATGCCGAAATTTCCGCCTTTGCCAAAAAGGCCTTCGTCAAACAGGGCATGAAAATTCTTGAAAAAACAACGGTTAAGAAGCTAGACCGCGCGAAAGGTCAGGTCACCGCGCATCTGGAATCTGCGCGTGGCACAGTGACCGAGGTTTTTGACACCGTAATTTCTGCCGTCGGCATTATCGGCAATGTCGAAGGTCTGGGGCTGGAAGCCTTGGGTGTGAAGATCGACCGCACTCATGTGGTGACGGACGAGTTTTGCCGCACGGGTATCGCGGGCCTGTATGCCATTGGCGATATCGCAGGTGCGCCGTGGCTTGCGCACAAAGCCAGCCATGAAGGCGTGATGGTGGCCGAATTGATCGCAGGCGGCCATCCCCACCCGATCAAGCCCAATTCCATTGCAGGCTGCACATATTGCCACCCGCAAGTGGCATCGGTAGGCCTGACCGAGGCAAAGGCGAAAGAGGCGGGCTTTGACATCAAGGTGGGCCGTTTCCCCTTTATTGGCAACGGTAAAGCGATTGCCTTGGGCGAGGCTGAAGGCATAATAAAAACCATATTCGATGCCAAAACGGGCGAACTGCTGGGCGCGCATATGATCGGGGCGGAAGTGACGGAATTGATCCAAGGCTATGTCATTGGCCGCACGTTAGAGACCACCGAAGAAGACTTGATGAACACGGTTTTCCCGCATCCGACCCTATCGGAAATGATGCACGAGTCGGTGCTAGACGCGTATGGGCGCGCGCTGCATATCTAGCATGGCAGCGTCTAATGCTGCGATTTGGGGGGGCGTCAACCGCAGCCCCAATTTACTGCGCCGCCAGACCACATCATCGGCAGTGCGAGCAAATTCGTGGGTGACCAGCCAGCGCAGCTCTGCTTGGGTCAAATCTGCGCCAAAGTCTGTGCCCAAATCGGCGGCAGTTTTGGCGCCGCCAAGCATCATGTCTGCATCCGTGCCATAGGCGCGGATCAGCCGCGCGGCCCAAGTGGGGGTCAGAAACGGATACTTCGCCTGCAAATCAGCGGTCAGCGCTGCCACACCATCATGGGGAAATTCTCCACCTGGTAAGGGCGCGCCTGCTGTCCACGCGGGGCCCACGGCCGTCAAGGGGGCCATCGTCATTAAGGGGACCAGTTCATCTAATACCTCTTCGGCCAATTTGCGGTAGGTGGTGATCTTGCCGCCAAAGATATTTAACAGCGGTGCGGTTCCGATTGGGGCTGTATCATCCAGCGCCAGCACATAATCGCGCGTCAGCGATTGGGCATCCTTGGCCCCGTCATCATACAGCGGACGCACCCCAGAATATGACCAAACCACCTCGGCCGCAGTGATTGGCTTTTTCAGGTATTTATTCACAAAATCAATCATATAATCGCATTCGACCTCGCTGCAAACCGCCGCATCTGCATCGCCCGGATGATCGACATCCGTGGTGCCGATCAGGGTGAAATCCTGCTCGTAGGGGATCATGAACATAATCCGCCCGTCCGATCCTTGCAGAAAATAGGCGCGATCATGCGCGAAAAGGCGGCGGGTCACGATATGGCTGCCGCGCACCAACCGCACGGACGCGCGGCTGTTTTGTCCAACCGCCTCGCCCAAAACACCCATCACCCAAGGCCCGCCCGCATTGATCAGCGCGCGGGCGCGGTGGGTTTGCGGGCCCATGGGGCCGTCTGTTGCCACTTCCCATAGACCGCCGATGCGCTGCGCGCGGGTCACGCGGGTTTGCACCATAATTTCCGCGCCCTTAAGCGCGGCATCGCGGGCATTCAGCGCGACAAGGCGGGCGTCATCGACCCAGACATCCGAATATTCAAACGCCCGCGCAAAGCGGGGCTGAAGCGCCACCCCTGCCGCATCGCGCGCCATATCCAAGCTGCGCGTCGCAGGAAGTATCTTGCGCCCGCCAAGGCTGTCGTAGGCGAAAAGTCCAAGGCGGATCAACCAATTCGGGCGGCTTCCCCGCGCCCACGGCATCACGCGCGCCAGCAGTTTGGCAGCAGGTGTCGTGGTACCAAAACGCATGTCAGGGGCCAACGGCAGCACAAAGCGCATCGGCCATGCGATATGCGGCATAGCGCGCAGCAGCACCTCACGCTCGCGCAATGCTTTCGCAACCAGACGCAGTTCGAAATATTCTAAATACCGAAGCCCGCCGTGGAATAGCTTGGTCGAGCGGGATGATGTGCCATGCCCCAAATCGCCCATTTCCGCCAACGCTACCTTCAATCCGCGCCCTGCGCCGTCGCGCGCAATGCCGCAGCCATTGATGCCGCCGCCAATGATGAAAAGATCATATATCATGGGCGCATAGGTGCGTGGGCCGAGGGTAAAGTCAAGCTAAGCGGCAGGCGGCAGAATAAGGATCGCGCGAAAATCATTCACATTGGTTTGCGTCGGGCCGGTTATCACGGCCCCGCCTTGGACTGCAAAAAACCCATGCGCATTATGCGCAGCCAAATCTTGCGCCGCCTCTGCGTTGCGGTTCTTCAGCGTATAGGGCGCGATATAGGCCCCTGCGGCATCCCCTGCGCCATCAATTCCATCGGTATCGGCGGCAAGGGCGTGAATTTGCGAATGACCGTTCAGATATGTTGCCAAGGCCAGCGCATATTCTGCATTTGGCCCGCCAAGCCCGCCGTTTGCTGCGCCCAAAGTCACCGTGACCTCGCCGCCAGACAATATCAGGCGCGCAGGATCGGTGGGGCGCATCTGTGCCGCACTATCCAGTGCAAGGGTTGCATGTTCGCGCGCCAAATCCCGCGCCTCGCCGCCCAGATCATCGCCCAAAATCTGGGCGCGCCAGCCCCAGCTTTGCGCTAGGCCGCTCGCCGCCCGCAGACTGGCCATAGGCGCTGCGACGAGGTGGTTTTCTACATGGGCAAGCGCTGGAACTGGCGCGCGGGCAGGGGGCAGATCAATGCCCCAAAGCTGTGCGGCGGCGCTTGGATCCCGCGTATCCGCGACAGTCGGCCCTGATCCAATATCGGCCAGATCATCGCCTGCGACATCAGAAATGATCAGCCCAATCACGCGGGCAGGGGCAGCAACGGCGGCGAGCCGCCCGGCCTTTACATCGGAAAACTGTTTGCGGATCAGATTGATATCGCCGATTGGCGCGCCTTTGCGGAGCAAATCCGCGCTAAGACGCGCCTTATCGGCCAGCGTCACGCCAGCGCGCGGCTGCGTCAGCAGCGCCGATGCCCCGCCCGAAATCAGCGCTAAAACAATATCATTTGGGGATAGTCCTGCCAGCAAACCCATCATTCGCGCCGTTGCCGCAACGCCTGCGGCATCAGGCAGCGGGTGGGACGCTTGAACAACTTCGGGCATATCCTGCACGCCGCTACCCTGATGGCCATAACGGGTAATCACCAGCCCCTCACACGGGCCAAAATGGGCGCGCACAGCATCCGCCATGGCTGCGCTGGCTTTGCCTGCGCCCACCACAATCAGCCGCCCATTTGGGCGCGGATCGGGAATGGCGCGCAAGTAAGCGGGCAGAACGCGGGTCGGGTTTGCTGCGTCAATTGCCGCCATAAGCAGGCTGTGCAAACGGTCTTTCATGCCCCGCCTGTGCTGGAAATGCGGCGGATTAGGGTTTGGGGAATTTCATGCGCTTTGCTGCCGCCATTCAAAACCCAGTCCACGCAAACTTCGGCCAGTTTGCCGAACTCGGGTCGCAGCGACGAAAGACCCAGCGTTTCGGCAACTGGCGTATCGCCCCAGCCCACCACGCGAAACCCATCGCCCACTGTGATCCCACGCTCGCGCAGCCCTTCCATCATGCCCAAGGCAACCTGATCATTGATACACAGCGCTGCGCGGTGCTTTGGAAAGTCGCTTAGCATTCTGGCTAAAGATCGTTTGCCAAAGCTGAAATCATCGCCCCCCGTAATAAGCAAAGGCTCCAGCCCCACGCGGGTTATCCTCTCGTTATAGCCGCGCATCCGCTGGGCGTGGATCGGCAAAAACTCTTCGCCCCCCACAAAGGCGACTGGCCCCGCCCCAAGGCCCAACAAGTGCCGCGTGGCTTGCCCCGCAGCGAGCCCCTCTTGCATGCGCGCGCTGCCCATCGGGTGCAGGGCAAAGATGCAATTAGGCGCTGCAGCTTCGGAAAAGCGGGTTGTGATTTTCCGTGCGCTGATCTGGGACGCGCTGGATAGGATCGCTAAATTCATCCCCCGCTCGCTTGCCACACTTTGCAACGCGGCCACAAAGGTGGCGACCATCGGGTCATGCAAATCGCAAGAAACGGGTAGCGCGTCGGGCTGCTGTGCCGGTGCGGTTGGCACTTGCACCCGCCCCCCGCGAAGGCTAGCCGCGGCGGCATTATATACATATCCTAAATCAGCCATGGCTGTGCGCACCGCCTCGCGAGTGGCAGCCTTGACCAAAGGGCTGTCTTGCAGCACCAAACTGACGGTGGATTTCGATACGCCCGCCGCTGTTGCCACATCAATGATTGTGGGTTTCATTGCCTGCCTCACGTCTTTTGTGCCAATTTAGACCGTTCCAAACGATAAATGCAAGCATTTTGGTGCCTTTCCGTCCCTTCTCTGGTCTTACCAACGCAAAGCCTCTGGACATAAGGGCAAGGGTTTGCTCAAGTCATACTGAAAAAAACATTCAGCCAAAGGCCGCACCATGGATAATTTCGCCTCTGCCAATGACATTTCAAAAATCATCGCCGCCGATAAGGCGCATGTTTGGCATCATCTGTCCCAGCATAAGGGATACGAGCAGCCCGATGTCGATCCGCGCATCATCGTCGAAGGCAAGGGCCTGCGGGTCTGGGATGCGCGCGGGCGCGAGTATATCGATGCCGTTTCTGGCGCGGTCTGGACAGTGAATGTGGGCTACGGGCGCGAAAGTATCGCCAATGCGGTGCGCGATACCTTGCTGAAAATGAACTATTTTGCGGGCGTCGGCGGATCAATTCCAGGCGCGCAATTCGCCGAACGGCTTATTTCCAAAATGCCGGGCCTGAGCCGCGTCTATTACTCCAATTCGGGGTCAGAGGCGAACGAGAAAGTCTATAAAATGGTGCGCCAAATTGCGCACAAGCATCACGGCGGCAAAAAGTGGAAAATTCTATACCGCGAGCGGGATTATCACGGCACAACCATTGGCACGCTTGCCACATCTGGCCAAGCCGAACGGGCAATGCAATACGGCCCCTATCCTGACGGCTTTATCATGGTGCCCCACTGCCTTGAGTATCGCAAACAGTGGGATGTGGAAAACTATGGCCAGCGCGCGGCGGATGCGATTGAAGAGGTGATCTTGCGCGAGGGTGCTGACTCTATTGGCGCGCTGGTGCTGGAACCCGTCACCGCAGGCGGCGGCGTCATTGTGCCCCCCAACGGCTATTGGGAGCGGGTGCAAGAAATCTGCAAAAAATACAATATCTTGCTGCATATCGACGAAGTGGTCTGCGGTCTGGGCCGCACGGGCACATGGTTTGGCTATCAGCATTTCAGGATTAAGCCCGATTTTGTGACGATGGCCAAAGGTGTGGCATCGGGCTATGCGGCGATTTCCTGCACGGTTACGACTGAGGCGGTGTTTGATATGTTCAAAGATGACACCGACAAAATGTCTTATTTCCGCGATATCTCAACATTTGGCGGCTGCACAGCGGGCCCTGCGGCGGCGCTAGAGAATATGCGCATTATCGAAGATGAAGACCTTTTGAATAACACCCTGAAAATGGGCGCGCGGGTGATTGATAACCTGAACGCTTTGATGGAAAAGCATAAAGTTATTGGCGACGTGCGTGGTAAGGGCCTGTTCTGCGGTGCAGAACTGGTCGCCGACCGCGCCACCAAAGAACCGATGGACGAGAAAAAGGTTGCCGCCGTGGTCGCCGATTGCAACGCCCAAGGCGTGATTATCGGCATGACCAACCGCAGCCTGCCAGGGCTGAATAACACCTTGTGCTTGTCGCCTGCGCTGATTGCAACTTCCGATGATATTGATGCCATTACGGGCGCGATTGATAAAGCCCTAACCAAAGTCTTTGGCTGATAAGTTTTAGGTATTTGTGCCAAAATGAAAGAGGGGTTGCTTATGCGCCCCCCTTTTGCATATAAGTCCAGAATTATTTGGATTTGAGGCCACATGCCCATACCGCCCGAAGCCTTTATTTTGCCCCCAGCAGGGCGCGGCACGTTGCAGCAGCGCTTGCGGCAGGTGGTGACCGAAGGCGTTCTATCAGGCCGCTTTGTGGCGGGGCAAAAAATGCCCTCCTCGCGCGGACTGGCCGAACATTTAGGGATATCGCGCATCACGGTGACGCTGGCCTATGCCGAACTTGTCAGCGCCGATTACCTAGAGGCGCGGGGCAGGTCAGGCTATTACATTTCAGCCACAGCGCCGCGCGCACCTGAACTCACCGCCCGCGCGCCGCGCCGTGAAGGGGTGGATTTTGCCCAGTGGACGCAGCAACGCTTTTCCAATGTGGCAGGCGTGCCGCGCCCGCATGATTGGGAAAGCTATCCTTATCCGTTTATCTATGGCCAAGCGGATGCCAGCCTGTTCGATCATCAGAACTGGCGGCAATGTGCGCTGCGCGCGCTAGGGAGACGCGATTTTGGGGTTCTCACCTCGGATTTATATGACAGCGATGATCCGCTGCTGATCGAATATTTGCTTCGGTCTATCCTGCCACGGCGCGGGATCGCCGCGCGCGAAGACGAGGTGCTGCTGACCCTTGGTGCGCAAAACGGCCTGTGGATTGCGGCGCAGTTGCTGCTGGGCGCGGGGCGGCGCGCGGCGGTGGAAAACCCCGGATATTCAGGCCTACGCGGCGTTTTGGCGGGGCAGGGTGCGGATGTGACATCTGTTGATATTGACGAAGGCGGCCTTCCGCCCGACGCCCTACCCAAGGGCATTGATGTTGTGTTCACCACGGCCTCGCACCAATGCCCCACCAATGCCACCATGCCACTGGACCGCCGTGCGGCCCTTCTGGCGGCCGCCGCGCGCGACAATTTTGTGATTGTTGAGGATGATTACGAGTTTGAGATGTCATTCCTCAAACCCGTCTCGCCTGCGCTTAAGTCGCTCGATAGCGAGGGGCGGGTGATTTATGTGGGCAGTTTTTCCAAATCTGTTTTTCCGGGAATGCGCCTTGGCTATTTGGTCGGGCCAGCCAGCTTTATCCGCGAGGCGCGGGCCCTGCGCCTGATGCTTCTGCGCCATCCGCCTGGCCATATTCAGCGTACTGTGGCCTATTTCCTATCTTTGGGCCATTACGACGCGCTGATTAACCGCATGCGCGCGGCCTACAAACGCCGCCGTCAGGTGATGGGGGAATCAATTTCCGAGTCGGGGCTAACAGTGGCGGGGCAGGGCGGCTTTGGCGGGTCTAGTTTTTGGATGCGCGCGCCTTCGGGCGTGGATACAGACGCGCTCGCCTTGCGCCTGCGCGGTGATGGCGTGCTGATCGAAGCGGGGAAATCGTTCTTTGACCCCGCCCGCCCGCAGGGGCAGTTTTATCGGCTTGGGTATTCGTCGATCTCGACCGCGAAGATACCAGATGGAATTGCGCGGATTGCCAAGGCGATAAAGATTTAGCTGGCCTTACCGCGCAAAACACACTGGCCCTAAGCCCCGCGCACGGCAAAGCATAAGATGCTGCAAAACAGGAGTCCGCCCTATGAAAATGACCACCGAAGAAGCCTTTGTAAAAGTGTTGCAGATGCACGGGATCACCGATGCCTTTGGCATTATCGGTTCAGCCTTTATGCCGATTTCCGATTTGTTTCCCCGCGCGGGCATCAATTTCTGGGATTGCGCGCATGAAGGGTCGGGCGGGATGATGGCCGATGGCTACACCCGCGCCTCTGGCCGAATGTCGATGATGATCGCGCAAAACGGGCCGGGGATTACCAATTTTGTCACCGCCGTCAAAACCGCCTACTGGAATCACACGCCGCTGCTGCTCGTGACGCCGCAGGCCGCGAATAAAACCATCGGCATGGGTGGTTTCCAAGAGGTTGAGCAGATGGCCCTGTTCAAAGACATGGTCGCCTATCAAGAAGAAGTGCGCGACCCATCGCGCGTGGCCGAGGTGCTAAACCGCGTCATCCTCAACGCCCGCCGCGCCAGCGCCCCTGCCCAAATCAATATGCCGCGCGATTATTGGACGCAGGTGATCGACATCAATCTGCCCGCCATGGTGGAATTTGAACGCCCGTCGGGCGGAGACGCGGCGCTGTCGCAGGCGGCGGAACTTCTGTCATCCGCCAAGTTTCCCGTTATTTTGAACGGCGCAGGCGTGGTTTTGGGCGCGGCCATTCCCGATGCAATGGCCCTTGCCGAGCGCCTCGACGCCCCTGTTTGCGTGGGCTATCAGCACAATGATGCCGCCCCTGCCAGCCACCCGCTGTTCGTGGGCCCCTTGGGATACAATGGCAGCAAGGCCGCGATGGAGCTCATTAAACAGGCCGATGTGGTGCTATGCCTTGGCACGCGCCTGAACCCGTTTTCCACCTTGCCCGGTTACGGTTTGGACTATTGGCCAACCGCCGCCAAGATCATCCAAGTCGATATAAACCCCGCCCGCATTGGCCTGACCAAACCTGTGACAGTAGGTATCGTTGGCGATGCTGGCCATGTTGCGCGCGGTATTTTGGCGCGCCTTAGCCCCCTTGCAGGGGACGCAGGCCGCGATGCCCGCCGCGCCACCATCGCGCAGACCAAATCCGCTTGGGCGCAGGCGCTGTCATCTATGGATCACGAAGATGACGACGAAGGCACGACATGGAACCAGCGCGCCCGCGCCGCCAAACCCGATTGGATGAGCCCGCGCATGGCATGGCGCGCCATTCAGGCAGCCCTACCGCGCGAGGCGATTATTTCGTCCGACATTGGCAACAACTGCGCCATTGGCAACGCCTACCCCAGCTTTGACGACGGGCGCAAATATCTGGCACCAGGTCTGTTTGGCCCGTGCGGTTACGGCCTGCCTGCCGTTGTGGGCGCAAAAATCGCCTGCCCTGATGTGCCTGTGGTGGGCTTCTCAGGCGACGGCGCGTTTGGCATTGCGGTGACGGAACTGACCGCCATTGGCCGCCCCGAATGGCCCGCCGTGACACAAGTGGTGTTCCGCAATTACCAATGGGGGGCGGAAAAGCGCAATTCGACCCTGTGGTATGACGATAACTTTGTCGGCACTGAACTGGACACACAGGTATCCTATGCAGGCATTGCGCGCGCCTGCGGGCTGCAAGGCGTAGTTGCCCGCACGATGGACGAACTGACGGCAGCGCTGAAGCAGGCAATCGAAGATCAAAAGGCAGGCAAAACCACCCTCATCGAGGCGATGATTAACCAAGAACTGGGGGAACCCTTCCGCCGCGACGCAATGAAAAAGCCTGTTGCTGTGGCGGGAATTTCTGCGGCTGATATGGCGGCAGAATGAATCTGCCCTTTGACCTTTCTCCCATGCAGGCACTGTTCATGGGTGGGGTCTTTTTGGTTGCAGCATTCGTGCGCGGCTATTCAGGCTTTGGCTTTTCGGCGTTGGTGGTCTCAGCCTCGGCGCTGGTCACGAACCCGCTGTATTTCGTGGCAGTTGTGATGTTTTGCGAGTTTGGCATGACATTTCAGCAGTGGCGCGGGGTATCGCGCGATGTCAAATGGCCCGTTGTTGGCGTGCTGATGGCGGGCGCGGTGGTGGGTGTGCCTTTGGGTCTTGCGGTGATTACGGCGGTGGATGTGGATACTGCGCGCGCTGTGGTCGCGATTTACGTGCTGGCGATGTGCGCCGTTTTGCTACGCGGCTGGGCTATTGCGCCGCAAGGTCTGCCTGTCACGGGGGCAGTGGGAGCCTTTGCAGGGGCGGCCAATGCCGTTGGTATGGCGGGCTTGCCCGTGGCCAGTTTCTTTACCGCCCAGTCCATGCCGGCCGCCGCCTTTCGCGCCACGCTGATTGCGTATTTCGCCATTTTGGACATTTTTTCTGCGCCCATCATGTACGCCCACGGGCTGGTGACGTGGGATACGATAATTGCTGCAGCCTTATCGACGCCAATTTTGATTTTGGGCATTTGGCTAGGTGGGCGGCAATTTCTGCGCGTCGCCCCCTCCGATTTTCGCCGCTTTGCCATTGGGCTGCTGGCGGTGTTGGCCCTTATTGGCCTCGCCAAGGCGGTGATCTGATGCTGCTGGTGGTCAATGCAGGATCATCTTCGGTGAAACTTGCATTGTTTGACTGCGGCGAGATGCGCGCCGCACACAACGTGGCAGAGCTTGGCGTTGGCGGGCATCAGGGCGCTCTTGCGCAGGGCCTGCATGCCTTGGGCGCGCCGCCTATCAAGGCGGCTGCCCACCGCGTTGTGCATGGGGGCGATGGCCTGACTGCCACCCAAGAAATCACGCCCGCAATCCATGCCCAAATCACTGCTGCCGTGCCGCTGGCCCCGCTGCACAACCCCGCCAATCTGGCCTGCATTGACGCGATTGCGCGCCTGCACCCAGACCTGCTGCAATACGCCGCCTTTGATACCGCCTTTCATGCGACGATCCCACGCGAGGAATACAGCTATGCCATTCCTGCAGATCAAGGCCTGCGCCGCTATGGATTTCACGGCCTATCATATGCCAGCATGGTGCGCCGCCTGCACCCCAATCTGCCGCAGCGCCTGCTGGGCATGCACCTTGGCAATGGCGCATCCCTGTGCGCCATTTTGGACGGACGTTCTATTGCCACAACCATGGGCCATTCGCCGCAAGATGGGCTGATGATGGGCACGCGCGCAGGCGCGATTGACAGTGCCGCCGTGCTGACCTTGGCCCGCCGCCACGGGATTGACGGGGCCGAAGCCCTGCTCAACCGCCAATCTGGCCTGCTAGCCTTGTCTGGCAGCAATGACATGCGCGCGGCCACCGCCCATGCCCGCGCCATGTTTACCCATGCCGTCATCCGGCACGCAGGCGCGATGGTCGCGCTAATGGGCGGGCTTGATGCCATCGTCTTTTCGGGGGGAATTGGCGAGAATGACGCGCCGCTGCGCGAAAGTGTCGTTGCTGCCTTGTCCTTTCTTGGCCCTTTTGACACCTATATCTTGCCCGCCGAGGAAGAACGCCAAATCGCGCTGGATGTGGCGGCGCTGACCTAGAGGACTTTGCCGAAACTTGCACTGGAACGTCACTGGTATCGCTTTGCGCGCACCATATTTTTTGATGAGCAAGAATGCACGCAGAGGGTCTGCTTCTTCTCTACTCCCCAAGTATCCTGGGGGGAAGCGAAGCGTAGGGGGGCTAGCCCCCCTTTTCATGGTTGGGCAAAAGCTTTGGCCTTGCCAGTTCGTGGTATCAGGATAATCTGGCCCAAAGGTGGAAAATGAGCCCAGAACGTATTGCCCTGTCCTTGCCCATTTGGCGCGGCACGCCGCACCTGTCTGTCCTGTCGGGCGGGATCACAAATGTTAATTTCCGCGTCACCGATGATAGCGGTGATTATGTGGTGCGCATTGGTGATGACATTCCTGTGCATCACATCTCGCGCGCGGGCGAACTTGCCGCCAGTTTCGCGGCCCATGCGGCGGGCCTCTCGCCCCCTGTCATCCACCACGCGCCGCGCGTTTTGGTGATTGGCTTTGTCCACGGGCGCACCATGACGCCCGCCGATTTTCAGGATGACGCCCTACGCCATCAGGCGGTTGATTTGATCGCGAGTGCGCACCGCAATATACCCAAACACCTGCGCGGCGGGGCCCAGGCTTTTTGGGTGTTTCATGTGCTGCGCGACTATGCCGCGCGGCTGATTGCCGAGAGCCATTCCAAAGCCGCACTCCTTTCTAAGCTGATGGAACAGGCCCGCACTTTGGAGGGCGCAGTTGGCCCCATTGACATGGTCTTTGGCCATAACGATCTGCTGGCAGGCAATTTCATTCATGACGGCGCGCGGCTGTGGCTGATTGATTGGGATTATGCGGGCTGGGGCAGCCCCTTGTTCGACCTTGGCGGATTTGCGGCGAATATGGGCCTGACCTCGTTCCAAGAGACGGAAATGCTTACGCAATACTTTAGGGCTATTCCTGCTGATCTGCCCCGCAGGTACGCCGCGATGAAGGCCGCGGCTGCCCTGCGCGAGGCCCTTTGGGCCATGGTATCCGAGAGCCATTCGGGCATTGATTTCAACTATGCCGCCTATGCCGCCACTTGCCTTGACACCTATGCTGCTGCCTATTCCCAATTTCAGAGGACGCCATGAAAACCCTGCCCACATCTGCCCGTGCAATCGTTATTGGGGGCGGGATCATCGGCTGCTCGACCGCGTACCACTTGGGCAAAATCATGGACGAGGTTGTGCTTTTAGAGCGCAAAAAACTGACCTCTGGTACCACGTTTCATGCGGCGGGCCTTGTGGGGCAACTGCGCACATCGGCCAATATCACCCAGCTTTTGGGCTATTCGGTAGAGCTTTACAAAAAGCTCGAGGCCGAGACGGGCCTGCAAACGGGCTGGAAGATGAACGGTGGTTTGCGCCTTGCCTGCAACGCTGATCGCTGGATTGAAGTGAAACGCCAAGCGACCACCGCCGCAAGTTTTGGGCTGCAAATGCACCTGCTGACGCCGCGCGAGGCGCAAGAACTTTGGCCGCTGATGGATATCTCGGATCTGGTTGGCGCGGCATATCTGCCCACCGATGGACAGGCAAACCCGTCTGATATCACCCAAAGTCTGGCAAAAGGCGCACGCATGGCGGGGGTGCAGATATATGAAGATACGCCCGTGACGCGGATCATCACCCATCTTGGCCGCGTCACAGGTGTGGAAACCGAATTTGGAGCAATCCAATGCGACAAGGTTATCGTCTGCGCTGGCCAATGGACGCGCACACTTGCGGCAACTGTGGGGGTGAATGTGCCGCTGGTATCAGTGGAACATCAATACATGATCACCGAGAAAATCGACGGCGTCACGCCAAACTTGCCGACGCTGCGCGACCCCGACAGGCGCACCTATTGGAAAGAAGAGGTGGGCGGGCTGGTCTGGGGCGGGTACGAGCCGAACCCGAAACCTTGGGCGATAAATGGTATTCCCGAAGGCTTTCATTTTGATCTGCTGACGTCAGATTTTGACCATTACAGCCAGTTCATGGAGGATGCGATTGCGCGCGTGCCAGCGCTGGCAACGGCGGGGGTAAAACAACTGCTGAACGGCCCCGAAAGCTTTACCCCCGATGGAAATTTCATCTTGGGCGAGGCGCCCGAACTGGGCGGCCTGTATATCGGCGCGGGGTTTAATGCCTTTGGCATTGCATCTGGCGGGGGGGCTGGCATGGCGCTGGCAGAATGGGCGGCGACGGGTCAAGCGCCCTATGACCTGTGGCCCGTCGACATCCGCCGCTTTGGCCGCGCGCATACCAGCACCGATTTTGTGCGCGCCCGCACCCTGGAAGCTTATGGCAAGCATTACACCATCGCATGGCCGTCGGAAGAAATGCAAACCGCGCGGCCCACGCGCCGCAGCCCCCTTTATGCACATCTGGAACATGCGGGCGCTGTGTTTGGCGAGAAAATGGGCTGGGAGCGCCCCAATTGGTATGGCACCAACGGCGCGAAAGATGGCTATTCGTTTGCCCGCCCAAGTTGGTTTGATGCCGTTGGACGCGAACATAAAGCCGCGCGCGAAGCTGCCGTGCTGATTGACCAAACATCCTTTGCCAAGTTTGTCCTGCAAGGGCCAGATGCCGAGGCGGCCCTTTCCCATATCGCCGCGAACCGCGTAGATCGGCCCGTCGGCAGCCTGATTTATACCCAGATGCTGAATGACAAAGGCGGGATCGAGGCGGATGTCACAGTTGTACGTCTGTCCTTTGACAGCTATTACATCGTAACGGGTACGGGCTTTGCCACGCACGATTTTCATTGGATATCCAAAGGCTTAGCAGGGTTTAATGCCACGCTAACAGACATCACCCCTTCCAATTCTGTTCTATCCCTAATGGGCCCGCGCGCGCGCGATATTCTGGCACGGGTCTGCCCTGACGACATCTCAAACGCCGCCTTCCCCTTTGCCACGGCGCGGCATATTTCGGTTGCGGGCTGCACTGTGCTGGCGCTGCGGGTCACTTATGTGGGCGAACTTGGGTGGGAACTGCACTTTCCCGCCGATATGGCCGTGACAGTTTATACCGCGTTGATGGCAGCAGGGGCGCAAGATGGCCTTGTGAACGCAGGCTACCGCGCGATCGAAACCTTGCGGCTGGAAAAGGGGTACCGCGCTTGGGGGGCCGAAATTGGCCCGGATCACACGCCGATTGAATCAGGGCTGGCATGGGCGTGTAAACTGAAAACAGATCAAGCCTTTCGTGGCCGCGCGGCGCTTCAGGCACAGGTTGCAGATGGGGTGAATAAGCTGCTTGCGTGCCTTACTGTCGATGATCCCAGCGTTACCCTGCTGGGGCGTGAGACGATTTATAGGGATGGGCAGCGCGTGGGCTGGCTGGCATCTGGTGGGTATGGCCACACCATAGGCAAGCCGATTGGATATGGATTTATTCGCATGAAGGGCGTCACTGAAGATTCTGTTTTATCAGGGAAATATGAATTGGACGTCGCCGCAGCCCGCGTGCCCGCAAAGGTCCATCTTACCCCGCTCTATGATCCCAAAGGGGCTAAGATTCGCGCGTAACGAACGAAGGGCTTCGTCCTACTTGGAAATTACGCTCCTCACTCAGGCCTGCGAGAGTGCTCGCGGTACGAAGTGGATATCTGGCGACGGGGAAATGTGCAGAGCAGGGAAGGTCGATATGACCTTCTTCCTTCCTTGTTCTCGAAACATCCTTCGGGGCGCAGCGACAGCGCGGCCCGCGCAGCCCTTTTGAAACTGTTTCATCGCCATCCATCCCGCCACAATGAAACAAAATGCGAACATAGAAAGCGTGACTTGCGCCACCGCCCTCTTGAAGTCGGGATTTACTTAGGCCATGTCGGTATTAAAGAAGTTGCCCGCCCCAAGGCGGCGCATCACTGTGCGATAAAAGCGGTGCCAGCAAAAGGAATGCCCATTATGGCCGACGA
Organism: Pseudorhodobacter antarcticus; assembly: GCA_945862435.1. Taxonomy (GTDB): domain Bacteria; phylum Pseudomonadota; class Alphaproteobacteria; order Rhodobacterales; family Rhodobacteraceae; genus Cypionkella; species Cypionkella antarctica_C. The sequence continues at coordinate 27,323 of CAMAXX010000031.1, forward strand.
CGAAATCATCCTGTCCGAATTGTCCGACGATGAGCTGGTCTTGCAAATGCATGACGATCTGTACGATGGCCTGAAAGAGGAAATCGAAGAGGGCGTGAATATTCTGATCGCCCGCGGCTGGACGCCCTATGACGTGCTGACCAAGGCGCTGGTTGCGGGGATGACGATTGTGGGGGCCGATTTCCGCGACGGTATCCTGTTCGTGCCCGAAGTGCTGCTGGCCGCCAATGCCATGAAGGGCGGGATGTTTATCCTAAAGCCGCTGCTGGTGGAAACAGGCGCGCCGCGCATGGGCACAATGGTGATCGGCACGGTGAAGGGCGATATCCACGACATTGGCAAAAACCTTGTCGGCATGATGATGGAAGGCGCAGGTTTCGAAGTGCGCGATCTGGGTATCAACAACTCGGTTGAAAAGTATCTGGAAGCGATCGAGCAGGAACAGCCCGACATTCTGGGCATGTCCGCCCTGCTGACGACCACGATGCCCTATATGAAGGTCGTGATCGACACGCTGAAGGAAAAAGGCATGCGCGATGATTACATCGTGCTGGTCGGCGGCGCGCCTTTGAATGAGGAGTTCGGCCGCGCGATTGGCGCAGACGCCTATTGCCGCGATGCAGCCGTGGCGGTGGAAACGGCCAAAGCGCTGATGCTGCGGAAGCATAATCAGGCGGCTGTGTAGGGGCTGGCCTGACGCTGGAAAGAGATGGGAAAGCCCTGCGCAAGCGGGGCTTTTTTCGTTTGGGGGGTTAGACAACTATTTCAGAGATATCAGAAACGATTCCGTCAATTAAACTCGCTGTCTCGTCAACATCATCCCGACTAATCGGCCATGGTGTACGCGGTACAGATGGTACAAGGTCAGCTTCATGGACGATTTTGTTTCGGCGATCTACAATTAACGACAATCTACGTTTCAACTCCTTTGCGGCATCATCAATTCTATTCTGAGGAAATCCGCGCTTAACGACTATCGCCTTCCATAACTCAACATTCGAAACGAACCTTATTCCGTTAGCAATATCATCTGGATTCTGAAACGTCATTCGATTGAGTTTAGATTTTACCTCTAAATTGAAAGTTAGAGTTCTTTCTGTATCAGACTGTGCCAATGTCAGTCGCCTTGCCAGCGAAAGTGTGCAACCAAACCTATCAAAACCGTCACATGCAGGGCGACTGCCAGAAAATATTTCAACCATTCTTTGCAAAACCAGTTCGTGAACAAAAAGATCAAGTGCGCTAACTCTTGCAACCCATTCAGCCCTCAACATTTCATTAACCGATAGCGCGGGGGTTATCCGACTTCGAAGAAATGAACTTAGTACGCGAAGTTCGTCACATCTAGCCCAAGCATCGTTAAAATAATCAATTGGCTTCATTAAGGCACCTAAAGAAACTTAATGATCATATCTGCGCAGTCCTTGAATGCGTCGTTAAATACCTTCATACTAGCTTTAGATTGATCCCAAACGGCGCCCGTTTGCTTAGTGTTCTCGATCGTAAGAGCATAGACGGGCACTTGATGCTCTTGAGAAAGTGCAATTAAGCTTTTGAAATCAGATACTTCAAGGATCGGAAGCCAAGGATCTTTTTCTACTTTTGATTTGTAGTAAGCTATATCTAATAGGCCAGACCTTGCTAGGTTTGGAATCAGTTCTTTCTGGAGCCCTTGGGTTAATTGATCAATCCAATGTTGGAATGCTTTACTTGCATTACCATTACGAGGTCGAAACTTTTGGACGATCGCCCCAATAAATGAAGAATTAGGCTTGGGAAAAGGATAATCAGCATCTTGCAAGACATCGGTCCTGAATGCTGTGTCCGCCCATGCTTTCCAACGCGGTAGGGTCCTTGCTAAAGAAGATAGCGCCATTGATGAAAAGAAGTCAGGATGGAGGGGCACTATGAAATGATCACTAGTCATAAGCAAGTTCTGGTTGATTGGCCCCAAACTTGGGCTCATGTCAACCAAAACAATATCGGCTTCATATTTTTCAGCAGTTTTGTTCAAGGCAAAGCGAATAGAGCCCGGTAAATTTCGTAGTGCAATAAGTGAACCACTTAACTCTTGGGCAATACCAAGAGTAGTCTCATATTCCGAAATTCCTATGTGTCCAGGCAGTAGTAGAAGGTTTGGATTTCCAGCTACCGCCATGCACTCAGCACCTACAATTGGTCTTGGCTGTGACTCGAAAGCTGGCGCAAGCATATCCTTTACGTTATTTGGTGGCGTCGCGCTGTAAGTGTTTTCAAGGTCTTCAATTCCCGAGTATCCGAGAACCATACCAGTAAGATTACACTGCGGATCAAAATCTACGATAATTACTTTCTTCCCCAGTTCGGCTAACTTCCAGCCAAGATTGAAGACGGTTGTGGTCTTACTCACACCGCCTTTATGATTAAATAAGTTGATAATCTTTGTCATCTGAGCCCCGAAATTACACCTTAAGGATAGAACATCTTCTAGCTGCTGCTTCAGGTAGAAGATAGCCTGATTGTGATGCTAGATTTATCCCCCCTTCCATTTCCCCCAAAACCCCCTACATTCCCCCCAAGGGGAGACACATAATGCCACTGACGCATTTCCTATCTATGATTGCTTTTGTCATCATCGCAGCAGCCCTAACATTGCTGGGGATGCAGGCGCTGGGCTTGCCGCTCGCCGTCATGGGCCTGATTGCGCTGATCGCGGCGGTCACCTTGCGGGCGACTTTGTGGCGCTAGGCCTGCCAGATGATACCGCGCTGA
>CAMAXX010000032.1 GCA_945862435.1 Pseudorhodobacter antarcticus
CGGAAAAACGGCAAAAGCAGCCCGATGCAGGCCGCAATCGCCAAGGCAAAGCCCAAAACGACCAAGGTCAAACTGGGGCTAAGAACCGCCAAAATCAGCAGCAGCAGCGGTAAAAACGCGGCATCTAGCCCCGTTTGAAACAGCCGCCCGGTCAGGAACGCGCGGATTTTTTCGGTTTGCTGAATATGCCGCGCCATAACGCCCGCGGGAACCGTTTCAAAGGCCACCAAGGGTAGGGTCAGCAAATGGGCAAAGCTGCGCCCGCCTACCATGGCATCCACCTTGCCACCCGCAATCATCATCAGGCGCTGGCGGGCATAGGAAAAACCGGCGTCAAACACCGCCAAAATCACGAAAATTGACACTATGGTGGCCAGCGTATTCCACGCCTGATGCGCGATCACACGGTCAACGATGGCCTGAAACATCAAGGGCAGCGAAAAGGCAATCAAATTGCCCGTCAGCCCCGCCGCCACAACCCCAGCCAAAAGCCATTTTTGCGTTGCAAGCGCAGGTAAAAACCAAGACAGACCAAAGGGTTGCGCGGGCGCGGTTGCCAGTGCCATGGGCCGCGCCAGCATGATTTGGCCCTTCCAATCTGCCAAAATCTGATCGCGCGGGATCATTTGAATGCCCGCCGCCTCGTCCACAGGGTCAAGGATAGCCGCCATTGGCCCCGTTTCTTTGACCACCACCAAGACAAGGATCACCCAGCGCCCATCTTTCATGGGCAAAAGCGCGGGGTAGGCAGTGCCCAGCCCTGCGGCGGTATCCCAAGTGCATTTTTCCAGCAACTTGGCGTCAAAGCGCGCCTTGGCAAATGCCTCTGCCACTGAAGGCGCCATATCGCCATCAACCAAACTGGGCAATTCATCTGGCCGCAGGGTCACGCCGTGATGCGAGGCCACCAAAAAAGTGGCCCGCAACGCCGACATGCGCCGTTGTTGAACAGCCAGTTCTTGGCCAAGTTTGGAATCAGAGATCGTCATAACGCGACCCTAATCCCGTTAAACTTAACACGGGGTTACGATATAAAGGGCGATCCTAAACTTCGCACTTTGTCCCGCCAAAGCGCAGGCCAAGTCTAACGGCACTTAACGACGCGGCGATGCAGCACAGGCTAAATAATCGCCAATTCCTCGAACGGCTCGTTTCGGGCAATGCGGGCATAGCCCAATGGCCGCATGTCAAGGCTGCGGTAGGTGCCCAGCGTGATCCATTCGGCAATGGCGCGGCCCATAGCCGGGGATTGTTGCAAGCCGTGGCCAGAAAACCCGTTCATAAACAAAAAGTTTTCCACCTCGTCATGTGGGCCGATGATGGCGTTGGCATCCAGCGTATTCATATCGTAATGGCCCGCCCATTCGCGCATGACTTTTATCGATTCAAAGGCTGGAATGCGGGTGGCCAGAATCGGCCAGACATGGTCTTGCCACATCGACAAATCCATTGAAAAATCATCGAAATCTACCGCTGGGTCGATGTGCGAATGTGCCCCCGCCATATAGCTGGTTTTGGTATCTTGCCGCACATGCACGCCTGACGGATCAATTGTTAGGGGCAAATCGCGCGGCAGGGGCCGTTCGGCGGTAAACACCCACGTATAGCGTTTGCGCGGCTCTATCGGGATGCTGATCCCCGCCATAGCTGCCACTTGCGCGCCTCGCGTGCCACTTGCGTTGATAACAACGCCGCAGGATATCTCCTCGCCCGTGGCAAGTTTGACAGAAACCACGCGGCGCCCATCTGGCGATTTGTTTATGCCCAGCACTTCGTTTTCGATATACTCCACCCCCCGCTCGCGCGCGGATCGGCGCAGCCAATCGAACATGGTGTTGCCGTCGAAATAGCCTTCATCCACGGTGTTAATGCTGCCAAGGGTCAGATCGTCAGTGGCATAGAACGGGTATTCTGCGGCAATGTCCGCCGCGGTCAGCAACCGTGTGGCCGCCCCCTCCGCCTGCTGAACGCGGTGCGAGGCGCGCAGCACTTCGGCAAATTCGGGCGTATTGGCCAAATACATATAGCCGTAGTTTTGAATGCGCATCTGCGGCACACGGGCATCGTTGCCCATATAGCGGGGCAGATTCTGAAAAAACTCTGCCCCGAACTGCGAGATTTGAACATTCAAATGGGTTGAAAACTGCTGGCGAATGCACGAATTGGTCAGCGCTGTGCCTGCGGTTTGATAGGTTGGATCGCGCTCGATCACCAAAATGCGGCCCGAAAAATCGGCGCTATCGGATAAAAACCATGCGGCGGACGATCCCATAATTGCGCCGCCGATGATGACCACATCGTAACTTGTGCTTTGAGGAGATTGCTGGGGCATGACCGCTCGAAATTTGAAAATGGAATGCTTTTGAACGCCATCTTAGGCATGGCGCGGAGCGGCCTGCAAGTAGGGCGGGCGTAGATTTGCGGCACGCCGATGGCAGGTCGATGGCGTGCAACTGGGTTATCTGCCCCTGAAAATGGCCGAGTTGCAATCAGATATGTGCGGTGTTTTGGCTGTGATTTGGGTCAATTCGCCATTTTCCCCCGCTGATTTGGGCCAGTGGGCCACGCCGATAAAGCCGCTTTCGCGGTTTATTTGCTGCGTTTGGATTCGCTTGTGATCCGATAATTGATCATCGGTTTTTGCGCTGTCCTGCGGGATCGCGTAACCACTCTATGTACAAACGGGCGCAGAATATGGGTTTTTGGCAAGCTGCGCGTTGCGCCGAAATTCGCCGTGGTGTCAAAATAAATGTATTTCAGGCGCGCTTGGCTTGGGTGCAGCATCAAACATGTCTTCGCGGTTGGTCAATTTGCGGGCATCGTAGCTGCCCCCTTCCAAACGCAGGCGCATGTCCTGCAACCGAATCTTGGCCAGAATCGTGCCAACATCTACCGTGAAATCTGCGCCCTTAACTTCGGCAGTGCCTTTAAGAGTGCGAGAAATATCATCAAGGCACTGCGAAAGCAGGTCAATGTCTTGCAAAGCAGCGCGCAAGGTCGGCGCAATGGGGTGCGAGACCAATGGCAAAACTTCCTCTTCAATCCGCATCAGCAAATCCATGCAGCGAACAACCTCGGCGTCTATACCCTTAAGCAGTTGATCAAGCAGCATATTTTCGGGATGTGTCGTCATTTTAAAGCTTCCCCACAACGCTTTCGATCGCCGCCTTGACGGTGGCCGATGTAAAGGGTTTGCGGATAAGATTGTTCAGGCCCAATTGCTGGCCTTCTTTCACAATATCGGGGCTGGGCGTGCCAGTTATCAAAATAAATCCGATGCGCTGCGTGGTTTTGGCACTGCGCAGCGCGCGCAAAAGTTGCAAACCGCTCATCCCTGGCATGTTCATGTCGGAAATAACCAGATGCACGGGGTTTGCCGCCAGTTTTCCCAAAGCCACTTTGGCATCATTTTCTGTTGCGTAGTGTTTGATGCCAATTTCATCAAGCGATTGGGCAATCAGCGCGCGGCTGACGGACATATCGTCCACAATCATGATACGCAGGTTTTCTTTTAGGCTCATAATGCGGGCTCACTTATACTTTCAGGGCGATGGGTTTTTGACATAAACGGTGATTCCCACGCTGCGCATCTGGGCCTGTGCAGGCCCAGAAAGGCGCTCGGAATGACCGATAAACAGATGTCCGCCAGATGTGGTTTGCTGGGAAAATCGGTGCCAAAGGCGGGCTTGAGTTGGGGCGTCAAAGTAGATGGCTACGTTGCGGCAGAAAATCACATCAAAGCCTTGGCGCATGGGCCAATCTTCGATCAAGTTTAATTCTGCAAAAGAGATAAGGTTGCGCGGCCCCGCGTCGATTGCGAACATTTCAGGCGATGCCGCGGGCTTGAGGAACCGATGCAATGCGGCGGGAATGGCCGCGCGCTGCTCTGCTGGGTATTCGCCTGTCCGCGCTATATCTAAAATGCGCGGGTCGATGTCGGAGGCTAGGATTTTTATATCCAACGCCGCCGCATCTGGACAACTGTCTAGGATTAACATGGCCAGTGAATAAGGCTCTTGCCCAGCAGAGCATCCGGCCGACCAAATCCGAATTCTGTTCCCTGCGCGGGCTTTTGCAATGAAATCTGGCAACAGTTTATCGCGCAAAAACTCAAAATGGTGATTTTCGCGGAAAAACTGGGTCACATTTGTGGTTAGGGCGGACAGAAACTCGCTGCGTTCTTCCGCGTTATCTTTGTGTTTGATATAGGCAAGATAGGTGGAAAAGTCTTGCAGGCCAAGGCGGCGCAACCGTCTGATAAGACGGGCAAAAACCATTTCCTTTTTTGCAAGTGGCAAGTGCAAGCCAAAAGTTATTTTGGCATACTCTGCTATGGCTGCAAATTCGCTTGCCTCCATTTGCGGCACTTGCGGCGCAAGCTGATCTGATTGCGCGGGTTCGGGAATCATGCCGCGGCAATGCTCCGCGCACGAATGATCGAAGAGAGATCAACAATTTGCGTCAGGCCCCCATTGGTATTGATCAAACCTGCAATGGGCGTTTGGCCAGAATCGGCACGCATTTCTGGGGTGACTTGGATCGAATCATTTGAAACCGACATGATTTCCGAAACCGATTCCACCAAAAGACCCAAAGTTTGATCGTTATGCATGACCACTACAATCACATTACGCGGGTTTTCGGGCGTGGGGGAGAGACCAAGGCGTGCTGCCAGATCATATATCGGGATAACAGAACCGCGCAGGTTCATCACGCCAAGCACCCCAATGGGCGAATGCGGAACAGAGGTAAATGGCCCCCACCGGCGAATTTCGCGCACTTGCGAGATTTCGATGCTGAAACTTTGCCCGCCCGAATAGAATGCTACGAACTCTGTAATCTGCGGCGTGGCTTTGTCGTTCAATGCGGTCATTCTATGCTCCGTGGTTAGGCAGGATGGCCTCTGCTGGCGCCTCTGGGGCGCCGCGCTGAAATGCGATGGCATCTAGGTCTAAGATCAGGGCGATTTGGCCATTGCCCAAAACTGTGGCGGCTGAAACGCCCTGAACTGATTTGTAGTTATGTTCGAGCCCCTTGATCACCACTTGCCGCTGGTCATGGACTTCATCGACAATTAGGGCGCATAGGCTTTGATTTTCACTTTCGACCAATAACAGCAGCGGCGGCTCACTTGGCGAAGTGTTTGGCGCAATACCCAAGCTAGAGGCTACATCGATTATTGGAATAAACTCGCCCCGAATTGACAGGTATTTCGAACTTGGCCCAACATTATGAACTTCGGATGTAGCGGGGCGGATCGTTTCCACGATCGACGAAATTGGCGCAATCATAGTTTGTCCGCGCACAGAAACCACCATACCATCCATGACCGCAAGGGTCAGCGGCAGCGAGATGGTGAATTCTGTACCTTGGCCTGGCACCGAGTTGATGGCGACGCGCCCGCCCAAGGCCATAACGGCCGTTCGCACCACATCTAATCCAACCCCGCGGCCAGAAAGATTTGACACTTTTTGCGCCGTTGAAAAGCCTGGTTGGAAAAGCAAACTGTCGATATCGGCTTCGGCCAAGTCGGCGTCCTGCGGAACCAGGCCTTTGTCTTTTGCGATCATTAGGATTTTGGGTCGATTAAGCCCTGCGCCGTCATCTTTGATCGAAATGATGACGCGGCCCGAGCGATGCGCTGCCGACAGGCGGATTGTACCGCACGCATCTTTCCCAGCCTTTATGCGATCTTCTGGACTTTCTAAGCCGTGATCGACCGCGTTACGAATCATGTGGGTCAGCGGATCGGCAAGGCGTTCAATCACCGTTTTGTCGACTTCGATTTCCTCACCAAAGGCCAGCAATTGACCCGATTTACCCGTTGCGTCGGCGGCCTCGCGTACAATGCGCGACATACGTTGGAACAAAGGCTTTACGGGTTGCGCGCGAATCGCCATCACCGCTTCTTGGATATCGCGCGCCAGTAGCCGATAGTCTTCGACATAAGTTACGACTTCAGTGTCGGTGGTGACGGGCATCTCGTTTACGCGCTGGGCAATCATCGCTTGGTTGATGATAAGTTCGCCCACGGCATTGATAAGGCGATCCACACGGTCCAATTCCACACGAAGTGTCGGCTTTGGCCCATGTTGATCCGTGATTTGGGCGATCACAGAAGCGGCCTTTGCCGTAGAAATAGGCTTTTCAGCAACTGGAGTGATCGGTTCTGCGACTGTTTCGCGCATTGGCGCAGGTATAGACGTAGACGTCGGCGGTGGTGAAGCCTCAACTTGACTTGCCTTTTGATCGGCCGGCACTTGCGCTGCCGTAATATCCAGTTTGCAAAGTCCATCAACAAACTCGAAAACGGCGCGCACTTGGTCAATTTCGACTTTGCTGGCAAATTTCAAGTTCCACCTAATGAAAGGAACTGTTGTATCAAACTCTTCCCAAGGCGGGAGTTCGGCCAAGTCTATGATGCTGGTCACAGTGCCCAAACGGGAAAGCTCACCAAACAACAGGCCAGGTTCATGGCCATTGGAAAACAGCGTCGCTGTTGGCTGGAACTTAATGTCATAATAGTTGAGCTCTGGTTCATTGGGCGTATCGTTTGGCGGGTCAAACGCGCCGAAATCCAAAGTGACGGGAGCAAAGCTAAACCTCTCCGCCGAGGTTGCGGGTGCCTCTGCCGTATCGCTGGTGGGTTTAAGCCATACGCGCAGGGCAGCGGCAGAGTTTTGCGTGACCGATGCATCTACGTCTGTTCCGTCGCGCGCAGCTTCAATCAGCACGGTCAGATGGTCTGCCGAACGCAGCAAAGTAAACATTAACTCGGTCTGTAATTTCAGCCGATCAGAGCGAAGCTCGTCCAAGACGGTTTCAAACTGATGAGAAAATGCAACGAGTTCCGTTAGGCTGAATGCGCCTGCCCCACCCTTTACAGAATGAACTGCACGAAAGACCGCGTTCACTGTTTCCGGATCTGCGCTGCCAGACTGCATTTTGGCCAAACCATCGGCCAAGTCAGCCATCAGATCCTCGCATTCTTCAAAGAATGTGTCGCGGATGGAGTTCAATGTTGACATGTTAGCCCCTTGCGCCCGTGACGCGGCGCACCAACGACACGATGGTTTCATCGTCAAATGGCTTGACGATCCAGCCCGTTGCGCCAGCTTCGCGCGCCTTAGCCTTAAGATGATCGGCGCTTTCCGTTGTCAGAACCAAAATTGGCACCATCCGATTTGTGGTGCCACCCCTGATCGTGTTAATCACACCAAATCCATCCATGTTCGGCATGTTGATATCGGTAATCACGATATCCGGGCTTTCTTCGGCGAATCGATTGACCCCTTCCACCCCATCTTCGGCGCAGACACAGTGAAATCCTGCGTCTTCCATCACCTTGCGGACAAGGCTGCGGATGGTGCGAGAGTCGTCGATTGCCAGAACTTTAATGGTCATGCTGCCACCTTCCAGCTGAGAATTTCATCATGAATGCCCAGTAAATTAAGTGCATTGCCAACCTCGGGCGAAAGATTGGTTAAGGAAAAGCTGAGCCCTTTGCCGCGCCACTTTTGGGATGCGGCAATCAGATACTGCAAAAGAAGACTATCGACCTTGCGCAAGTTTTGGGCGCATATTTCAACTGGTAAATCGATGTTTTCTCGCAAAAACACCTTCAACGCTGTATCTTCATCAAACGAGAACTTGTCGGAAATTGTGTGACTCTTCCCTGCAATCTGCATCGTCAAAACCCCTGAAATAGCACCAGGCACTACACGTTTAGCGCCGTCACTATTCACCTCTACATCCAGCCCCTTAAAAAAGTGTTGCCTTGGGAAAATCGTTCGTTCTTGACCAGCCGTATGTTATCCGCAATTTTATCTATTCGACCAATCCGCTGCAATTTTGAGGCAGTTATGAGCATCGTTTTTTGTATGCTGGGGAGCGATATAGGTGCGGCGTCTTGCGAAAATCAATAAAGTTTTAGGCACGCCTCACTTCGATTTGCCGCCTTAAGCTGACCTTAAGGAACTGTGCAGTATCACAAACAGACTTGGCGCAGTTTGTGCCGCCGTATGGGCGAGGAGTTTCAGATGTTTGGATGGGTTACTGTGATCATGAAAAAGTTTCGCAAGGCAGGGCCTGAACAATCGACGCGGGGGCCGCGCAGTTTGGCGTGGCGCAACCTGTCTTTACGATTGAAACTGCCAATTGCCTTTGTAGGATTGGCAATGCTATCGGTTTTTTCGATCATTGTCGCCACAGCTAATCTGACCAAGTCCGCCCAATTCAAGGACGCTGAAGATGCCTTCAACGTGATGGTTTCTAATCGCGCCGCGCAGCTTGGCCAATGGATGGAAAACACGCAAGCCAGCGTTCTGACAGCGGCGGCGGGGAAACAAACGATTGACGCCCTGTACACGCTTAGCTCGATGTTTAACGATCTTAAGGACGAGGCGCAACCAATTCTTCAAAAGGCCTATATCGGCAATAATCCGAATCCAGCAGGTCAACGCGATTTACTAGATCGTGCAGAAGGAAATGAACTTTATCATTCTGAACATGCGAAGTTTCATAAAAGCTTCCGCTCATTGATGATCCAGAATGGCTTTTACGATGTCTTCTTGATCAACCGTGATGGCGACGTCGTTTATACCGTCTATAAAGAAATGGATTTTGCGGAAAACCTTGAAACGGGTATCTATGCAAAATCGAACCTCGCAGATGTGTACCGAAAAGCTATGGACGGCAAAGCGGGTGAGGTTTTCTTATCTGACTTTGAACGTTATGCGCCCAGTGCCGGCGTGTTTGCGATGTTTATGGCCACGCCCATTGTATCTGATATGGGGGTGACGGTTGGTGTTTTGGCAATTCAACTGCCAGAAAAGGTTATTTCCAATATTGTGCTGACCGGCAAGACAATCGGCGCTTCGACAGAACTTTATGTATTGACAGAAGATGGAAAATCGTTAATCCCATCGCGTTTTGAAGGACATTTTGAAACGGGTGCAACGCTAAAAAGTCTACCACATATTGTGGGTGGCTTTGAAGCCAGCGAAACCTCCCAACGCGACGTCCTTTTGCAATCAGGCAAAATTGGATCTGTCCATACTTTGCTTTTCCAGCAGGGCGGGACGTCTTGGTTGCTGGTTGCCGAAAGGGATAGGCAAGATATTTTGGCTGGTTTCTACGATCAGCTTTGGTGGCAGATTTTGTTAAGTGCAGCATGCCTTGGTGTTGTTGCCGCCTTTGGTATCTTTATCTCGCGCAGTTTTGCCGGCCCAATTACCAAGATGAATATATCAATTCAGCAGGTCGCCAGCGGAACATATGACCAGCAAGTGCCGTTTACCGAACAAAAGGATGAGATTGGCACGATTGCTGGATCAATAGATGGGATGCGCCAAGCCTTGGCTGCGGCCCAAGCCCTTGAAATAGAGCGCGCACAACAACAGGCGGAACAGACCGATGTGGTGGCGCGGTTGACGGCTGGATTACAGGGTTTGTCACAGGGGGACCTTACTCAGACGATCGATAGCGATTTCGGGGCAGATTATGAAGTCCTGCGAGGCTACTTCAATAACACTGTGTTGAAGATGCGCGAATCGATTGATCAGATCGCGGACGCAGCCGAAGGAATCCGCGCTCAATCGGAGGAAATTACCCGCTCCTCTGAAGATCTTGCCCATCGGACCGAAGTTCAAGCGGCAACGCTAGAGCAGACGGCTGCAGCTATGGATGAAATGACCGTCAGCGTAAAGTCAGCGGCCGATGGTGTGCGCGAGGTTGAAACCATCGTCATCGAGGCACGCAAGGACGCAGATGATTGTGGCGTGGTTGTTGGTGAGGCTGTCAAGGCCATGTCAGCCATTGAGAAATCTTCGGATCAAATTTCGCAGATCATCGGGGTGATTGATGACATCGCGTTCCAAACCAATTTGCTCGCGCTGAACGCGGGTGTCGAAGCGGCACGCGCCGGTGATGCGGGCCGTGGATTTGCTGTGGTCGCCTCTGAAGTTGGGGCTTTGGCCCAGCGCGCCTCCACCGCCGCCAAAGAGATCAAGACCTTGATCAGCACCAGTTCGCAGCAGGTCGAGCGGGGCGTTGATCGCGTGAAACAGGCGGGCGCTGCTTTGCAACAAATCGCCCAGCGCGTTACGCATATTTCTTCACTCACCACAAATATTTCGACAGGCGCAAGCGAGCAGGCGACCGGTTTGAACGAAATCAATATTGGGGTCACCCAATTGGATCAGGCCACACAAAAGAACGCCGCGATGGCCGAGGAAGCCAGCGCGGCAAGCCATCTTTTGGCCAGCGGCGCTAAAGATTTGGCGGCCCTTGTGGCGCGGTTCAAAACCCTACAAGCGGAAAAATCCGCGCACGGCGCTATCATTCACCTCGTGGCAAACAACACAAGCGTAACAGAAGCAGCAGCCTTTGGCCCTAATGTTGAACGCTTTTCGCCTGCGCCTGCACCTGCGGCAGAGCCACAGATCATGGTAGAGCCGCCTCGCGCTATCGCGGCAAATGCCCGTGGCATTTGGCAAGATTTCTAGCCCCGTAATTGCAATCGACTGAACTTTCTTTTGTAGTCGGAGAGACCCCTATGACAAAGGCGCGCGTGATTATTGCCACCCCAAGCATGATCGAGCAATCGCGTCTGGAAAAAACACTGGCGCAAACTGGCCAGTTTGATGTGGTTGCCCAAACCTTCGACCTGTCGGCGACTTACTCCAAAGTCGAAGAACTTTTGCCCGACATTGTGATTATTGCCGAAGGTTTTGCGCGGCAGGACGAATATCAATGTATGGTTTCTTTGTTTCAGGCTGTCGAAACGCGGGCCGTTTCCTTGATCGGAAGTCACAGTATTGATCTCAGCACCCTTGCCCAGACACAAATGGGTGGATTTGTCCATTCGCGCATGAATGCGGACGAAGTGCTGCGGGTGCTGTCCAGCGCAGCACCCGCACCTACGCCCGCGGCCTTTGTGCGAAAAGCACATCTGCCTGCGACTATCTCGAAAGGTGGATTTCAGCACGACAAAGTCATTCTCATCGGGGCCTCGACAGGCGGGATCGATGCGCTGACAACAATTCTGCAGCATTTCCCCTTGGATTGCCCCCCAACGGCAATTGTCCAGCACACGGGGCAAAATTTTTCCGAGACCCTAGCGCGCCTGCTGGATCGCCGCTGTGCGGCAGAGGTTGTTCTGGCGGAAACCGGTCTGGAAATGAAATCGGGCCGAATTTGCCTTGCGGGCGGGATCGATGGGCATTTGCGATTAGAGCATCGGGGGACGCTGCGCTGCGCGGTCAACCTAGGCCCTGCCACCTCGGGGCATCTCCCTTCGATTGACGAGTTGTTTGGATCGGCAGTTCCAATAGGCAATTCGGTTGTGGCTGCTTTGCTTACAGGCATGGGGCGCGACGGGGCGACGGGTTTGCTGCGCTTGCGGCATGCGGGTGCAACAACTTTTGGTCAAGACGAGGCCAGTTCGGTTGTTTATGGAATGCCGCGCGTGGCCAAAGAAATTGGCGCAGTGCAGCGCCAGCTTCATCTTTTGGAAATTGGCCCCGCTTTGTTGCAGGCTTGCGCTCAACCACAAGCGCAATTTGGAAAGGTTGGCGCATGACCGGCGATCAAACTGTTTACGTCGCACAGGGCGAATATCAAACAACTGACCTAGAACACGTTGTTCTATCCACCGTGCTTGGCTCTTGCGTCGCCGCGTGTATTTGGGATCCCGAGGCCAAGCTTGGCGGGATGAACCATTTTCTATTGGCCAATGCCTCGGAAACGGACACAGCCAAATCGCTGCGCTATGGCGTTCATGCGATGGAAATGTTAATTAATGATCTTTTGAAAAAAGGCGCGCGCCGGTCTGGTCTGCGGGCAAAGATATTTGGCGGTGCCAATATGGCCAGCAATTTAGGCGATATCGGCGCTTCCAACGCCCGCTTTGCCAAACAGTTTTTGGCAACCGAGGATATCCCCTGCATTGCCGAAAGCCTTGGCGGCACCAATGCGCGGCGCGTGCTGTTTCGCCCGACCCTGGGGCAAGTCCGTCAGATGATTGTGGAAAGCGGCGATTTTGTGGAACGTGCTGCGCCAGCCCCAAAACCAACCGCGAAAGATCTGCCTGTTCTTTTCTGATTATTTGCACATCTGGCGGGGTTTGGTGGGGGAGTAATCCTTGGCTAAAACCCGTTTACACCTTTAACGCTTGTGATAAACTCTCCCTGATTGAGGCGCATTGTGCAGCACCAATGGGGATGGTTTTTCGATGATTCCAAAGATAATGCGGCACATTTGGATAGGCCCATTTCCTGCCCCGACCGATTGGTTGCAAAGTTGGATCGATGCGCATCCCAGTTGGCGCTATGAACTGATTGACAATGATTACATCACCTCGCGCCGCTTTAGAAACCAAGAACAGATTAATGCCTATTTCAGGCGCGGCAAATTTGCAGGCGTGTCCGATTTGATCCGATACGAGATTTTGGCCGAAGAGGGCGGCTTTATCGCCGAGGCAGACAGCATATGTCTGCATTCGATTGATGATTTGGTGCAAGAGCTGCGCGCATATACGGTCTATGAACATGAAGGCGGCACAACGGGCATGGTTTCGCCTTTTCTGGCCTGCGAGGCGGGAAGCCCCGTGTTGGAGGCCGTCGTTGCCGAACTGGGCCAATTAAACCCTGCGGATATGAAAATGCCTTGGACGACCACGGGCAACGGCTTTTTGCGCCGGTTTCTGGCGCAAAACCCTGAACTGAAGAAAAAAACTACAATCTTCCCGTCCCATTATTTCATCCCCGAACATTACAAAGGCGCGGCATATGCGGGCACAGATCGCATATACGCGCGCCAGCTTTGGGCCACTACGATGCGCAGCTATCCCCATCAGCAGAATATGACCGCACAGAAAAAGGCCGCAGCCGCAATGCGTCGCGAAGAAATTTCCGCGAAACTGGATGCGCTGCTTCATGCATAGGCGCGCCGCATGAAAGTGATGTTTGTGGGCGCGCACCCCGACGATGCCGAGATTTATGCCTTTGGCACGCTGTTTGCTTATGCCGAACGCGGCGCGGAAATTGTGCTGGTTTTGGCCACTGCGGGCGAAGGGGGGTTGACCGCGCGCAGCAAACATCAACCCTTGGCAAAAGCCCGCATGGAAGAAGCCGAACAAGCCGCCGCAATGTTACTGGCCCGCGTCATAGCGCTGGGCATGCCCGATGGAGCACTTTCGCCTTTTCGTATGCCACTTTTGCGCCAATTGATCGAACTTTTCGCCGCAGAAAGGCCAGATTTGATTCTAACACATAGCCCGAACGATTATCACCCCGATCACCGCGTTTTGTCGGGTGCGGTCGCGCTGGCTGCGGCCGAGCATGTTCCCGTGTTTTTGGTCGACAACATGAAGGGTCGTAATTTCAGGCCGACCCATTATGTGAATATCAAAGATTATCAGGCGCAAAAAATGCTGGCCTTGCGCCAACACCAAAGTCAAAAGCCGCGCCGTTATGTTTTGGCCGCCACTGCTTTGGCCGAGGAACGCGGCTTTGAAGCCACGGGCAAGCTAGGCGCGCTGATGGAGGGGTTGCGGTTTGACCCGACCCCTGCATTTAAAACCGCCGAACAGCTTCTGCCGCGCGGCACCATAGCCGCGCCACCAGTGCTATTTCGGCGACCAGACCCCGCACCAGATTCTGTCCTGTTATCCGCGCGCGCGACATAAACTGTCGATTTCGGCGCGCAGAGGTAGTGGAAATTGCGCGAAGCTGTTGACCATGCCTGTGTCATGCGGCAATCAGGTAAGGCATTTGAAATGAGGTTGCGATGAACACGGCAGTCACCCGCGAGGCGATGGAATATGATGTGGTGATCGTTGGGGCGGGGCCAGCTGGCCTGTCGGCTGCGATCCGCCTGAAGCAAATCAACCCTGATCTTTCGGTGGTTGTGTTGGAAAAGGGCAGCGAAGTGGGCGCGCATATACTTTCGGGTGCGGTGCTTGACCCAGTGGGTTTGGATGCGTTGATTCCCGATTGGAAGGCAAAGGGCGCGCCAATTACGACGCCCGTCACATCGGATAACTTTTATGTTTTGGGCGCGTCGGGGCAACTGCGGCTTCCCAATTTTCCGATGCCGCCGCTGATGAACAACCACGGCAATTACATCGTTTCGATGGCCAATGTTTGCCGCTGGATGGCCGGCCAAGCCGAAGAGATGGGGGTTGAAATTTTCCCCGGCATGTCTTGTTCGGAATTGGTCTACAGCGACGATGGCGCGGTGCGCGGCGTGGTCGCGGGCGAGTTTGGCAAGAATACCGATGGAACGCCGGGCCCGAATTACGAGCCAGGCATGGCCCTATTGGGCAAATATGTGCTGCTGTCCGAAGGCGTGCGTGGATCGCTGGCCAAGGAAGTGATTGCGAAATACGATCTGTCAAACGGCCATTGCCCGCAGAAATTTGGTCTTGGCATGAAAGAGATTTGGGAAATTGACCCTGCAAAGCACCGTCTTGGCACGGTTACGCATACAATGGGCTGGCCTTTGGGCCGCAATGCTGGCGGCGGGTCATTTATATATCATATTGAAAACAATCAGGTATATGTCGGCTTTGTGGTGCATCTGAACTATGAAAACCCTCATCTTTACCCTTATATGGAATTCCAGCGCTTTAAACATCACCCAATGTTGGCCGAGCTGCTAAAAGGCGGCAAACGGGTGGCTTACGGTGCGCGCGCCATTTCTGAAGGTGGTTGGCAGTCTATCCCGAAATTGGTCGCGCCAGGCGTGGCGCTGCTGGGGTGTAGTGCCGGACTGGTCAATGTGCCGCGCATTAAAGGCAATCACAACGCTATGTTGTCGGGCATTGCTGCGGCCAACGCAGCGGCAGCGGCTATTGCTGCGGGTCGCGCAAGCGACGAGTTGACCGACTATGAGACCGATCTGCGCACAGGCCCTATCGCGGCTGATTTGAAGAAAGTGCGCAACGTCAAACCACTGTGGTCGCGCTATGGGCTGCTTGCTTCTCTGTTTGGCGGGGCGCTTAGCATGTGGGCGTCGACGTTTGGGTTGGGTCTGTTCACCCTGAAGCATGGCAAATCCGATGCGGAAGCCACGGGCAAGGCTGCAGATTTCCCTATAATCGATTACCCAAAACCCGATGGCGTTTTGTCGTTTGACCGCCTGACCAATGTGGCCTTTTCGGCCACTAACCATGACGAAAACCAACCCGCGCATTTAAAGCTGCGTGATGCCACTATACCGATCCGTGTGAACCTGCCCGAATATGCCGAACCTGCCCAGCGCTATTGCCCCGCTGGTGTGTATGAGGTGATCGCCGAAGCTGGGCGCGAGCCGCGTTTTCAGATTAATTTTCAAAACTGTGTCCATTGCAAAACCTGCGATATCAAAGATCCATCGCAGAATATCACATGGACAACGCCAATGGGCGGGGGCGGGCCAAATTACCCCAATATGTAAACAAAGCCTTCAGCTTTTGGTGAAAGGCGGCAAAAAATTAGCGCTTTTCGGCACTCTGGCTCTTGGCTGCATTGTAATTTTCAGCGCGCCACACTAGGTTTTCCCGATGTGAATAGGAGCTGCCGATGTCCGCCCTTTCCCGTCCTATTGCTGCAAGTATTTTCGTCTTATTCATAGGGCTTCACCCTGCCACGTCCTTTGCGAAAGAAGGTTTGGCAGGGGCGTTTCTGGCGGCGAAAATCGCAGCTGCAAATGCAGATTATCGCGCAGCAGATCTATGGTATCAACGCGCCTTGGCGCTTGATCCTGCCAATGTCGAACTTCTGAATGGCACGATGATTGCGGCGTTATCCTTGGGGGATATTTCGCGCGCCTCAGATTTGGCGGCCCAGTTGCAGGGAATGAATGTGGCCAACCAAAACACGCTTTTGGCCAGTATGGCAGGGGCGGCAGAACGGGGTGATTTTGCTGAAATCGTTGAAATTGAAACGCTAGAGGTTTCGACAGGCTCACTGCAAGATGATCTGTTGGCAGGCTGGGCGCTGATTGGCCTTGGCCAAATGAATGACGGTATTGCGCGGTTTGACAAAGTGGCTCAGATGCAAGGGCTGGCGGGGTTTGGCCTGTATCACAAGGCAATTGCGCTGGCGCTTGCGGGCAATTTTGATGGTGCTGCGGCAGCGCTCGCGGCGCCCGAAGCTGGCCCGCAGGTCAATGCGCGGCGCGGCGCGATTTTGCAGGCCGAAGTCCTTAGTCAAATTGGGCAGTCTCAACCGGCAGCCGACCTGTTGCGCCAGCGTTTTGTAATGGGGCAAGACGCGCGCGTGGCGGGAATGATCGTTTTGCTAGACGCAGGGCAAGCTTTGCCTATTTCAGGGTTCAAGGATGCCTCTTCGGGTCTGGCGGAAGTGTTCTTTACTGTGGCGGCTGCTTTGGGCACTGAAGGCGACCCTGCCTATACTTTGCTGCAAGCCCGCATAGCCAGCGGCCTGGCCCCCGAAGACAGCGAAGCGTTACTGTTGACCGCTAGCGTTCTGGAAGATCTAAAGCAATTCGATCTGGCGGCCGAAACCTATGCCAAAATTACGCCCGACCACCCCGATTACCCAAGCGCCCAAATTGGCCGCGCCGCTGCCGTGTTTTCGGCTGGGCGGGGTGAAGAAAGCTTACAGATTCTGACGGATTTGGCCACAAAATTCCCTGCCGAATTTGATGTGCAACTGGCATTGGGCCAAGGGCTGCGCCGCGCCGAACAGTTTGAAGCGGCCATCACTGCATATGAGGCGGCGCTTGCGCTGCTGCCGCAAATCCTGCGGCAGCATTGGGCGATTTTTTACAGTCGTGGCATTGCACATGACAGCCTGCGCCAGTTTGGTCTGGCCGAAGCTGATTTTCGCACCGCATTGAAGCTGAACCCTAACCAGCCCAATGTTCTGAATTATCTGGGCTATTCTTTGGTGGATCGCGGCGAAAAATTGCAAGAGGCGCTTGGTATGATCCAGAGCGCCGTCGCCGCAAGACCAGAATCTGGGTATATCATCGATAGCCTTGGTTGGGCGCTGTATCGGCTTGGCCGATATAGCGAGGCGCTGGCACCGATGGAACGCGCGGCGCAGCTTGAACCTGTCGATCCCATTGTCACTGACCATTTAGGCGATGTGTATTGGGCCAATGGCCGCCAACGGGAAGCGATGTTCCAATGGCGCCGCGCGTTGTCTTTTGAGCCGACCGAAAAAGATGCCGAACGCATCCGCAAAAAGCTGGAAATTGGTTTGGACGCAGTGCGCGCCAGCGAAGGCGCGCCAGCATTTCCCGATCTGGACGCAGGCGGATTATAGATCATGCTGCGGGTCTTTGCCCCTGCCAAAATTAATCTGTGCCTGCATGTCACGGGCCAGCGCGCCGACGGCTATCATTTGTTGGATACAATGGTCGGCTTTGCCGATGTGGGTGATTGGCTGACGCTGACACAGGGCGGGGCAGGGCTGGTGCATCTTTCGGGGCCAGAGGCGGGCCAGCTTGTGGGCGAGAATATCATCACACAGACTTTGGCCGCTTTTGGCGCGCAAGATATCGATGTGCATTTGGAAAAGAATTTGCCCGTATCCTCTGGTATTGGCGGCGGATCATCCGATGCGGCGGCGGCCTATCGGGGGATTATCGCTTTGCAGGGCCGCGCGGGTGATCTTGTAGATGCGGCCAAACTTCTGGCAATCGGTGCAGATGTGCCGATGTGCGCTGCCGCAATTCCGGCCCATGTGCAAGGCATTGGCGAGGCGATCACGCCACTGCCAAACCTTGCCCCACTGCATGGCGTATTGGTCAACCCGCGCCAGCATGTTGCCACGCCGCATGTGTTTCATGCCTTGCAAAATAAGCAAAACGCGGCACTTCAGGATCTGCCTCAGCGGCTTGATGATCCCGCAACTTTGCTGGATTGGCTGCTCGCGCAGCGTAATGATTTGCAGGCCCCCGCCATTGCCGCCGCCCCCGTAATCGCAGATGTCTTGGCAGCCATCGCGGCCGCGGGGGCGGGGCTGACGCGCATGTCAGGGTCGGGCGCGACATGCTTTGGGATTTTTGAAACCGCCAGCGCAGCGCAGGCTGCAAGCGCGCAGATCAGCGCCGAGCATCTATCTTGGTGGATTGTGCCTTGCCAGATAAACAATGGAGTAAATGTTGCCCCTCAGGCAATGCGCGCCACAACGTAATCCGCCAAATCGCGCAGCATGTCCTTGATCTGATGATCGGGCGTATCATCTAGGCTGGCCACGGCGCGCCTTGCCCAACTCAGCGCATCTTGGCGCGCGGCCTCCATCGCGCCGTGCCGCGCCATAATCGCGCGGGCCTGTTCTAAATCGCCGTCTTTCTGATCGCCTTTGGCGATGGTGCGGGCCCAGAACGCCCACTCCTCGGTATCTGCCGTGGCCACGGCTTTGATAACTGGCAGAGTCAATTTGCGTTCGCGAAAATCGTCCCCAGTGTTTTTGCCCAATGCATCCGACGCGCCGCCATAATCTAAAAGATCATCTACGATTTGAAAGGCAATGCCCAGCGCATCGCCATAGTCAAACAGCGCGCGGGTTTGGGCATCACTGGCCCCTGCAATTACTCCTCCCACTTCGGTTGCCGCCGAAAACAGCGCAGCCGTTTTGCCGCGCACGACTTGCAAATAAATCGCCTCGGTTGTTGCCAAATCTTGGGCTGCGGTCAGTTGCAGCACCTCGCCTTCGGCGATGGTGGCAGATGCATTGGCCAAAATGTCCAAAACCCGTAGCGATCCTGTTTCCACCATCAACTGAAAGCTGCGCGAGAACAGATAATCGCCCACCAGAACCGATGATTTGTTGTCCCATAGCAGGTTCGCTGTCGGCCGCCCGCGCCGCCGCTGGCTTTCATCAACGACATCATCATGCAGCAAGGTGGCCGTGTGAATGAATTCTACCGTGGCGGCCAAATGAATATGATAGGGCCCTTCATAGCCGTACATCCGCGCCGCCGCCAAGGTCAACATTGGGCGCAGGCGCTTTCCGCCTGCCTCTACTAAATGTGCCGTCACTTCGGGGATGCGCGGCGCGTGCTGCGATGCCATCCGCGCGCGGATCATCACATTCACCGCGTGCATGTCCCCCGCCAAAAGTGCAGCTAATCGGTCATGTGGTTTTTGCACTGCGGTCTGCATATGGTTCACGGCTTTCCTCATCGGTGGACGAAGGCGGGCAGGGCGGCTAGATTGGCGGGATGAAGCTGTTGCTCTCCACCACAGATCCCACCGCGATTCCCTTCGCGCAAGTCCTTCTTGACGGCGAGGGTATAGACAGCTTTGCGCTGGACGTCCACATGCACGCGCTGCAAGGGGCGATGGGATTTTTGCCGCGCCGCCTGATGGTGCATCCGCGCGATCATTTCCGCGCCCGCGCCGTGCTGGTGGATAATGGCTTTGCCCAGGTGGATTTGGAACCGTGATGCAACTGTCCCACGACGCATTTCTATGCGGCAGGCTGCATTTATGGCAGCCCGTTTCGGGCTACCGCGCGGCGACCGATGCTGTATTGCTGGCGGCGGCTTGCCTTGCCGCGCCTGGTCAATCGGTGCTCGATTTGGGCTGTGGTGTGGGGGCTGCCAGCCTCTGTTTGGCGGCGCGTGTGTCAGACCTGCAACTGGCGGGGCTAGAGGTGCAGCCCGCATACGCAGACCTTGCCCGCCGTAACGCCGCCGAGAATGGTTTTGCCATGCAGGTCGAAACGGGCGATTTGGCGGCGATGCCGCGGAGCCTGCGCCGCGATTTTGACCATGTGATTGCCAATCCGCCCTATTATCCCAAAGGCGGCACGCCCAGCCCTGATGCGGGCCGCGCCGCCGCCTTGCAGGTGGGAGAGGCACCTTTGGGCGATTGGGTGCGCACCGCTGCGCGCCGCCTTGCCCCGCGCGGATGGCTGACGCTGATCTGCGGCGCAGATGGCCTGCCCCAGGTGCTGGCGGCGATGGGCGATAAGTTGGGATCAGCCGCTGTGCTGCCCTTGACCGCGCGCGAAGGCCGACCTGCGCTGCGCATCATTTTGCGCGCGCGCAAAACGGGCAAAGGTGCATTTCGCCTGCTTGCCCCCTTTGTCATTCACGCGGGCGATGCCCATGACGGCGACCGCGAAAGCTATACCGCTGCTGCGAATGCCGTTTTGCGCGGCGGCGAAAGTCTTTCCGCCGCATTTGAGTAAAATTTTCGCCCCTTGATTATGAAGAATTGATGACAGAATCGAAAAACTGTGGTGCACTAGCCTTACGGCTTTTTAACCTAGGAGGTTCGAATGACTGTTGCTTCCCACATCGTTGAATTGAAAAGAAAGCACGAGCATCTTTCAGATGCAGTGGAACGCGCGCAGCGCAGCCCTGCGGTGGATGCGCTGGAAATTGCGGAAATGAAAAAGCAAAAGTTAAAGCTGAAAGAAGAAATCAGCCGCCTTGCCCAACATTAAGTCGGCTCAGTCCTAATCGCCAGATGGTTTCGCGGCGCTTGCTGCCAAAACTGCCCCTGCCGTGATCAGCAGCGCAGCTAAGGCCAGCGCGAGCGAAGCCGTGCTGACGCCTACTGCGACCAAGGTTAGGGTTGATATCAATGGTGCGGCATAGCTGGCCGCGCCCAGAAATTGGATATCGCCGCGCTTCATGCCGATATCCCATGCGAAAAACGCAATGCCAACAGGGCCAAGGCCCAGTGCAATGACGCTGGCCCAGCCCAGTGCACCCGCGGGCCACTCGGTTTGTTCAAATCCCAAATGCGCAAGCGCAGACAAAACTGCGGTGGCCGCGCAATAGATTGTCACCGCTTCCGTAGGAACCTCGCGCATATAGGCCGAGGCCACGGAATAACTGCTCCAGACCAGCGCACAAAGAAAGGCAAATGCCAATGCGGCCAGTGGCGCGCCTGTGCTGGGCGCCTGCAACACAATCAGCGCCGTGCCGACCAGCCCCAACGCCGCACCAATGATGGGCCGCGCCGTCAGTCGCGCGCCTGGTAGCAGCCCAGACATCAGCACAATCAGCAGCGGCCAAAGATAGGCAATCAGCCCCGTGCTGGCATCAGGCCCCAGCCGAAACGCTGTAAAATAGAGAAAATGATAACCAAATAGCCCTGCCGTGCCCAAGGCATAAACCCGCAGTGGCACACCGCGCAGCGCGGAAAATCCACGCTGCGCTGTCCATATCAGGCCCACCAAAGCGCCAATGCCAAAGGTCATCGCGTTCAGTTGTAGGGGTGGCACAGGGCTGGCGAAAATGGTCAGCAGTGCCAGCAGCGACCACAGAAGAATGGCCGAGGATCCGATCAAAGTTGCGCGGTGCGTGTTCATGCCGCTTTGTGACAAAGGGCCAGTCCAATGACCAGCCCTTTGCTTTCACATTGATAAAAATACCTAGATCGCTAGACCACGAACTGCCCGCCGTTGGCCGATAGGGTCGATCCCGTTATGAAGCCTGCATCGTCCGAAGCCAAAAACACCACCGCACGGGCAATTTCTGATGGCTCGCCCAAACGGCCCACGGGGATTAGCGGCAGGATGCGTTCGTTCAGCACCTTTTCGTCAATTGCCTTGACCATTTCAGTGGCAATATAGCCAGGGCAAATCGCATTTACTGTGATCCCTGCGCGCGCGCCTTCTGCCGCCAGCGCCTTGGTAAAGCCTAAATCGCCCGACTTGGCGGCGGAATAGTTCACTTGTCCCGCCTGCCCCTTTTGCCCATTGATCGAGGATATGTTGATGATCCGCCCAAATTTGCGATCACGCATCCCATTCCAAACGGGGTGGGTCATGTTGAACAGGCCCGTCAGGTTAACGTCGATCACCTCTTTCCACTGGGCAGGGGTCATTTTGTGAAACATCGCGTCGCGGGTGATGCCTGCGTTATTAACCAGCACTGCGATGGGGCCTAGCGCTGCCTCGACCTGCGCCACACCTGCGGTGCAAGCGTCATAATCAGCGACTGACCATTTGAAGGTTTTGATCCCTGTCTTGGCGGTAAAGGCTGCTGCGGCCTCGTCATTGCCCGCATAGTTCGCCGCTACGGTATAGCCAGCCTCTTTCAGCGCGACCGACACCGCCGCGCCAATCCCGCGCGAGCCCCCCGTTACCAAAGCCACTTTCGACATTCTGCCCTCCCAGACCAAGATTTGAAACCTTGTTACCGAAATGCAAAGCCCAGCGCAATATTGTTGCGCTGGGTTTTTTGATTTTGTTTTTATATGTCGAATGCGGCGGGCGATTTATGCCCGCTGTTCGCGCTTTGTTAAGTGCGCTCAAGGCACATGGCCACACCCATGCCGCCGCCAATGCACAGCGTTGCCAAGCCCTTTTTGCCACCCGAACGGGCCATTTCAAACAGCAGCGTGTTCAAAATCCGCGCGCCCGATGCGCCGATGGGGTGGCCAATGGCAATCGCGCCTCCGTTCACGTTCACGCGGGCAGGGTCCCAGCCCATATCTTTGTTCACGGCGCAGGCTTGGGCAGCAAAGGCCTCATTTGCCTCGACCAAATCTAGATCGGCGGCGCTCCAGCCAGCCTTTTCCAGCGCCTTGCGGCTGGCATGGATCGGGCCCACGCCCATGATTGCTGGATCAAGGCCTGCCGTGGCAAAGCTGGCAATCCGCGCCAAGGGCGCAAGCCCGCGCTTGACGGCCTCAGCTTCGGACATAAGCAAAACACCCGCTGCGCCATCGTTCAGACCGCTGGCATTGCCTGCAGTCACGCTGCCGTCTTTGGTGAAGGCTGGGCGCAGCTTCTGCATCGATTCCAACGTCGCCCCATGGCGAATATATTCGTCTGCATCTACCACAACATCGCCCTTACGGGTTTTGATGGTAAAGGGGATAATCTCATCGGCAAACTTGCCCGCCTTTTGCGCGGCCTCGGCCTTTAGCTGGCTTTGAAGGGCAAATTCATCCTGCATCTCGCGCGAGATATGCCATTGGTTTGCCACGTTTTCGGCGGTTATGCCCATATGATAGCCGTTGAACGCATCCCACAGACCATCGCGGATCATGCTGTCGATAAAGTTCAGATCACCCATTTTTTGGCCCGCACGCAAATGCGCAACATGGGGGGAAAGAGACATATTTTCTTGGCCGCCCGCCATGACAATGCCTGCGTCGCCAAGTTGCACATGCATCGCGCCCAGCGCAACTGCGCGCAGGCCAGATCCGCATACTTGGTTGATTGACCAAGCGCTTGCCTCTTTAGCAAGGCCAGCCTTGATATGTGCTTGGCGGGCGGGGTTTTGGCCCTGACCTGCTGCGAGCACTTGGCCCAAAATGGTTTCGGACACTTCGGCAGGATCAATTCCCGCGCGGGCAATCACACCCGAAATCATTGCCGCGCCAAGATCATGCGCAGGAGTAGCCGCGAAGGCCCCGTTAAAGCTGCCTACAGCGGTGCGACCTGCCGCCACGATTACAACATTGGTCATAAATCTCTCTCCCCGATAACACCACGGCGGCGCATTGTCCAAGCCGCCACGCCTGAATGCCTAGGCTGCGATTGGACGAATTGCAAGCTGCCAATAGGGCCCGAACTGGTAACGGATTAGGTGAAAATTGGCTTCATCGTGGGTGCACCGAACAAAAACCCTTGAAAGCAATCAATGCCCATGGCTTGCAAAGCCGCGGCCTCTTCGGGTGTTTCCACCGCTTCGGCGACAGTGAACATGCCGAAATGTTTGGACATAGAGATAAGGGCCGCTACCAGCGTTTGATTTTCCGGATGGGTATCGACGCTGCGAATGAACTGGCGGTCGATCTTGACTATGTCAAAGAAGAACTCGCGGAAATAGCGGATCGCCATTTGCCCCGATCCGAAGTTATCCAGCGCCACTGCGATGCCTTCGCGTTGAAACTCGTCCATAAAGGCGATGACGATTTCGGGCACCATCATGGCCGAGCTTTCGGAAATTTCAAAAATCAACCGCGTGCCAATATCGCCCCTCGCTGCGAGCCCCGCTCGCAGCGTCTGCCCCCATGCGGGATAGCCGATGGACCTTGCCGACATATTCAAAGACAGGCGCAGATTGGGGTGGGCAGCCAGGGCGCGCAAGCCCGCCTGAAGCGCGATGACATCAATTTGGCGGCCCATTTCGGTATCTTCGACCACGCCCATGAAATCCTTGGCTGGGATCACGCGATGGGACGGGTCAAGAATGCGGATCAACCCTTCGTAAAAGGCGGTTTTGCTGGGGTCTGCCGCCGTGACCACGGGTTGATAGGCAAGGCGCAGCCGCTTTTGCGCCAAAGCATCGCGCACCATGTTCAGTGTTGCGCGATCAATCCCTTCAATGGCCGCGCCAAACGGGCTGGCAAAGCCCGCCGCTGCATCGATTTTTGGTTTGCCCCGCTCTACGCTCATCTAAACCGCACCTCTCCTTTCGCGCAATATTGCGTCTGAAGGTATAAGATCGGGTAAAATTTGGCATTTACGCCGAATTGTTGGCAAGTTTTGCCGCGCCGCGCGCGCATTTTCACCTTGCCCCAGCGTTTTCGCTGGCCATACTGCCGCCAACCAACGCTTGCAAAGGACTACCTCTATGCACAAAACCCTATTTGCCGCGCTGACAGCCCTATTATTGTCTGCGCCAACCGCCCAAGCCTTTGACCTGCCCGAAGATGAAGATGCGGCGCAGTTTGTGACCTCGAACGTGATTGCCACCTTTTATCACGAGCTGGGCCATGCCCTGATTGATGTGCTGCAATTTCCCGTCTTGGGCCGCGAAGAAGATGCTGCCGATGCACTGTCCGCCTATTTGACCCACCAAATTTGGGAAGAGGACAGCGCCGCAGTGATCGTGGCCGACAGCGCCAATGCCTATCTGCTTTATAGCTACGAGGCCGAGGCAAACGGCTATGAAACCGCCTATTGGGACGAGCATAGTCTTGATTTACAACGCTATTACAATCTGGTTTGCCTGTTCTACGGTGCTGATCCCGCCGCGCGCGGGGAATTTGTGGCAGAATTTGAATTGCCCGAAAATCGGGCCGAGCGGTGCGAAGCAGAATATGCCCAAGTAGATCAGGCATGGGGCACATTACTGGAATCGGCAGAATATAAACAGGGCGCAGCGGGCCTTGTCATGCAGGGCGATGCCAGCGATCCTATTGCGGCGATCCTTGCCGAAGAAGTGTCTGATTTTAACGAATCGTACAGCCTGCCGACCGAGGTTTTGGTAGAAGTGGCCCCCTGCGGGCAGGCCAATGCCTTTTACTACAGCGGCACATCCACGATCACGATCTGCACCGAATATGCCGAAGATTTGGCGCGCATTTACGAAACACAGTACGCAGAATGACGGATTTGCGATTTTGTGATCACGCGAATTTTTTATGTGATCACAAAGGCCGAATTTTCTGCCGCAGCGTGGCAATCGGTTGGGAATTTGGGTGACACTGCCGATAATCGCGCTATTAAACACCACACAGCCGCCGCATTGCAGCGTATCGTGCAAGGCAGCGCCAGACGCAAAAGGATGACCGATGGCCGAAGTGAAATCCAGCAGCCCGCGCCGCGTTGAACGCCCGTTGTCACCGCATTTGCAAATTTACCGCCCGCAATTGACGGCGATCACCTCGGTCCTGACGCGGATCACGGGCAATGCGCTGATTGTGGGTGTCGTGCTGGCCGTGTGGTGGCTGGCCGCCGCCGCGATTTCCGATGACGCTTTTGCGCTGGCTAATGCGGTGTCAACAAGTTGGTTTGGCGATTTGGTGTTCCTTTGCAGCGCTTGGGCAGTTTGGTATCATTACCTTGCAGGCTTGCGGCATTTGTATTTCGATGCGGGCCATGGGCTGGATATTCCAACTGCAGAAAAATTGGCGTGGGGCATGATCATTGGATCTGTCGTGCTAACTGTATTGACAGCGATCATCGTTTAAGGGGGCGAATATGCGCTATTTGACACCACGCAAAAGGGCTATTGGCAAAGGATCTGCCCATACAGGCACACATCATCATTGGTCGATGACCATGTCATCGGTTGCCTTGGCCTTTATGGTGCCAACATGGATGTATCTGTTTGGCAGCGCGTTGGGTCAAAGCCGCGTCGATGTGGTCGCGGCCTTTTCCCACCCCTTTACCGCCATTCTAACGGCGCTAATCTTGGTCATTGGTATGCGCCATTTCGCTATGGGGGCGACGATGATGATCGAAGATTATTCGCGTGGCACGGCCCGCAAAGTTTTGGTGATGTTTGTCACCGCTCTTGCCACTGTAATTGCCGCAACTGGGCTATATGCCCTGATCCGCATCGCCCTTTAATAGACCTGTAAGGTATTGAATATGAACGCCTATCCCTATGAAGTGCATGATTATGACGTGGTTGTTGTGGGCGCGGGCGGCGCGGGTTTGCGCGCCACGCTGGGCATGGCCGAACAGGGCCTGCGCACCGCTTGTGTGACCAAGGTTTTCCCAACCCGCAGCCACACTGTTGCAGCCCAAGGCGGCATTGCGGCCAGCCTTGGCAACATGGGCCCCGATAGCTGGCAGTGGCATATGTATGACACGGTCAAGGGCAGTGATTGGTTGGGCGACACTGACGCGATGGAATATCTGGCGCGCGAAGCGCCAAAGGCGGTGTACGAGTTGGAACATTACGGCGTGCCGTTTTCCCGCACTGAGGAGGGCAAGATTTATCAGCGCCCCTTTGGTGGCCACACCACCGAATTTGGCGAAGGCCCCCCCGTGCAGCGCACTTGTGCCGCTGCCGACCGCACAGGGCATGCCATTTTGCATACACTTTATGGCCAGTCGCTAAAGAACAACGCCGAATTCTATATCGAATATTTCGCGCTTGATCTGATCGTCACCGATGGCCGCTGCACGGGCGTTGTTGCATGGAAACTGGATGACGGCACGATCCATGTGTTCAACGCAAAAATGGTCGTATTGGCCACGGGCGGCTATGGGCGCGCCTATTTCAGCGCGACCTCTGCTCATACTTGCACAGGCGATGGCGGCGGCATGGTTGCCCGTGCGGGCTTGCCTTTGCAGGATATGGAATTTGTGCAGTTTCACCCGACAGGCATTTACGGTTCGGGCTGCCTGATTACCGAAGGCGCGCGCGGTGAAGGTGGGTACTTGACCAACTCGGAAGGTGAGCGGTTTATGGAACGCTACGCCCCCCATTACAAAGACCTTGCCCCCCGCGATTATGTGTCACGTTGTATGACCATAGAAATTCGCGAAGGGCGCGGCGTGGGGCCAAACAAAGATCATATCAGCCTGCATCTAAACCACCTGCCGCGCGAGGCGCTGGAACTGCGCCTGCCCGGCATCACCGAATCGGCGCGCATTTTTGCGGGCGTTGATCTTCACAAAGAACCGATTCCGGTGTTGCCGACTGTGCATTACAACATGGGCGGTATCCCAACAAATTACTGGGGCGAGGTGCTGAGCCCTACCGCCAAAAACCCTGATGCGGTCTTTCCTGGGCTGATGGCCGTCGGTGAAGCAGGCTGCGCATCGGTGCACGGCGCAAACCGTTTGGGCAGCAACAGCCTTATCGATTTGGTGGTGTTTGGCCGCGCCGCCGCCATTCGCGCAGGCGAAATTGTGAACCCAAAGGAACGCAACGCAGATCTGAACCGCGCCGAGGTGGACAAGGCTTTGGCCCGCTTTGACGCCACGCGCCATGCAAGCGGGGCTGTTCCAACGGCAGAACTGCGTCTGGATATGCAAAAAACCATGCAGGCCGATGCTGCCGTGTTTCGCACCGAAAAAACACTTTCAGCGGGTGTAGAAAAGATGGGCGCGATTGCTGGCAAAATGGCCGATATCAAGGTCACTGATCGCAGCATGGTTTGGAACAGCGATCTGATGGAAACGCTGGAATTGCAAAACCTGATGCCTAATGCGCTGGCCACCATCGTGGGTGCACACGCCCGCACCGAAAGTCGCGGGGCGCATGCCCACGAAGATCACCCCACCCGTAACGATGATCTGTGGCGCAAGCACACGCTGGCCTATGTCGATGGGGCAAAAGTCAAGTTGGATTACCGCGCTGTGCGTACCGACCCGCTGACTGCGGAAAAGGATGGCGGCATTTCCCTTCAGAAAATCGCCCCAGCAGAGCGGAAGTTCTGATGCGCAAACTGGCAACCCTAGCCGCCCTGACGCTGGCACTTGCTGCGTGCAATCCGATGGAATTGGCCAATGCGGCCACCAAACGGGCGGCAGAGCAGGTAATTGTTTCGGTGCTGTCGCAAGAGTTGCCCGCGCCTGTTGCGCAAGCGGCGGCAAGCTGCATTGTAGCCGCCGCCAGTCCAGAAGAATTGCGCGCCATCGCCGCCGATATTGGCGTGATGGCGGGCACGCAAACGGTGGAAAACATACGCAATCTGGCGCTGCGCCCGCAAGCGGTGCAGTGTTTCGTGTCGTCTTCGGTTCCTGCCCTCGCTCAAGGAATGTGACATGCGTGCATTACTGTTCTTGGCCCCTGTTATCCTGCTGTCTTGTGGCCCAGTTTCCGTGGAACAGGCCGAGCGCGAATGCGTCGAACGCGCGCAACTTGCTGAAAAACCCACAGCTAAGGTTTTTATCGGTGTGAACAACAAAGGCGATGTGCTGCGTGGCGGCAGCTTTGGCATATCGACCGATTATCTGGCTGGGCGTGACCCGTCTGCTGTCTATACCGAATGTGTCAAATCCCGCTCGGGCCAATTTCCGACCCGCAGCTATACCGAATTTCCGCGCTAGACGCGCGCCAACACCCGTGCAGATCAAAGGATAACAGCTATGGTTCAGTTTACCCTTCCGAAAAACAGTAAAATCCGCACGGGCAAAACTTGGCCAAAGCCTGAGGGCAAAAACGTGCGCAAGTTTCAGATTTACCGCTGGTCGCCTGATGATGGCGAAAATCCGCGCGTGGATACCTATTTTGTCGATATGGACACATGCGGCCCGATGGTTCTGGACGCGCTGGTCAAGA
>CAMAXX010000033.1 GCA_945862435.1 Pseudorhodobacter antarcticus
CGTAGCCTGCGCGCAATAGGGCCGCGATCATGCGGGCAGGTTCGACCCCTGCTTCGGTTTCAATCAGCACGCGGCGCTGAGTAAGGTTCAGGCGTGCGGCCTTAACGCCTGCCTGCGCCATCAGCGTGGTCTCGACAGTGCTGATACACGCCGCGCAGTGCGCTGCGGGCAAAGACAGCATGATGTTTGCCCCCCTGCCCGCTGCCAGTGCCGCGATGGACTGGGCAGACGGCGCAACCGCGCAGGCAGGGCAAGCAGCCATGCCGCCGGCCTAGTAGGACGTGGAGGGCAAAGCGGATTGCACGGTCATGGCCTAGCCTTTCACCCAAAGGGCCAAGCGTTGGCGAAACAGCGTGCCGTCCTGCGCATGGCCTGTGATGTGCATCACCCATTTGCCCTGCCCCAACTTGGCATCTGCCAGATAGGCCCCTTGGTCGAAGACAAAACTGGGGCTGAAATCCTGACGCGCTTCGGTGCTGCGGCCCACCAAAACCTGCACATCAGCCAGTTGGACCGGCGCGCCCACGCTATCGGTGAAACGCAAGGACAGTTGACCTAAGTTTGGATCATAGCCTTGCACCAGCCGCCAACCGAGTGCATTTTGCGCCGTCCTTTCGGCATCGAAGGTTTGGCTGGCGACATAAGAGCTGCTCACCTCTAGCCCAGGAAAGGTGCTGATCGCCTTATAGGCCATCAGCAAATTTACCCCGATGATTAACCCAAATGCCGATGCGGTAAAGGCAAACACCTTTGGGCCAGTAATTCTGAATTCAGCTTGCCTTGGACTGTTTTGGGGCATGTTAATCATCCTTTTCTTGGCCACGGCGATTGTCTTTGTCATGCACCTCTGCGCCATAAAACACGGTGTCATAGTGAATGCGCAGCGGTTCTACCGCCGTGCCATTTGGCCCCATGTCCATGACCCAAAGGCGCAGATCGGTCCGCTCGGCCCCCACGGCCAAGGTTTCCAAGGGCGCGGTCACAAACAGGCGCACGGTTTTGGTTTGGTTGGCTGGAACGGTGATGTTCAGATCAGCCTGCCCGTCAAATGCCAAAAGAAACGTTGCAATTGAGCTGGCCGACACGGCAAACACGCGGTCATCGCCTTGCATATTGCGCAAGCGCAGATCATAGGCGTTGCGGATAGACCCGTCTGACAGCGTCACATATTGCGGGTTGCGGATGGGGGTGACATTCACATCCAAGGGCACGCGCAAAAACAGCGCCACAATCAGGCCAATGCCAACCCCTGCCAAAAGCACAGTGTAAATCACAGTGCGCACGCGCAAGATATGCCGCCACAGGGATTTCTTGGGCGCGCCCGCGCGTTCGGCAAGCTCGTCGGTCAGGGCCAGATAGCCAATCAAATCGCGCGGTTTGCCGATTTTGTCCATGACGCCATTGCACGCATCAATGCACAGCCCGCAGGTGATGCAGGCAAGCTGCTGGCCATCGCGGATATCAATACCTTGGGGGCAGACATTGACGCAGGCCATGCAATCGATGCAATCTCCATTGCCCTGAACATCTTGCTTGCCGCGCGGCTCTCCGCGCCAATCGCGGTAAGCGATGGTCAGGGTGTCTTCGTCCATCATCGCGGCCTGAATACGCGGCCATGGGCAGGCGTAAATGCAAATCTGTTCGCGCGCGAAACCGCCAAAGAAAAAGGTAGTGCCTGTAAGAACTCCCATAGTGATATACGCAATGGGGTGGGCCTGAAAATAGATAAGGTCGTAAAACAACGTCGGCGCATCGGTGAAATAGAATATCCACGCCCCCCCCGTGGCCAGCGCAATGGCCAGCCACGCCCACCATTTCACGCCGTTCTTGATCAGCTTTTCCCAGTTCCACGGCTGGCGGTGCAGACGGATGCGCGCATTGCGATCGCCTTCGATCCAGCGTTCGACCAGAATGAACAAATCCGTCCAGACTGTTTGTGGGCAGGCATAGCCGCACCACACCCGCCCCACTGCCGAGGTGAACAAAAACAGCCCCAGCCCCGCCATAATCAGCAGGCCAGCAACAAAGTAAAACTCGTGCGGCCATATCTCGATCATAAAGAAAAAGAACCGCCGCCCGGCCATGTCGATCAGCACGGCCTGATCCGGCAGGTTAGGCCCGCGATCCCACCTGATCCACGGGGTGATATAGTAGATGCCCAGCATCAGCGCCATCAATGCCCATTTCAGATTGCGGAACGTCCCGGAAACGCGGCGCGGGAATATCGGCTCGCGCGCGGCGTATAACTCGGGCGGGGGGGATTGGTCGGTGCTGGACATGCAAGGCTCCACGGAAGGCGTTCGGGGTGACTCGTAGCCACTCTTGCCGCCAGAATAGGTAAAACCCGCACCTACGCCTTGAGTTAAATCAAGTCGCGGGGTTTTTTGGGGCGATGGTTGGGGGCGGCGCAAAAGAAACCACCCGCAACAGTGCTGCTGCAGGTGGCCTTGCTAATTCGCCCCATGGGGCAAAGGTTATGGCGCAGGCGAGGGCGCTGCTTCGCCGCCGCCCAAGGAATGGACATAGCTCGCCACGGCGCGGATTTCGTCTTCGGGCAACCTGCCCGCCCAAGCGGGCATTACGCCAAAGCGGGCGTTGATCACCGTGTTAGTGATCGTCTCGCGCGTGCCGCCGTATAGCCAGATCGCATCTGTCAAGTTTGGCGCGCCTTGGGCGCGGTCCCCTGTGCCAGCCTCGGTATGGCAGGCCACGCAGTTCTCCGTAAAGACAGTGGCCCCCGCCGAGGCCAGCGCCGCGTCATGGTCTTGCCCCGAGATTTTCAAAACATGCTCGACCACCCCAGCGATTTGGGCGGGCTCTAGAAGGCCATCCGCGCCAAACTTGGGCATTTGCGAATAGCGCGCATCTGGGTCGGTTGCGTTGCGGATACCATGGGTTAGGGTGGTATGGATTGCCTCCATATCGCCGCCCCACAGCCAATCATTGTCCAAAAGGTTGGGGTATCCTTTGCCCTGCACCCCTGCCGCGCCCGAACCGTGGCAGGTCGCGCAATTGTTTTTAAACACCGAAGCCCCTGCAGGAATGGCATAGGCCTTCAACGCCTCGTCTGCGGGAATATCGGCCAAGGGCGCAGCGATAAGGGCCGCCTTTATGTCGCCATTGGCGCTGTCAAAGCGGTCAATTTCCGCAGCCACGGCGGCGCGTTCTTGGGGGCCAAGGATGCCCTGCGTTGCGCCCGAAATCATCGGCCATGCGGGGTAGGCTATCGTATAGCCAATGCCCCAGATGATGGTCAGATACAGCACCCAGACCCACCAGCGCGGCAGGGGGTTGTTCAGCTCCTGCACTCCGTCCCAGATGTGGCCTGTGGTTTCCACTTGGGCCTTGGTGCGGGAGTTTTTGGTGATTTGCTTGGCGAACATGATTACGCTCCCTTTCTTTGCGCCGCATCAGGCGCGGGTTTTTCTTGCGCCACGTCAGGCGCGGGTTTTTCTTGCGCCGCATCAGGCGCGGGTTTCAGATCATTGCGAAAGATGGACTGTGCGATGTCGTCATGCACAGCGCGCGACCCAGGCCGAAAGGCCCAAGCGAGCACGCCCAGAAAGATGACGAACAGCGCCAGCAACGCCCAGCTATCGGCAAATTCGCGCATCAAGCTATACATATCCATGATGCCCCCTACCGCGTTGGGTCTGGTTGGAAGGTGGAAAAATCCACCATCGTGCCCAGCACTTGCAGATAGGCAATCAGCGCGTCCATTTCGGTCAGGTCTGGCTGGCCGTCATAGTTCGAAAGCGTCACGCGGCTGTAGCGCGCCTCAAGGCCAGAGGTATCGCCATCAGGGTTGGCCTGCGCCTTAAAGTCTTCCACAGCCGCTTCGATCATCTCGCTGGTATAAGGCACGCCGACCATGGCATGGGTCGACATGATCTGCGCGATATGTTTGCCGTCGATTTGGGCGCGCAGAAGGTAGCTGTATTTCGGCATCACCGATTCAGGCACCACCGCTTGTGGGTTTGTGAGATGGTCAACATGCCACGCATCCGAATAGCGCCCGCCGACACGGGCCAAATCTGGCCCCGTGCGCTTGCTGCCCCATTGGAATGGATGGTCATACATCGATTCCGCCGCCAGCGAATAGTGGCCATAGCGTTCCACCTCGTCGCGCATGGGGCGGATCATTTGGCTGTGGCAGACATAGCAGCCTTCGCGGATGTAAATGTCGCGCCCTGCCAGTTCTAGGGGCGTGTAGGGGCGAACCCCTTCCACCTTTTCGATGGTGTTTTGGATATAAAACAGCGGCGCGATTTCGACGACACCGCCGATGACCACCACCACGAGGGACAGCACAGCCAGCAGCGTGGCATGGGTTTCGATGGATTTGTGTTTATCAAGAAAAGCCATTTTCATGCCCCCTATTGTGCTGGAATGGCGTTGTTCGTGTTCACAGCCGATTTGGCTGGCAACCCGCGCACCGTCATCCACATGTTGTAAACCATCAGCAAAGCCCCGCTCAGGTACATCAGCCCGCCCGTGCCGCGCACGACATACATCGGGAATTTTGCGGCAACTGTGTCGGCAAAGGCGTTGACCAAAAAGCCGTTAGCATCCACTTCGCGCCACATCAGGCCTTCCATAATGCCCGTCACCCACATGGACGACGCGTAAAGAACGATCCCAATGGTGGCGAGCCAGAAGTGCCACGACACCATCGATTGGCTATACATGCCAGCGCGGTTCCACAGGCGCGGGGTTAGGAAATAGAGCGTGGCAAAGGTTATCATGCCATTCCAGCCCAGCGCGCCCGAATGCACATGCCCGATTGTCCAGTCGGTATAATGCGACAGGCTGTTGACCGCCTTGATCGACATCATCGGCCCTTCAAAAGTGGACATGCCGTAGAACCCGATGGCGACTGCAAACATGCGTAAAATCGGGTCGGTGCGCAGTTTATCCCATGCGCCCGATAGGGTCATCAGACCGTTGATCATGCCGCCCCACGATGGCATCCACAAGACAATCGAAAACACCATGCCAAGGGTCGAGGCCCATTCTGGCAGCGCAGTATAATGCAGATGGTGTGGGCCTGCCCAGATATACAAAAAGATCAGCGCCCAGAAATGGATGATGGACAGCTTATAGCTGTAAACAGGCCGTTCCGCCTGCTTTGGCACAAAGTAATACATCATGCCTAAAAAGCCCGCCGTCAGGAAAAAGCCCACAGCGTTATGCCCATACCACCACTGCGTCATTGCATCTTGCACGCCCGAAAACACAGGCACCGATTGCGAGGACAGCAAGGACACAGGTATCGCCATGTTATTAACCACATGCAGCATGGCGACTGTGATAATCATCGACAGAAAGAACCAGTTAGCCACATATATGTGTGGCTCGCGGCGTTTATAGAGCGTGCCGATAAAGACCAGTAGAAAAGAAACCCAGACCACCGTAATCCAAAGGTCGATATACCAGACAGGTTCGGCATATTCTTTGCCCTGCGTGCCGCCCAGAACATAGGATGTGGCGGCCAGAACAATCATCAATTGCCAGCCCCAAAACACAAACCATGGCAGCTTGCCGCCCCACAGCCGCGCGCCCGAGGTGCGCTGCACCACGTAAAACGCCGACATAATCAGCGCGTTGCCGCCAAAGGCAAAGATCACCGCCGAGGTGTGCAAAGGGCGCAAGCGGCCAAAGTTTAGAATACCCGTAAGTTCGATGTTCAGGCTGGGAAAGGCCAGTTGAAAGGCGATAATCACGCCCACCAAAAACCCGACCACGCCCCAAAACGCCGTGGCAATCACGCCCGCGCGCACCACCCCATCGTTATACTCGCCCATATTCGCGGCGCGTTTCGGGCGCTCCATCCCCCGAACGGTGACGATGAATGTTGCCGCAGCGGCCAGCATGACCACGGCGGCGTTGACCTTATAGGGCAGATCCCAGCCGTATTGCACACCAATGGCGGCAAGCACGGCGATCGCTCCCAAGACCGCTAGCTTGATATAATCCCACATGTTTTGTCCCTATCTTTTGCACGTTTGCCCCGCGCTTGGCGCGCGGATGTGACTTTACGATAGGTTCCTATTGCGCGCTTTTCCGCCAAACTGCCTTGATCTGGGTCAATTATCCCATGTGGAAAATGCGGTTTTTCAGGTGCGCTTCCTTGCGGGAATTTAAGGAAGATTTGATTTTTCTGTGGAAAACTAGCCCATCAGTAAGGTGGGGTTTTATGTTGCGGTTCAGTTTTCATCAGTTTGCCACGGGCCTAAGGGCGGCCCTGCCTGCGATGGGGGTTGGCGCATTTGGTTTGGCTGTACTGGGCTGGCTGATGCTGACCACGCCTGCACCGGCCACGTCCGTTGCGGCGCCGCAAATTGGCGTTGTTCTTGCCCCGTGGTCGCAGGCGGGCATCACGGCTGAGGCGCGGTTTGATTTGCCGATCATTGATCTGCGCTGGGGCGGGCATTTGGTGGTTTTGGACGTGTCTCAAAACCCAAACGCCGGCCAGCGCCTGCGCGATTTCGGTTATTTTGTTATCACTACAACAGCCGCCTCGGGCTGCTTAACCCAAAGGACTATTGATGCTGAACCTATCTGACTTTGCCGCGCGCTCGGCCAAATATGTTCTAATTTTGATGTGGGCCCATGTGCCCTTGGCCGCGCTAATCTGGGCGGGGGGCGATGGTTTTGCTGTGCCCGCCGTGATGGCGGCGCTGTGCGGGGCGGCAACACTTGCCTATCGCGCGGGCCCGCGCGGGATGCAGGCCGCCACTGTGATTTCTGCCGCGTTCGCCATGATCATCGCACTTTTGGTTTTTCAAATGCGCGGCCATCCTTGGCAACCTGATATGCATATGTATTTTTTTGCAGGACTTGCGATTTCGGCACTGTTCTTGCGGTGGCAGGCAGTGCTTGCCTTTGCAGGTGTCGTTGCGGTGCATCATTTGGCGCTGAACTATGCGATGACCGAAGCCGTGTTTCCGGGCGAGGCTGATTTGGCCCGTGTGCTGCTGCACGCAGCTATTCTTATCCTAGAGGCGGTGCCGCTGCTGTTTTTAACCTTCATGCTCGAAACGATGTTTGCGCGCGTAAACCACAGCTTGGATGACGCACAATCCGCCCGCAAGGTGGCAGAAGAGATCACCCAAGCCACCGAAGCAGGCCAAGCAGAATTGGAAAAGGTGGTATCCGCTTTGGGAGACGGCCTGCTGCGCCTGTCGCAAGGCCAGTTGAACCATCGCATAGGGGATGAGGGCGTAGAGTCTGCCAGTGAACTGGTATCGCTGCGGACGGATTTCAATCAATTGGCCACAAGGCTGACCCAGATTTTCGACGCCGTATCGGAAAGCGCGCTGATGGTGCGGGCCGCCTCTGGCGAGACAGCCGCCGCCGCCAGCCACATTGCCCAAAAGGCCGAAGTTCAGGCCAACACAGTCAACCAAGCGGCAGACACGCTGACAGAGTTGAACACGCTATTTGGGCAAACGGCTGGTCTTGCGCAAGAGGCCAATGTGCAAATTCAAAGCAACCGCACCGAGGTGGAACGCAGCGGCGCCGTGCTGGAAGATGCAACCAGTGCCATGGCTGCAATTGAAGATTCAGCGCGGCTGATCCGCCAAAGTGTTGATATGATGGATGACATTGCGTTTCAGACCAATCTTTTGGCGCTGAATGCTGGGGTCGAGGCGGCAAGAGCGGGCGATTCCGCTTCGGGCTTTGCGGTGGTGGCGCAAGAGGTGCGTAATTTGGCACAGCGCGCTTCAACTTCGGCTGCGGAAATTCGCCGCCTGATTTTGGACAGTGATGTGCGCGTCAGCGCTGGCAGCGCGGTTGTGGCGGACATTGCCACCAGCCTGCGCGAGGTGATTTCGGGTGCAGTAAAATCAGCAGAGATCGTGCAAACCATCACAACGCGCGTTCAAAGTCAGGCCAATAATCTGGGCGAGTTGACGCTAAACGTGCGCGCTTTGGAAATGGCGGCGCAGCAATTTGCGGGGGCGGCGGAACAGACAACCGCTACCAGCACCAGCTTGCGCGAGCAGGCCGATGCACTTGCACAATCGATCACCGCATTCACGGGTGGCGGCGTGGACGCGCAGCCATCTGATTGGGATCTGCCTGCAGAACAAAACGATATGCTAAGGCGCGCAAGTTAAGATCTGCAAAACGGGCTAAATCTAGGGTGCTGATGGCAGAGTGACGCGCTTGCCCCTTGATATGCGCGTCCAAAGGAACGCTTGCTAAGCAGATGTAAGTCACATCTTGTGACGTGTCCACGCAGCAGGCTGCCCTGCCCGCAGTCAGCTCAGGATGGCCCCATCTACATCATCGCCCGCGATATCTTGCAGTGCATCAAAATCGGGTACCGAGATGCCGCGCTTGCCGACCAAATTCAAAACCCCCTCGCGCCGCAGGGCCGAGATTTGGCGGCTGACCGTTTCCAGCGTCAGGCCCAAGTAATCGGCCAGTTCTTCGCGTGTCAGGGGCAACTCGATCAAAATCGTGCTACCGACAGATTTCATGTGCAACGCCGCCTCGCGCCGCGCCAGAATACACAAAAAGCTGGCGATCTTTTCGCGCGCGGTTTTGCGCCCCAAAAGCAGCATCCATTCGCGCGCTGCGTCCAATTCGTCCAAGGTCATTTCCAGCAGGCGGTGCGCGATATGGGGTAGTTTGACAATCAACTGCTCAAACGGCTTTTTGCGAAAACAGCACATCACCAATTCGGTCGTGGCGGTGACATCATAGGCCGCTTGATTGCGCCCTGGCCGCCCAACAAAATCGGATGGCAGCAAAAGCCCCACCATTTGCCGCCGCCCATCTTCCATAGTTTGGGTCAGCGCGGCGATGCCCGATACGACTGATGCGACAAAATCCATCTGCTCGCCCGACCAAACTACGGCCGCGCCTGCGGGATAGCTGCGATAAAATTTCACCGCCTCTAGCTGCGCCAATTCGTCGTCGTCGCAGCGCGCGCAGACTGCGCGGTGGCGAATGGCACAATCACCGCAGCTGATGTGGTTTGACAATTTTTGATGCAACACGCGGCGGCCCCCCCCTTTGGAGTTGATCTGAATCAAAGCAAGACCCGTGAACTTAATCAACCCTAACCGCATGACACATTTTTCGCAACTTGCCCAATTCGGCCTATTTGATGCGCGCGCGCCGCGCTATACCAGCTATCCCACCGCGCCGCATTTCAGCACCGCTGTGGGGGAGCGCGATTTTGAGGGTTGGGTGCGCGCGATCAAACCGGGCAGCCAGATATCGCTGTATATGCATGTGCCATTTTGCCGCCGCCTGTGTTGGTTCTGCGCCTGCCGCACGCAAGGCATATCTTCGGATGCGCCCTTGCGCGCCTACGCAAAAACCCTGCTGGCGGAGATTGACCTGTTACGCGGGATCTTGCCCAAAGGGGTGACATTGTCGCACCTGCATTGGGGCGGTGGAACCCCGACGCTGATGCCTGCGGCGATGATTGCCGAAGTGGGCCAGGCGATTTTCTCGCTTGTCCCGCTGGCCAAGAGCGGCGCGTTTTCGGTAGAAGTTGACCCTAATGAGATTGACGCGGCACGCCTGCGCGCGCTGACGGATTTGGGCATGAACCGCGCCTCTATTGGGGTGCAAGATTTCGACCCCGAAGTGCAGGCGGCAATTGGGCGAAACCAGCCGTTTTATCTAACGCGCCAAGTGGCCGATATGATCCGCGATGCAGGCATTTCGGCGTTGAATGTCGATATTTTGTTCGGACTTCCGCATCAAACCATGGCGCGCATGGCAGGATCGGTGATGCAGCTGATCTCGCTGGCACCCAGCCGCGTGGCGCTGTACGGCTATGCCCATGTGCCGTGGATAAGCCGCCGCCAGCAAATGATCCCCGCCGCAGCTCTGCCCACACCGCAAGAACGGCTGCGCTTGTTTGAACTGGCGTCGGATTTGCTGGCGGGCGCGGGGTATGTGGCCGTTGGGATCGACCATTTCGCCTTGCCAGACGATGGCATGGCCCGCGCCGCAAAAACAGGCCAATTGCGCCGCAATTTCCAAGGCTACACCGACGATACGGCTGAGGTTCTGATCGGCCTTGGCGCGTCGTCAATTTCGCGCTTTTCGGGGGGATATGCGCAAAACGCCTCGCGCACTGCTGATTACGCCGCTGCTATTCAAAACAATCGCTTTTCAGTGCATCGTGGCCATATCTTTTGGCAAGATGATTATCTGCGCGGCGCAATGATAGAACAGCTTATGTGCGAGTTTCGGATTGACCGCGCGCGCATTATTCAGCGTTTAGGATATACGCCTGCGGCTTTGGACGGCTTGTTGCAGACATCGTTTGACGCCTTTAAATCGGTGCTGGTTCTAGATGCCGAAGGGCTAAAACTGCCCCCAGTTGCGCGGCCGCTGACGCGCCTGATCGCCCAGTCGCTGGATGCCTATGTTGGCACAAAGGCACAGCATTCGGCAGCAATCTGATCAAAGCGGATTTAGCTCCTTTGCAGCGCATATGGGGTTGGCATTGAAACATTTATCCTATTGCCCACCCAAGTTTTGGCCAAGGTTGCTGCAATTATGGCGCAACTTTGACGAGCAACTTAAACTCTGACTTGATTTTAACGCAGGCTTTGGCACTATCTGGCAAGGGGAAACCCGCACAACCACGGCAATCTCGCCTTGGGGACTATGATAGGAGAAGCGGCATGCCCAGCGGCACCGTAAAATGGTTCAACCAAACAAAGGGTTACGGGTTTATTGCGCCCGACGAAGGTGGGGAAGATATTTTTGTTCACATCTCGGCCGTCCAAGCCGCAGGGATGCGGGGCCTCAATGAGAATCAGAAGGTTTCCTTTGAAATGGAAACTGGCCGCAACGGAAAGCAGTCGGCTACGAACCTAAAGGCCCAGTAAGGCCGCACAGTAAGGCCGCACAGGATTGCAGGTTTGTCGGCACCCTCTCGGGCGCAATGTGGCTTATACACCCAAGGCTTGCTGCACGGCACTGTCCCAGCCGACGTACCATTTGTCGCCCGTATGAATGACGGGGCGCTTCATGACGGCAGGCTGGGCGGCGATTTGCGCCTCTGGCTCGGACGCTTTTAGAAAATCGGAAAAGCCGCGATAGGTGGTGGATTGGGTATTTACCGCGCGCGACCCAAATTCGGTAACAATTTGCTCGATCTCTGCCCCCGACAAAGGCTGCGCGCGAATGTCGCGGAAGGTCACGTCATGCCCTGCTGCCGCCAAAGATTTCAGCGCCTTCTTGCAGGTGTCACAGGTGGAAATACCAAACAAAATCATTGCGCTGCCCCAAAGATTGCGCGGGTAATCGCAAGCCCACCCCATGCCGAAAGGGCGGTTAGGATCGTGCCCCATGTCACATCGGTGATGACCATAGAGATATGCCAATCTTTCATAATCGCGTAGCTGGTGAATTCATAGGTGCCGTAAGCCATCGCGCCAATAATCGCGGCGGGGATCAGCACCGCGGACCCTGTTTTTAGCGCGGGCCAAGTGACCAAATAAATCAGGCCCGCCACATAGGCGAGATAGAACAGCGCGGCGGGGCCAAACCGAACATCGGTCGCCAGCATCGCGCCGATATGGCGTTGAAACAGCGGCTGCATATGCAGATTTAGCATGATCGCGTCTAAAACCAGAAAGATCACGGCGGTGGACAGATAAAGTGTGACAAGTTGCATGGGCGGTCTCCTTTGAAAAACAACTAGAGCGCGGCGGGGCCGTGTCCAGCGGATCAGCGGCGAAGCAATTCGCGCAAGGTGGCGGCGGGCGCGCTTGCGCGCAGGGAAATACGGCCAATCTCGCGCCAGGCACTTTCGTCAAAATCGGGAAAGAAGGCATCTGCGCCCGTGACGTGCGCATCCACTTCGGTAATCACCAAACGATCAGCCACGGGCAAAAGCGCAGCATAAATCCCCG
Organism: Pseudorhodobacter antarcticus; assembly: GCA_945862435.1. Classification (GTDB taxonomy): domain Bacteria; phylum Pseudomonadota; class Alphaproteobacteria; order Rhodobacterales; family Rhodobacteraceae; genus Cypionkella; species Cypionkella antarctica_C. The sequence goes on from CAMAXX010000033.1 coordinate 11,898, forward strand.
CGCCGCCAATGCCGTAAATGCGGGTGTGGCCCGTGGCGCGCGCATAGGCAAGGGCTGCTTCAAAGGGCAAAAACACCGCGCCTTCGGCGGCCATGGGCCGCGAAGTGACAACAATATTGGTGCGGCGCGGCAGGGGTTTTATGGGCAAAGACTTCCATGTTTTGCGCCCCATAATCACCACGCCGCCTGCGGTTTCGCGGGCAAAGGCGGCCAAATCTTCGGGCGCGTGCCACGGGATTGCCCCATCTTTGCCAATCGCCCCCCCTGCCCCGCGTGCAACGATAAGTGTCAGCATATCGCAATCCCCCTTACACAGCCACCGGTGCGCGAATGGCGGGGTCTGTATCGTATCCTTCAAAGGTGAAATCATCGAACCTAAAGGCGAACAGATTATCGACCTTGCGGGCAATTTTCAGTGTTGGCAGCGCCTTTGGCGTGCGGGTGAGTTGCAGGGCAACCTGATCCATGTGGTTTTTGTAGATATGCGCATCGCCAATGGAATGCACAAAATCCCCCGCCTGATAGCCCGTGACATGGGCCAGCATGTGCAGCAGCAGCGCGTAAGAGGCGATGTTGAACGGCACGCCAAGAAACATATCGGCGGATCGCTGATACAGTTGCAAATGCAGCTTGCCGCCCAAAATGCGCGCTTGCCACATGGTATGGCAGGGCGGCAGGGCCATATTGTCAATCTCGCCCGGGTTCCAGGCCGACACGATCATGCGGCGGCTGTCGGGGCGGGTGCGAATCAGGTGCAGAAGATCGGCGATTTGGTCGCGCGCGCCCGCGTGAAACAGTGCGCGCCCCGCGCCATCGATCCCTGCGGGTTGCAAAGTGGGGAACCTGCGCCATTGCTGGCCATACACGGGGCCTAAATCGCCGTTTGCATCCGCCCATTCATTCCAAATCGTGACGCCATTTTCTTGCAAATAGCGCACATTGGTATCGCCAGCCAAGAACCACAAAAGTTCATGAACGATTGATTTTAAGTGCAATTTTTTGGTTGTTACCAGCGGAAAGCCGTCCGCCATGGCATAGCGCATTTGCATACCAAACACCGACAGCGTGCCCGTGCCTGTGCGGTCATCTGATGGCTCGCCGTTCGTCAAAATAAACTTCAGCGCGTCATGGTATTGCTGCATCTATACCCCCAAGCTTTGCGTGCTACTATATCTAGCGCGGCAGGATTGCCAAGGCGGGTTGAAGACGGATGGGACAGATTGACTGTTTTCTTGGCAAAAATAGGCTGGACTCATCAATTTTCGCTTTCTTGACTGTCCAGTCAACAAGACCAGTTGACAGCGCGCATGAGAGGCGCGTTTACTTAGTCTGTGATGTCGGTATGGGCCAGTGTCACATAGGTGACGTAAAACTTGCCCATAGAGGCATGCGCGACGTGGGGCCGCCCAAAGCCCCATAACATCCGCTTTGCGGAAACCAAGGGAGACGATCTTGACCAAATCCACTATGAACCGCCGCAGCTTTTTGAAGACTTCCGCCGTTGGCGCAGGTGCTTTCGCTGCCCCTGCTTTGATCTCGTCCAAGGCGCTCGCCTCGTCGGGCGAAGTGAACTTTGTTGGCTGGGCAGGCTATCCTGGGCTGGCCGAAACAGTATTTCCAGCATTCACGGCTGCTACTGGCATCACCGTGAACTTCAAAGAACTGCCCGACCAAGACACCATGTTCGCAGAAGCCAAGGTTGCTTTGGAAGCTGGCGGCATCGACTTGATCGAGCCCACCATCGACCGCTGGGGTGGCTGGAATTCGAACGGCCTGCTGGCCCCATTCGATGAAGCAAAACTGGCGATGGACAACTACCTGCCAGGTCTGGCTGATGGTTCGGCTGGCGAGCGTTCGCGCGCTGATGGCCAACTGTTCTATGTTCCTTCCAACTGGGGCACCGAATCGCTGCTGGTGAACACCGCTGCGGCAAAGGTTTCGACCCCGCCATCGCTGGGCGATCTGTTCAACGCAGAAAACCAAGCTGTTCTGCGTCCACACTCGACGCTGGCTGCTATGGGTCGTTGGTTGGACGCGACTGGCCAACTGCCGCGTCCTTGGATGGATAGCTACACCGACATGGCTGCAATGGCCGAGTTGTGGGACATCGCGCTGGCCAAGGCTATCGAAGCCAAGGGCAACGTTGTTCAGTGGTGGTCGGGCGAAAACGAAGCCAACGCTGGTTTCACCGCCAACGGCGCAACAGTTGGTCTGTGCTGGGATTCGACTGGCTTCAACCTGCGCAATGATGGCTATGCTTATCTTGCCCCAGTTGAAGGCGCATTTGCTTGGCACCAGGGCTTTGTCATGATGAAGAACGCCACCAACATTGACCAAGCGCACGAGCTGGCCAAGTGGGTTTCGACCGCAGAAGGCGCAGCCGCTTGGGCAAGCGCATTCTCGGCGAACGCAGTGGGTAAAGGCGCGGCTGATCTGGTTGATCCAGAAGTGTCCAAGTACTACACGGCCACCTTTGATGAAGCCGCTTTGGCAAAACTATGGTGGTGGCCCGACCAGTCGGCAGAATTCATTGCCAAGCGCACTGAATACGCTGACAAGTACAAAGCAGCCTAATCGCTGCCATTTTGGGAACGCTGGGCCTCATCCGCCCAGCGTTCTTTTTTAACCGATAAGATGCCGCAAAACGGCCACAGACCGTGGCGGCGCAGGGGTAAATTGGCATTAGTTTTGCCATAGCGACAGGGACATGTGAATGAGCGCGAAAATTGATCTGGAAAACGTAAGCTGCGATTTTGGAAGCTTTCGCGCAGTAGATAACGCCAATGTATCGATAGAGCCGGGCGAGTTTTTCTCGTTCCTTGGGCCATCGGGCTGCGGAAAGACCACGATCCTGCGGATGATTTCGGGGTTTATTGACCCTACCGAGGGCGCGATCAAAATTGGCGGCAAAGACATGCGCGGCCAGCGCCCCAACCAGCGCCCGACGGCGTTGATTTTCCAAAATCTGGCGCTGTTTCCGCTGATGCCAGTTTGGGAAAACATCTCATTCGGGCTGGAAGTGCGCGGCGTGGACAAAGCCACGCGCCGCAAAAAGGCCGAGGAACTATTGGAATTGGTCGATCTGAAGGGCGCGGCGGACAAGATGGTCAGCCAGCTTTCGGGTGGGCAAAAGCAGCGCGTGGCCATTGCCCGCGCATTGGCGGTGGAACCATCGGTGATGCTGCTGGACGAGCCGCTTTCGGCGCTTGATCTAAAGCTGCGCCAGCATATGCGGGCCGAACTGCGCGCCATTCAAAAACGCACGGGCGTTACATTTATTTACATCACCCACGATCAGGGCGAAGCGCTGGCCATGTCTGACCGTATCGGCGTGATGAGCCAAGGCCGCATCCAGCAAATCGCCAACCCGCGCGATATTTACAACGCGCCGATCAATGGCTTTGTTGCGGGCTTTGTGGGCGAGAATAACATTTTTGAAGGCAAGTCTGGGGCGGTGGCCGCCGGGATGGCAGGGTTTGACACCGCCTATGGCACGCTGCGCGCCCGCATCAATGACGATGCCAAAGGCAGCGCGCTGCGGCTTTATGTGCGGCCCGAACATACGCTGCTGTCAGCCGCCAAGGCCGAAGAAAATTCGATCCCTGTTACTGTCAGCGAAGTGTCTTTTGAAGGGGCGTTTATTTCAATTCTGTGCCACAGCGATGATGGCAAACTGATCGTGGCCGAATTGCGCAATGACGGATCAGCTACTGTGCCCGATATTGGCACCAAGCTGCATGCCAGCTTTGATGCCGCCCGCGCCGCCCTGCTGCCTGACGCAAATGTAAGGGGCTAGCGATGAACGATCTTATTCGCCGTTACGGCGTGACGATCACCGCCCTGATGTGCCTTTTGGTGGCGTTTTGGTTGGTGATGCTGGTGGTGGTGCCCAATATCACCCTGTTCGAACAAAGCTTTCGTCCCTATCTGCCCGTGGTCGATGTGGGCGGGCCGAAAGATTTCTACAGCCTTCGCAACTATGCCAAAGTGTTTGACGGATCGATTGAACGCTCGTTCTTTGGCATTCCTTACATGATCCCTGTGCATGTAATGACCTTTGGTCTGACGATTTGGTATTCTATCGTTGTCACAGTGGCCTGCTTTGCGCTGGCCTATCCGCTGGCGTTTTTCATGGCGAAAATCGCCAACCCAAAATCGCTGCCCACGCTGCTGCTTTTGCTGTTCATTCCGCTGTGGGTATCCGAAGTGCTGCGCGCCTTTGCGTGGTGGATCATTCTGGCATTTAAAGGCCCATTGAATGCGCTGCTGCTGGCGATTGGTGCCATTGATGAACCTGTGCGCTGGATCGTAGGTTATGACGGCGTGGTGATTGGTCTGACCTATGCCTATGTTTTGTTTATGCTTTTCCCTATTTATAACGCAATTTCTTCGCTGGATACCAATCAGATTGAGGCGGCAGATGATCTGGGTGCGCCGTGGTGGAAAATCCATCTGCGCGTTGTGTTGCCCTATGCCAAGCCTGGCATCGCATCGGGCTGTGTGATGGTGTTTATGCTGTCGGCAGGGTCTTTGCTGGTGCCTTCGATTCTTGGGTCGACCACATCGCAGTGGTTCACGCAAACCATCGATCAGTGGTTCAAAGACGCGCTGGACTGGAACACCGCCTCTGCATATGCCTTTATTTTGCTGCTGCTGTGCACAGTTTTTGTGTCCATCGCGCTGAAGGTGTTCAACGTTAAACTTTCCGATATCGCGAAATAGGGGGCGGTGATGCATAAACTTCGGATGAACCTTGCCCGCCTTTATATGGGCCTGTTTTTGGTCTTTATGATTGCACCCTTGGCGGTGATGTCGGGCGCGGCCTTTAACGACAACCGCCTGCCATCGATTGTGCCGTGGAAAGGTTGGACATCGCGCTGGTTTGAAGCGATGATCAACGATGACCGCATGATGGTGGCCTTTGGCAATACACTGGTTGTGGCCGTCGCGGTCGCGGTTTTGGCGGTAATTGTGGGCACAGCATCGGCCATTCTGATTAACTCGATCTCGGGCCGTGTGCGCACGCTGCTGTATAGCATGATGATCTCGACCATTCTGATCCCGGGCGTGGTGATTGGTATTTCGACCATGATTTTGTGGACGAAAATGGGCAATGCGATGGGAACGGAATTTTTCCTGTTCAACCCAGGTCTGCATTTGTCGGTTCTGGGGCAGGTCAGCTATATTGCGGCTATGGTGATGCTGCTGGTTCTGGCGCGTTTGCAAAGCTTTGATGCGGGGCTGGAAGAGGCCGCTTTGGATTTGGGCGCTAGCCATGCCCAAGTGCTGCGCCGCATTCTGCTGCCGTATCTTTACCCTGCCATTGGCGCGGGCGGGGCTGTCGCCTTTTTCCAATCGATCGAAAACTACAACGTCACGCAATTTACGCGCGGCGGGATGGATACGCTGACAGTATATGTGTTTTCGATGGTACGTTCGGGCGTTACCCCAGCAATCAACGCGTTGGCGTTCTTGCTGATTATGGTCACGCTGGTCTTGGCTTTGATCTATGAGATCAACCGCCGCAGGCTGGCCAGAGTTGAAGCCGAACGCGAGGCAGAGGCGCGCCGCGCCACCGCGTTGGAAGAAGCGATTTAATATCATTGACCCAAGCGCAGTGCGCTTGGGTCATCTGCGCTTGGGTGATCTGCCGTTCGTTAGGCAGCATCGTCAAAAGTGACAACGCCCGTTGTGATGTCATAGACTGCGGCCAGAACCCGCACTTTACCCTCTGCCACCAAGGCCGCGATCGTTGCGCTGTCTTCCATGATTGTCTGAACGCCCTTACGCGCGTTCGCCAGCACAGTTTTTGACACCAGATCAGGGTCAGACGCGCCAATCGACAGGGCGACGGGCAGGATTGGTTGCACCATCTTGGCCACAGCGCCGCCCAAATCGGTGCCATTGGCCACCACTTCGCAAGCCGCGCCAATTGCGCCGCATTTGGTATGACCCATCACCACAATCAGCGGCGATTTCAGATGTGCCGCGCCATATTCCAGCGTGCCCAGCACTGCGGTATCCACCACATTGCCCGCATTGCGCGAGGTGAACAAATCACCCAAAGTTGCGCCACCAAAAATCAATTCGGACGAGACACGGCTATCGGCGCAGGTGACGATGCTGGCATAGGGGTGCTGCCCTTCAGCCAATTCTTCGCGCAAACTGGCCAGATTGGCCGCGCAAGCGCCGGCATCGGCCACAAACGCCGCATTGCCTTCGCGCAGGCGCGCCAAGGCTTCTTCTGGGGTGATAGCAAAATCTGCCTCTGCATTGGCAAAGGCTGGGGACGCAAACGACCCTGCCGCCAAAACCGCCGCACCCACGGCCCATTTCATCACGTCACGGCGGTGCACCGCCGTTCCTTCACATTCGTCGCACATTGCTGATTCCTTTGTTTCAATACAATGAAGTCAGCTTTGCACCGCAGGCAGAAATAGATCAATAAGGCATTGAATTAGATAGATAAAACGAAACTTTAGGTTGAAGTTAGAAGAACGCCTGCAACCCTGTAATCGCGCGGCCAAGGATCAGGCCATGCACATCATAGGTGCCTTCATAGGTGTTGACCGTTTCAAGGTTGACCATATGGCGCATCACTTGGAAATCTTCGGAAATGCCGTTGCCGCCGTGCATATCGCGGGCGTGGCGGGCAGCATCCAAAGCCTTGCCGCAATTGTTGCGCTTTAGGATCGACACCATTTCAGGGGCCGCCTGCGCAGAATCCATCAGCCGCCCCAGTTGCAGCGCGCCTTGCAGGCCCAGCGCGATATCGGTCATCATATTGGCAAGTTTGGTCTGGTATAACTGCGTCTGCGCCAATGGCTTGCCAAACTGATGGCGATCCAGCCCGTATTGCCGGGCGGCTGTCATGCAAAACTCGGCAGCGCCCATCACCCCCCACGCAATGCCATAACGTGCGCGGTTCAGGCAGCCAAACGGGCCTTTCAGCCCCTCGACATACGGCAGCAGAGCATCATCGCCCACTTCGACACCTTCCATCACAATCTCGCCCGTGATCGAGGCGCGCAGCGATAGCTTACCGCCAACCTTGGGCGCAGACAGGCCTTTGGTTCCCTTATTTAGAACAAAGCCGCGGATTTTACCGCCATGCGCGTCAGACTTGGCCCAAACGATAAAAACATCAGCAATCGGCGCGTTAGAAATCCACATTTTCGCGCCGTTCAGCACATAGCCGTTTGCCGTTTTGCGCGCCGTCGTTTTCATGCCCGCAGGGTCTGATCCCGCATCGGGTTCGGTCAGGCCAAAACAGCCAATCCATTCGCCCGTGGCCAGTTTTGGCAGAAACTTGCGGCGCTGTTCTTCGGATCCATAGGCATAGATCGGATACATAACCAGCGAAGACTGCACCGAAAGCATACTGCGATAGCCGCTGTCCACACGTTCGACCTCGCGGGCAATTAGGCCGTAGGCAACATAGCTGGCCCCCAGCCCGCCGTATTCTTCGGGGATTGTGGCCCCCAGCAGGCCCATCTCGCCCATTTCGCGGAAAATCGTCAGATCGGTTGCCTCATTGCGATAGGCAGCAATCACACGGGGCTGTAATTTTTCTTGCGCAAAGGCGCGCGCCGCATCGCGCAGCATCCGCTCTTCTGCCGAAAGTTGATCTTCCATGCGAAAGGGATCGGCCCAATCAAAAGGGCCAAGTTCGGGGGCGTCTTTGGGTTTGATCGCGGGGCGGGTCATTATGGTATCCTCCATTGATGCGTAACTATTGCAAAAAGCGCGGCAAAAGCCTAACGAAAGATCATCGCGGGTATATTAGGAAAACTCATATGTTCGGCGCGCGGCGGTATTTGCCATCGATGCCCAGTTTGCTGGCGCTAGAGGCGGTAGATCGACTTGGCTCTGCCTCGGCGGCAGCCAACGAGCTGTCGCTGACCCAAGGGGCGATTTCGCGGCAATTACAGGTGCTAGAGGCGCAAATGGGCGTCGCGCTGCTGGCGCGCGAAGGCGGCAAACTGGCCCTGACCCCTGCGGGGCGCGATTATGTGCGCGCGGTGCGCAGCGCGCTGCAAAACCTTGCCAGCGCTTCGATGACCCTGCGCGCAAACCCTTTGGGTGGCAGCTTAAATCTGGCCATTCTGCCCGCTTTTGGTATGCATTGGCTGGCCCCGCGCCTGGCGGAATTCACTGCCAAGCATCCCGAAGTCACCCTCAACCTATCCACGCGCCTGCGCCCGTTTGATATGGCCGCCGAAGGGATTGACGCGGCTATTCACTATGGGCGAACAGATTGGGCCGGCGCGCTGCATCTGCCCCTTTTGGATGAAATGCTGATTGCCGTTGCCGCCCCGCGGTTTCTGGCCAAACCCTTAGTCCAAGCAAATGATATTCTCTCATATCCCATGCTGCAAATCGAAAGCCGCCTTGGCGATTGGGGACGCTGGCTGGCGCATTTTGGCGAGGGCCCGCAGCGCCCGCCTGCCATGCTGTTTGACCAATTTTCCACCATAAAGATGGCCGCGCTACACGGGCTTGGCGTGGCTCTGCTGCCCACCTTTTTGATCGAACGCGAACTGGCCGAGGGCCGCCTTGTCCCGGCCTTTGGCCCTCCCATTCCGGCCCTTGGCCGATACTTTCTTGTCTGGCCCAAAGACATGGCCCCGCGCGCGCCCCTGACCTCGTTTCGCGCATGGATTGAAACGCAGATTTAGCCCTTTCACATTGGCCTAAATACCTTGGGGGTAAGGATCGAGGGGGCGAGCCCCCTCTTGCGCCGCCAGCCAAGCTTTGCGAGGGTGTCACCGAGGTGATCCCATGCAAAATTCCCAGCCCAACACGATTGGCGACGTTTCCTTTTGGTATGCTGATATCGGCCTGCCGCAAACGCGCCGCCCTGCCCTAACGACCGACACCCGCGCGGATGTAGCGATCATAGGCGCGGGCTATACGGGGCTGTGGACGGCCTATTATCTGAAACAGGCGCAGCCAGATTTGGATGTGCTGATTATCGACAAAAATTTTGCAGGCTTTGGCGCGTCTGGGCGCAATGGCGGCTGGTGTTCGGGAAACTTTGCGTGGAACCACGAACGTTATGCGGCGACATCTTCGCGCGCGGCTGTGCTGGACATGGCACGCGCGCTAGAGGGCACTGTGAGTGAGATTTCGCGCATTTGCAGCGAACTTGGCATTGATGCCGATATTCACCACACAGACGAGATGATGATTGCCACCAACCCCGCGCAATTGGCGCGGATGCGGGCGGAAGTTGCGCACCGCCACTACTGGGGCGAAGGCCACCGCACGCGCGAATTGACCGCCACCGAAGTGGCCCAGCGCATATCCATTCCGAATGTTCTGGGCGCGATGGTTATTTCTGGCGTAGCGCGCGTTCAGCCCGCTAAATTGGTGCAGGGGCTGGCGCGCGCGGTTCAGGCGATGGGCGTGCGCATTGCCGAAGACACCCCTGCCCTGTCCTATGCCAAGGGCGAAATCGTAACCCCTCGCGCCCGCATCACAGCCCCCGTCATCCTGCGCTGCACCGAAGGGTTTACCGCGCAGATCAAGGGGCATCGGCGCGATTGGCTGCCGCTGAATTCTGCGCAGATCGCCACCGTTCCCCTGCCGCCCGAAGTGTGGGCGCAGATTGGCTGGGAGGGGCAGGAACTGATCGGCGATATGGAAAATGGGTATTGTTATTGCCAGCGCACGCGCGAAGGGCGCATCACTGTGGGCGCGCGCGGGGTGCCGTATAAGTTTGGATCAAACATCGACAAAAACGGCGCGCCTGACGGCGAGACCATCCGCCGCCTGACCGCCATTATGCACCGCCATTTTCCTGCAACGCGCGCCTATCCCATCGATCATGCGTGGTGCGGGGTTTTGGGCGTGCCGCGCGATTGGTGCGCCACTGTCGGGCTTGACCCGGCCTCGGGCCTTGGCTGGGCGGGCGGTTATGTGGGGGTGGGCGTTTCTACCAGCAATCTTGCAGGGCGCACTTTGGCCGATTTGGCCCAGATGCAGCTAGGGCTGGGGCAAGGCACGGCGCTGACCGCCCTGCCATGGGTCAACCGCCGCCCCCGCAAATGGGAGGTAGAGCCGCTGCGATACCTTGGCGTTCATCTGATGTACCGGCTGTTCGCGGAAGCAGATCGGCGCGAGGCGCGGCTTGGCATTGCGCCATCCCGCCTTGCGCGTTTTGGAAATTGGCTGACGGGCCGCGCCTAACGCGATAAATGCCAATTGACATTCCTATCTCAAAAGCCCGCCCGAAATGACCCGCATAGTGGGTCTGCGCGGCACATGGGTCACGCCTTGGGTCGCGCAAGGGGCGTTGATTTTATCAGAGACGGTTTTGTCTATGCTGGGGGTAATCACTTCAAACGCGGCAGTTAGCGCCAGCGATGCGACCATAAGATCGTTGTTTTTGGCATATTCAACCAAATCGACCAAACGATATATAAAATCAGCGTGCGCAACCATTACATTTACCCCCAGATAACACTCAACTTAGATAACAGGGCGTTAGTAATTTTGCGCGGCCAGAATGGGATAAATTATATATTCTAAAGAATACTCGTTAACGATTAGGGATCATTAATATCACGCACAGGTATGGTTAAAACCGAAAATACAGCTTTGGTCACATAAGGGTCATTGAACGGCGCGGTCAGAACCGCACCCGATTCTGTATATGGTTCTGTCGCAGCCCCGTTGGCCCGACATTCCGCTATCTTATCGCAGCCAAAAGGCGCAAGGATAACGTGGCCAAGCGGATGGCCTATAGGAGCACGCAATGGCCAAAGGCATGAACAAGCAGGGCAAAAATGTGAAAAAGCCCAAGAAAGACACGGCGCAGGCGGCTGTCGTGACTGTGCCCAGCACCAAAAATTCGGTCAATATCTCGGGCGGCAAGCCCCGCGATTAGGGCCTATGCCCCGTGATCGGGCAGCGTCTGCGTGATCGCGCGGTGCGGGCGGGTTACATCGCGCAGGCTCAGATCGATGGTTTCCATATCCATCGCAATCGCCCCGCCGCCTGCAAGGGTCAGGGTTAATGTGCCGCCCAACTCGTCGCGCGCGCCGTAGCTGAGGGCGAGCAGCGATTGCACGGCGGCGCTGTCCTTTGGGTCAAACCCTGCACGGCGCAGGGCGGTGATATTTTCAATAACCAGCAGGGATTTCACCCGTTCATACGGGCGCGCGTCGCGCTGCGCGGCCATGCTGTCTTCCCAGCGCAGGCGGGTCAGCAACACGGCAAAGCGGCGGCGGGCGGGCACATAGGTGACATCCGACCCCGTGAACACCGCATCTTGGATCAGCGCACTAAGCGCGGGAATGTCATCCGCGTCTTGGGCCATCAGCCGCAAGGGGGCATCGCGCCCGCCGACTGCGCCGTCTTGAAACTTTGCGTCACTCATTCGCGGATCCGTTCTATCTGCGCGCCAAGGCCCCGCAGCTTTTCTTCAACACGTTCATACCCGCGGTCTAGGTGATACACTCGGGAGACGACAGTTTCGCCTTCGGCGGCAAGCCCTGCCAAAATCAGGCTGACAGAGGCGCGCAGATCGGTTGCCATCACCCGCGCGCCGCGCAGGTTTTTGACACCCGTCACTGTGGCCGTGCCGCCCCGCACATCAATTTTTGCGCCCATACGCAAAAGTTCGGGCGCGTGCATAAAGCGGTTTTCAAAAATGGTTTCCTCCAGCACGGACGTGCCCTGCGCCGTGCACAGCGCGGCCATCATCTGCGCCTGCAGATCGGTCGGAAAACCAGGAAAGGGCTGCGTGCGCACGTTGACGGCGCGCATATCGCCGCCCCCACGCGTGACCTTGATGCCCGCTGCGGTTTCGGACACAGTCAGGCCCGCCTCATCCAGCTTTTCGGCAAAGGCGGCGACCAGTTCCATGCGCCCGCCAAGGCATTCCACCGCACCGCCCGTAAAGGCGGGGATCAGCATATAGGTGCCCAGTTCGATCCGATCTGTCACCACGGGGTGCGTGGCACCGCCAAGGCTGTCCACGCCTTGGATGGTGATGGTGGAGGTGCCCTCGCCCTCAATCTGCGCGCCCATGCGGCGCAGGCACTGGGCCAAATCGACAATCTCAGGCTCGCGCGCGGCGTTTTTCAGAACGACCGTTCCGCGCGCCAGCGTGGCCGCCATCAGCGCGTTTTCCGTGGCCCCAACCGAAACGAAGGGGAATTCATAGGTTGCGCCTTTCAGCCGCCCGCCTGCCGCTTTGGCATGGACATAGCCATCGCGCAAATCCATTTCTGCGCCCATCGCTTCCAGCGCCTTTAGGTGCAAATCCACAGGCCGCGCGCCAATGGCGCAGCCGCCTGGAAGCGAGACAATCGCATGGCCATCGCGCGCCAGCATCGGCCCCAGCACCAGAATCGAGGCGCGCATTTTGCGCACGATGTCATAATCGGCAGTGTGGTTGGTGATGGCTGCCGAAGACATCGCCAGCACTTTGCCATCCTGCAAACTGGCCACTTCTGACCCAAGCGACCGCAGCAATTGCGTCATCGTGGCAATATCCGATAGGCGCGGCGCATTGGTTAGCGTCAGCGGCTGATCGGTTAGCAAAGTAGCGGGCATCAGCGTCAGCGCCGCATTCTTCGCGCCTGCAATAGCGATTTGCCCGTTCAAAGGGCCGTTGCCCCGCACCAAAATCTGATCCATCTTGCCCTGCCTTTATTCTTGTGTGTCGTCGGGCAAATCTGCGCCCGCCCTGCCGTCACCACCCGTGCCGTCATCACCCGCGCCACTGCCCAACGCGCGCCCGCGCACCTGCGCTTTGCGCCGCGCCATATTGGCCTTCAGCTCGGCCTTGCGCCGCGCTGCACGGTCTTCTGCGCGGCGGGCTGCAGCGGCCTTGTGGTCGGATAGATCGCTCATCGCGCCCTGTTACCCTAGGCGCGCCGCATCGTCCAGCATCCGCACAGATTTTGCTGCAAAATGCACTTGCACCCCGCGCCGATAGCGTCTAATCAGCCGCCACACCGCGCGATACGCGCCAGATGCTGCAGTAGCTCAGTGGTAGAGCACACCCTTGGTAAGGGTGAGGTCGAGAGTTCAATCCTCTCTTGCAGCACCATATTTCCCTATCAATTTTTAGTTTCTGCTGCTCTGCGCGCAGTTTCCTTTGCGCAGTTTCCCTTTGCGCAGTTTCCCTTTGCGCAGTTTCCTTTGCGCAGTTTCCCTTTGCGCGGCGGCGCACTGGTTGGTCTGCGCCACGTTTGGCGCGGCGCTGGCGGTTTGTGTAACTGCCGACCGCGCGCTGGCGGGCGAGGCTGGGGTAATTGCGCTGCGCTGCGCAGGATCGCATTAATCTATCCACAATCGCACCCAGCAATGTGTTGGCCGCGAATGAAGCCGTTTTATTCCGTGGCAAGGCGGCAATTGACACAGGTTCTGCGGGCGAAATCAGCTTTAAGAAGATCGGCAATATTCGATAATAAAGGCTCAACCAACGATTACACGCTGGGCCATATCGAACCCGACGCCGACCGCGCTGCGCAAGGCGTGATCTAGGTGATGGGCCTGCATAGCTTTGCCGCGGCGGATTTCTTTGGCCGGTGTCATTTTATAGAGAAACCTCCCTTGCACCGTTCGAGATAATGGATATAGTATTATCTTAAAGGATAGGTATTATGTCCCTATTTTGCCTCAAAATTTCTGACGGTATAGCAGCAAGGAACCTGGTATGAGCACTTTTGAAAGCGTTATCGAACTGTCAGCGCTGAATGGCACGACCGGGTTTCAGATCAATGGCGAGGTGGCGGGTGACAATGCCAGCTGGTGCGTTGCCAGCGCAGGCGATATCAATGGTGATGGGTTTGATGACGTTATCATCGGGGCATATGGGGCCGATCCGAACGGCAACGCCTCTGGCGCGTCTTATGTGGTGTTTGGCGCGGCGGGCGGTTTTGCGGCCGAATTGAACCTTAGCGCGCTAACTGGTGCCAACGGGTTTCAGATTAACGGCGAGGCGGCGAATGACAGATCTGGCCGATCCGTCGCCAGCGCAGGCGATGTCAATGGCGATGGGTTTGATGACCTGATCATTGGGGCAAGGGCGGCCGATCCGAATGGCAACTACTCTGGCGCGTCATATGTGGTGTTTGGCAAGGTAGGCGGTTTTGCGGCCGAATTGAACCTAAGCGCGCTGACTGGCACCAACGGGTTCCAGATAAATGGCGAGGAGGAGGGTAACTACGCTGGCAGTTCTGTCGCCAGCGCAGGCGATATCAATGGCGATGGGTTTGATGACCTTATCATCGGGTCGTATCGGGCCAACCCGAATGGCGATAATTCTGGCGCGTCATCTGTGGTGTTTGGCGCGGCGGGCGGGTTTGCGGCCAATTTGAACCTAAGCGCGCTGACTGGCACGACCGGGTTTCAGATCAATGGCGAGGCGGCGTTTGACTACTCTGGCATCTCCGTTGCCAGCGCAGGCGATATCAATGGCGATGGGTTTGATGACCTTATCATCGGGGCAAGGCTAGCCAGTGCGAATGGCTATCGTTCAGGCGCGTCTTATGTGGTGTTCGGCTCTGGCAGCGCATTCGACGCCACGTTAGAACTATCCGCTTTGGATGGCACGAAGGGGTTTAGGATCAATGGCGAGATGCCAAGTGACTACTCTGGCAACTCCGTTGCCAGCGCAGGCGATATCAATGGTGATGGGTTTGATGACCTTATCATCGGGGCATATGGGGCCGATCCGAACGTCAGCGACTCTGGTGCGTCTTATGTGGTGTTTGGCGCGGCGGGCGGGTTTGCGGCCAATTTGAACCTTAGCGCGCTGACTGGCACCAATGGGTTTCAGATCAATGGCGAGGCGGCGTTTGACTACTCTGGCGTATCCGTCGCCAGCGCAGGCGATATCAATGGCGATGGGTTTGATGACCTGATCATTGGGGCATTCTACGCCGATCCGCGTGGCGGCAGTTCTGGTGCGTCTTATGTGGTGTTTGGTTCTGGCAGCGCATTTGACGCCACGTTAAATCTGTCCGCATTAGATGGCTCCAACGGGTTTCAGATTAACGGCGAGGCGGTCGGTGACTTTTCTGGCCGATCAGTCGCTTCGGCGGGGGATGTGAACGGCGATGGGTTTGATGACCTTGTCATCGGGGCAAATTCAGCCGATCCGAATGGCGGCGCCTCTGGCGCGTCTTATATCATCTTTGGCCGCGCGCCTGATGTAGCGGTGTCGCGCACGGGCACGGACGTTGACAATACCATCAGCGGCGGTGGCTTAGACGATACGTTGAACGGTTTAGCGGGCGATGACACGCTTAACGGGGGTGCGGGCGGTGACCTTATTTATGGCGATTTGGGCAATGATTTGCTGAACGGCGGCGCGGGCAATGACGTGATGTATGGCGGGGCTGGTAATGATGTTTTTGTCTTTGACAGCCTGACTGACATCGCGTTCGACACCAGCGGTGTGGACGAGCTGCGCGCGACCTTTTCGGTGAACCTTGCCAGCACAGCCTTTGCTATGATGGAAAATGCCGCGCTGCTGGGCACTGGCAATGCGGGCCTGACGGGCGGCGCGGCGGCCAATGTGCTGACAGGCAACGCTGGGCGCAACGTGATTTTGGGCGGGGCCGGAAGCGATACTATCGGCGGCGGCGCGGGGCGCGATGTTTTGACGGGCGGGCTGAATAACGACGTGTTCAAGTTTGTCTTAATAAGCGAGATGACCATTAACCATGCCACCACCGATGTGATTATGGATTTCCGCCGTGGGCAGGATAAAATTGATCTATCTGCCATAGATGCCAGCACTAAGCTAAGCGGGACTAACAAATTCACCTTTGATGGAAAAACTGTGCATGGCACATCCATAGCGGGGGATGTGTATTTCAAGCAGTTCAATAATGCGGGCACGAGCAA
>CAMAXX010000034.1 GCA_945862435.1 Pseudorhodobacter antarcticus
TACGAAAGACGCATGACCGATTCTGACGGCAAAAAACCCCTAGGCTTGGGTGGCGCTCCGCGTTCTGGACAGGTGAAGCAAAGCTTTAGCCATGGCCGAACCAAAAGCGTGGTGGTCGAAACCAAACGCAAGCGCGTTGTGGTGCCAACTGTGGCGGGCAAGCCCGCCGCGGGAGGGGCTGGTGTGGCCACGCCAAACCCCAATTATGGCGACCCAAGCAAGCGCCCCGCGGGTATTTCCGATGCGGAAATGGAACGCCGTTTGGCAGCTCTTAAGGTTGCCAAAGTGCGCGAGGCTGAAGACACTGCCCGCCGTGCGGTAGAAGACCGCGCTCGCGACGAAGAGCGCGCGCGCAAGCGCGAAGAGGCCGAGACGAAAGACCGCGAAGACCGCGAGCGCGCCGTCGCCCTGCGCGCCAAAGTCGAAGAAGAGGCCCGCGCCAAAGCCGAGGCCGAGGCCGCCGCCATTACCGCAGCCGCCACCCGCAAGGCCGATGTGCTGGGCACGACGCGCCGCCAACCACCAGCGCCAGAAAAGCCAGCCGAGCGCAACACTGGCGGTCGCAGCGCCCCAGTTGTGCCCCCTGCCGCCGACGATCCGATTGCCCGCGCGCCGATGGGGGCCAAGCCTGGCCTTGCTGCACCGCGCAAAACCGACCGCGAACGCGAAGAGCGCGAGCGTAATGCCAAAGCCAAAGGCGATGACGGCCGCCGTTCGGGCAAGCTGTCCCTGAACGAGGCACTTTCGGGCGAAGGCGGGCGTACCCGTTCGCTTGCCGCGATCAAGCGCAAACAGGAAAAAGCCCGCCAAAAGGCGATGGGCTTTGACAAGCCTGAAAAGCAATTCCGCGATGTGCAATTGCCCGAAACCATTGTTGTTTCTGAACTGGCCAACCGCATGGCAGAACGCGGCGCGGACGTTGTGAAAAGTCTTATGAAAATGGGTATGATGGTGACGATGAACCAAGCCATCGATGCCGACACTGCCGAACTTGTGATCGAAGAATTCGGCCACAAGGCCGTGCGCGTGTCGGATGCAGACGTAGAGCAGGCGATTGAAACCATTTTGGATGCGCCGGACACGCTGCAAGTGCGGCCGCCGATCATCACGATCATGGGTCACGTCGATCACGGCAAAACGTCGCTTTTGGATGCTTTGCGCAAGGCAAATGTTGTCGCTGGCGAAGCAGGCGGCATTACCCAGCATATCGGTGCCTATCAAGTCGTCACCGATAGCGGCGCAAAGCTGACCTTCCTTGATACGCCCGGCCATGCAGCGTTTACCTCGATGCGCGCGCGCGGGGCTAATGTGACGGATATTGTGGTTCTGGTGGTGGCGGCCGATGATGCCGTGATGCCGCAGACTGTCGAGGCAATTGCGCATGCCAAGGCCGCCAAAGTGCCGATGATTGTCGCCATCAACAAGATGGACAAGCACGGCGCAGACCCAACCAAAGTGCGCACTGATCTGTTGCAACACGAAATTGTGGTCGAAGCAATGTCGGGCGAAGTGCAAGATGTCGAAGTATCGGCCAAAACAGGGCTTGGGCTGGACAACCTTTTGGAAGCGATCGCGCTGCAGGCCGAGATATTGGAGCTGCGCGCCAACCCGAACCGTGCTGCATCTGGCGCGGTGATCGAGGCCAAGCTAGACGTGGGCCGCGGCCCCATTGCAACCGTTCTGGTGCGCAACGGCACTCTGCGCAAAGGCGACATCTTTGTGGTCGGCCACCAGTGGGGCAAAGTGCGCGCGCTGATCAATGACAAAGGCGAGCGGATTGACGAGGCTGGCCCATCGGTTCCCGTCGAAGTGTTGGGCTTGTCTGGCACGCCATCGGCGGGCGACACGCTGGACGTGGTGGAAACCGAAGCCCAAGCGCGCGAAATCGCAGATTACCGCGAGAAAACCGCCAAAGATAAGCGTGCGGCAGTCGGCGCTGCCGCAACGCTGGAACAGCTGATGGCCAAGGCCAAGGCTGACCAATCGGTTGCCGAACTGCCCGTGCTGGTTAAGGCCGATGTGCAGGGTAGCGCTGAAGCCATCGTGCAAGCCCTTGAAAAGGTTGGCAACGACGAAGTGCGCGTGCGCGTTCTGTCTTATGGCGTTGGGGCTATCACCGATACTGATGTTGGTCTGGCGGAAGCCAGCAATTGCCCGATCATCGGCTTTAACGTGCGCGCCAATGCATCGGCCCGCAATTCGGCGCATCAAAAGGGTGTCGAAATTCGGTATTATTCGATCATCTATGATTTGGTCGATGATATCAAAGCCGCTGCATCTGGCTTGCTAAAGGCCGAAGTGCGCGAGACGTTCATCGGCTATGCGCAGATCAAAGAAGTGTTCAAGGTCACAGGCATCGGCCAAGTTGCGGGCTGTATCGTAACCGAAGGCGTTGCGCGCCGCAGTGCGGGCGTTCGTTTGCTGCGTGACAACGTCGTGATCCACGAAGGCACGCTCAAGACCCTCAAGCGTTACAAAGACGAGGTCAAAGAAGTGCAGTCTGGCCAAGAATGTGGCATGGCGTTTGAACGCTATGAAGACATTCGCCCAGCCGATGTGATCGAAATCTTCGAGCGTGAAGAAGTTCAGCGCAAGCTGGCGTAATAGCTGCCAATAGTATTAAAATAAAAGGCCAGCGTTACCGCTGGCCTTTTTGTTTATGAACTGTGCGGCCGTCCATCAAGAAGGGCGCGCCATCGCGGACACCGGCGTTCCGACATAAGTTTTGTCATCGACCACGATCTTAATCTTTCCGTCTGCAAGCTGGCCCACCATCAGCCCTTGGATCGATACGCAGCTTCCAATTGAAATTGTCCTCAGCATTTTGCATCTCCTCGCTTACACGCTTAGGTTACAAGCTAATTCCTAATGCTTGCTTTAAGGAAGGGTGCAAAAGGGCGGCTTTTGATGTGCAATTGAGATAGTTTTATAGCCAATCGCGTAGGATTGGGATCAACGGAACATCTGCGGGCGGCATGGGGTAATTGCGCAAATCTGCTGCGCGCACCCAAGCCAGCGTTTGGCCTTCGCGCGGGGTAGGAATGCCCTGCCAACGGCGGCAGGCGAACAACGGCATCAACAAATGGAAATCATCATAGGAATGGCTGGCAAAGGTCAGCGGGGCAAGGCAGGATTCCTTGGTGTCTATCCCGAGTTCCTCGCGCAGCTCGCGGATCAAGGCCGCTTCGGGCGTCTCGCCCGCTTCAACCTTGCCGCCGGGAAATTCCCATAGCCCTGCCAAAGATTTCCCCTCGGGTCGCTGGGCCAGCAGAATGCGGCCATCCACGTCGATCAGGGCAACAGCGGTAACCAGCAGCAGTTTCAAGACCGATAATCCGCGTTAATTTCGATATAGCGCGATGTTAAATCGCAAGTCCACACTGTGCGCTTGGCGCGGCCCATGCCCAGATCAACCGCAATCACCAATTCGGGCTGTTTCATATAGGCTGCCCCGTCTTCTTCGCGGTATCGCGGGTTGCGCCAGCCCTTTTGCGCCACCAAATTATCGCCAAATCTAATCGTCAGGCGGTCGCGTTCAGCCGCGGCGCCAGATTTGCCAATGGCGGCCACGATGCGGCCCCAGTTCGGATCTTCGCCCGCAATCGCGGTTTTGACCAAGGGCGAATTGGCAATCGCAAAGGCCGCAAGTTTCGCGTCCTGATCGCTGGCCGCCCCCGTTACCCGCACTTCGACAAATTTGCGCGCGCCCTCGCCATCGCGCACCACTTGATGGGCAAGATTCGCCATCACCCCGCGCAGCGCTGTTTCAAACGCCTTCAACGCCGCCCCCTTCAATTCGGCCGCAGGCGACATGCCCGTGGCCGCCAGCAGCAGCGTGTCTGATGTGGATGTATCGCTGTCCACTGTGATGGAATTGAACGTGCCCTCCACATTGCGCGACAGGATTTTTTGCAAATTGGCGGCGGAAATTTTGGCATCTGTAAAGATATAGACCAGCATCGTGGCCATATCGGGGGCGATCATGCCCGATCCCTTGGCAATGCCGGCAATATTCACAACGCCGCCTTCGCCCTGCACTGTAGCGGCGGCACCTTTGGGGAAGGTGTCGGTTGTCATCATCGCAAGGGCCGCCATATCAATGGCATCCCCGCGCAGGTTTTTCACCAGCGCGGGCACGATGGCGGTGATTTTGTCATGGGGCAGCGGCTCGCCAATCACCCCTGTTGACGATGTAAATACGCGTGCAGTTGGCATGCCCAGCGCATCCGCCACCGCCGCCCTGATGGCCGAAACAGACCGCTCCCCCGCAGCCCCCGTAAAAGCGTTGGAATTGCCCGAATTGACCAGTATCGCCGCCCCAGCGCCCATAGGCACCTTGGCGGCAAGGCTATCTTGGCAGGCGCGCACACAGGCAGACCGCGTGGTCGAACGGGTAAAAACCCCCGCCATTTGCGTGCCCCCGCACAGGCGCACCAGCATCACATCTTTGCGATTTTGATATTTGATCCCCGCCTCGATGGCGGCAAATTCTACGCCCGCGATACAAGGCAGCGCGGGGAATGCGGCAGGGGCAAGGGGCGATACAGGTTTGGTGGCCTTGGCGGCGGGGGCAGCCCCACCCATCAACTGCTCAATTTGCTTTTTCAAAGCTTTGGCTTTGGCTTTCCAATCTTTTTTGGCCATATCGCCCCCCAAAATCGCCCAACCTTCGTTCAATCTTGCGTTACTTTTCCAGCAGTGCCGTGTCAGACAGCAGCGCAGGGTCCACGCCATCGGCCATACGTTCCACCGTGGCCGCTTCGGTCACAGCCTTGATATGGGCATCAATCGCGCGGTTTTGCAACTCGCTCGCGAGTTCTTCGCGCATCGCCTCTAGTGTCGGCTTTTCGGCAATGCGGGTTTCTTTGACCAAAATCAAATGCCAGCCGAAATCTGATTTGATCGGCCCAGCCACTTTGCCAATTTCAGCGGCCACAACCGCATCTTCAAAGGGTTTGACCATTTGGCCAATGCCAAACCAACCCAAATCACCGCCATTCGCGCCCGATCCCGTATCGGTGGAATTGGCCTTGGCCAGTTCGGCAAAATCAGCCCCGCCGTCCAACTGGCCCCTCAATTCATTGGCTTTTTCTTCGGCGTCCACCAAGATATGGGCGGCGGAAAATTCCTTTTGTGGGGCGTAATCTTTGAACCGTGTGTCATAGGCCGCTTGCAGTGCCTCGTCTGTCACCGCGCCCATCACCACCTCGGTCAGCGCCACGTTAGCAAGGTAATCGCGGCGCGAATGATCCAGTTGCAACTGATTGGTCAGCTTTAGCTTATCCGAAACAGTTTGCTCCAGCGCGGTTTGTTGGATCAACTGATCCAAAATGCCCGTGAACAAGGTTTCATTTGGCAGGGATTTATACTGCTCTGACAGCGCCTCGCGCGCGATGATCATATGACCGAGTGTAATCTCAACCCCGTTGACCTTAGCCACCACAGTTGCTGCCGTGGTATCTTGGGCCTGCGCGGCAGTGGACAGCGCCGCGCCCAGGGCCAGTGCCGCCAAAAATAGGTGCGATTTCGCCATTTAACTTCTCCTAAAAGGCCTGCATCTTTGCGCGGCGTTGACTATACCCGTGCCAGCCCTTACATCGCGACAGTCGCAGATATTAAGCTGTGTGTTGCGCCCTTTTAGGCAAGGGCGCAGGCGCGGGCAAGAGTAAGGCTGCACACAAATTTGTTTGAAACGATCTGGCGAGGAAAATATGCTGGGGTTCGGGGCGCTGACGCGCAAACTGTTTGGCACGCCAAACGATCGCTTGGTCAAATCTGTCCAGCCACTTGTGGACAAGATCAACGCTTTGGAGGCAGAGTATGCCGCTCTAAGCGACGAGGGGATCCTGGCCAAGACCGCCGAGTTCCAAGCACGGGTGCAAACAGGCGGGATCAGCCTTGATGCAATTTTGCCCGAAGCCTTTGCCAATTGCCGCGAGGGGGCCCGCCGCGCGCTTGGTCTGCGTGCCTTTGATGTGCAACTGATGGGCGGGATTTTCCTGCACCAAGGCAATATCGCCGAAATGCGCACGGGCGAGGGTAAAACGCTGGTTGCCACCTTCCCCGCCTATTTGAACGCCTTGACAGGGCGCGGCGTGCATGTGGTAACTGTGAACGATTATCTGGCCCGCCGCGATGCGGAATGGATGGGCAAGGTTTACGCAGCCCTTGGCCTGACCACAGGCGTTGTTGTGCCGTATCAGAGCGATGCCGAAAAACGCGCGGCCTACCGCGCAGACATCACTTATGCCACCAATAACGAACTTGGCTTTGACTATCTGCGCGATAACATGAAGGGCAGCCTAGAGGATATGGCCCAGCGCGGCCACGCCTTTGCCATCGTGGACGAGGTGGACAGCATTCTGGTGGACGAGGCGCGCACCCCGCTGATTATTTCCGGCCCCTCTGATGACCGTTCAGCCCTATATCAACAGGTCGATAAGTTGATCCCGCAGTTGAGCGAAGAGCATTTCAAGCTGGACGAAAAGGCCCGCACAGCCACCTACACCGAAGAAGGTAACGAGGTGATGGAGGAACTGCTGAGTAAAGCCGAGGTGCTGCCTGCGGGGCAGTCGCTGTATGATCCTGAAAGCACGACCATTGTGCATCACATCAACCAAGCCCTGCGCGCGCGCAAATTGTTCACGCGCGACAAAGATTATATCGTGCGCGACGGCGAGGTGATGCTTATTGATGAATTCACTGGCCGCATGATGAAGGGTCGCCGCCTGTCGGACGGGCTGCATCAGGCGATCGAGGCCAAAGAAGGCGTGCAGATTCAGCCTGAAAACGTGACGCTGGCGCAGGTGACCTTCCAAAATTATTTCCGCCTTTACAACAAACTTGCAGGCATGACAGGCACGGCTGAAACCGAAGCGGACGAGTTTATGGAAATCTATAAGCTTGGCGTTATCGTTGTGCCCACCAACCGCCCCGTTGCGCGCAAAGATACGCATGACCAAGTCTACCGCACTGCGCGCGAGAAATACGAAGGTGTTGTTGCCGCCATCAAAGAGGCCAATGCCAAGGGGCAACCCACTTTGGTCGGCACAACATCGATTGAAAAATCGGAAATGCTGTCAAACCTGCTGACGCAAAACGGCATTGTGCATAACGTGCTAAACGCGCGCCAGCACGAACAAGAGGCGCAGATTGTCGCCGATGCAGGCAAGTTTGGCGCTATGACCATTGCGACCAACATGGCGGGGCGCGGTACTGATATTCAGCTTGGCGGCAACGTCGAACTGAAGGTGCTCGAGGCGATTGCGGCCGACCCGTCCTTGCACCCTGATGAGGTGCGCGCCAAGATCGAGGCAGAACATGCCGATGAAAAGGCCCGCGTTTTGGCGGCAGGCGGCTTGTTCGTGCTGGGCACCGAACGCCATGAATCGCGCCGCATCGACAACCAGTTGCGCGGGCGCTCTGGCCGCCAAGGCGACCCGGGGGCATCGTCATTCTTCCTGTCGCTGGAAGATGACCTGATGCGCATTTTTGGATCAGAGCGGCTGGATTCCGTGCTGACCAAACTGGGCATGAAAGAGGGCGAGGCGATTGTGCACCCATGGGTGAACAAATCGCTGGAACGCGCCCAAGCCAAGGTTGAAGGCCGCAATTTTGACATCCGCAAACAGCTTTTGAAGTTTGACGATGTGATGAACGATCAGCGCAAGGCGATCTTTGGCCAGCGCCGCGAAGTGATGGAGGCAGAAGATCTTTCCGATGTCGTGCAGGATATGCGTCTGCAAGCCATCGAAGATATGGTCGATTTGCACATGCCACCCAAATCCTACCCCGACCGTTGGGATGCGCTCGCTCTACAGGCCGATCTTCGCGAAAAACTGAACATGGATCTGCCGATCCCTGCTTGGGCCGCCGAAGAAGGCGTCGATCAGCAGGTGGTCCGCGACCGCGTGACCGAGGCGGCTGATACCATGATGGCCGATAAGCTGGCCACCTTTGGCCCCGAAGTGATGCGCAACATCGAAAAGCAAGTTTTGTTGCAAACCATCGATGGCAAATGGCGCGAGCATTTGCTGCGGCTGGAACATTTGCGCTCGATCATCGGGTTTCGGGGCTATGCCCAGCGCGACCCGCTGAACGAATACAAAACCGAAGCATTCGGTATGTTCGAAGCGATGCTGAACAGCCTGCGCGCGGAAGTGTCGCAAAAACTGTCCTTGGTGCGGGTTGTGTCGGCAGACGAGCAGCAGGCCATGGCGCGCCAGCTTTTGGCGCAGCAGGCCGAACTGGCGGCCCGCAGTGCCAAGCCAGTGGCCGCTTTGCCCGCAGGCTTGGCGGCCTTGGCAGGCTTTGACGCGGCTGATCCCACCACTTGGGGCGATCCAGGGCGGATGGACCCATGCCCCTGTGGTTCGGGCAAAAAGTTCAAGCACTGCCACGGCGCGCTTTAAATTATCAAACTGTTTAGCCAAAGGGCGGCCCTTGTGGCCGCCTTTTGACATAATGTTTTCGCAATTGCCCACAGTTATGCCTTAAGCGCGACGCGATTTTTGTTTCTTTAGGGGCAACAAACTGTGGAGATTATGATGTATTATCCAAAATTCCTGCCCAAGGGCGCGGCAATATACGATCTGGTGTTGGGTCTTGTGGCGGCTTCGGTCGTGCTCATGTCCGGCCTTGTGATGAGCAAGCTCAGCAACGGCACGGCCAACTTTGCCGCGCTGGCCCTGCCCAGTTTTGCGTATGCCAACGCCCCCGAAGTTGTATCGCAAAACGCAATCGCGCCCAACGCCAGCACATCCTTGCCTGCCATTGTGGCAAATGCTTGCCCTGTTTCGCTGGAACTGTTGGACGAAGGCAACGCGATGATCGGCGGCACGCTGCTTGCCCCCTGCTTGCCCGATCAAGATTTGGTGATAGCACATGCGGGCATGGTGTTTTCGGCAAAAACCCTGTCCACGGGGGCGCTTTTCTTTAGCCTGCCTGCGCTAAAGTCTGACGGCCAAGTTGACATCCGCTTTTCAGCTGGACAAACCGCAACCGCCGCCGTTCCCATGCCCGACGGGGCCGCTGTGCAGCGTGTGGCCGTGCAATGGCCCTTTGAGGATGGCTTTGCTATTCATGCCTTTGAAGACGGCGCGGCCTTTGGCGCGCAGGGCCATATCTGGCAAGATACGCCAAATCTGCCCGCAGCGGGCGCTCTGGCCAAGGGCGGATATGTGCACCTGCTGGGCGATGGTTCGGTTGATATGCCACTGATGGCGCAGGTCTTTACCTATGACGCAGCGACCCCTACCGAGGTGCTGTTTGAGGTGGCTGTGACCGAAACGAATTGCGCGGGCGAAATGATGGGCGATGTGCTGTTTGCCAAGGGCGGGGCGGTGGAAAAATCGGAAATCACACTGGCAATGCCCCCTTGCGATGCGCTGGGTGAATATGTGCACTTAGGATTTACTCCGCCCAGCCCAGCCTTGGCGCTGGCGAATTAAACGCCCCAAAGCGCGCCCACTGATGCGGCTGATCTGGCCATCTGGCGCAAGTTATGGTTGAAAGCGGGCAGATCGTTGTGAAAGGTTTTGGGATGACGCGGGCGGGCCGGCAGGGCAAAGACACGGGGCGGGCTTGGCCCGCCTTTGCCCTTTGCTCCGCGCTCATCCTTTTCTGGCCAGCCACGGCCAGCGCCCAAGATATCACCCTGACCTCGCGCGATGGGGCGCTTGCGGTGTCGGGGCAATTCACCAGCTATGATGGCGAATTCTTTCGCTTGACCAGCGAATTTGGCCCCCTGACAATTGCCGCCGAAAGTGTCGTTTGCGATGGGCCGGCCTGCCCCGATATGACCGCGCCCAAGGCGCTGATCCGCCTGACGGGCGACGGCGAGGCGGCCCAGCTTTTGCCCCCGCTGATAGCCGCCTTTGCGCGCGCGCGCGGGTTTGATCTGCGCGTGCCAGCGCGTGCCGACGCGCCAACCCTGCTGCTGCAAAAGGGCAGCCAGATAGTGCTGGCGGAATTTACCTTTACCCCCCGCGCGCCCGAAACTGCCCGCTCGGCTATGGCGGATTTGACGGCTGATTTGGTCGTCGCGCGCTTTGCCCCGCTTGATAGCCCCGCCGAGGTGCTTGCCTTAGATGCGCTGATCCCTATCGTTGCCACGGGCAACCTGCTGCCGCGCATTTCTACCGCCGATTTGGCCGCAGCCCTTGCGGGCGATATCCAGAATTGGCAGGACATCGGCGGCCCTGACATGCCCTTGGTGGTGCATGGGCTGGATCAGGGCAGCGATTTGGCCGCTGCGCTGGCGGCGCGGCTTGGGCAGACGCCGCGCGCCGATGAAACCCACCCCGATTTGCTTAAGCTAGCCGCCGCAGTGGCGCGCGATCCGTGGGCGCTGGCGGTCACAGGCCGCGCCAGTGCGGGGGCGGCGCGCGCGCTACCCTTGGCCGACAGTTGCGGCTTTGTGCTTAACCCCTCGCCACAATCGGTGAAATCGGAAGATTACCCGTTAACCCTGCCAATTTACCTGCTGACCCCGCAGCGCCGCCTGCCCCTGATGGCGCGAGAATTTTTGGAATTTATCGCCCATCCTGCCGCCCAAGCGGCGATTGCACAGGCGGGCTATGTGGCGCGCAATTTTGAAAGTGCGCCCCTTGCAAATGATGGTGCGCGGCTGATTAACGCGCTGATCGCCGCCCCAGACGAAAGCGCCCTGCCGCTGCTGCAACGCTTGGCCGCCGCGATGGACGGGGCAGAGCGCGCGGCGATGACCTTTCGCTTTGAAGATGGCACATCGGATTTGGATGTGATCAGCCAAAGCAATCTGGCCGCCCTTGCAAGGTTGATTGCCGCAGGCGAATTGGCAGATAAGGCGCTGATCCTAAGCGGTTTTACCTCCAGCACGGGCGATGCGGATGCAGATTATACCACCTCCGAAGATTTGGCGGCAAGCGTTTTGGCGGCATTGCAACCGATGGCCCCAGATGTCGATGCGAAATACTGGCCCAGTATCGATGCTTTTGGGGCTGCTTTGCCGATGGCCTGTGATACAACTGGGGCGGGAAAGCGGCTGAACCGCCGCGTAGAACTTTGGCTGCGGCCCGCGCCGCTGCCGTAATATGGGGCAACGCTTGCGATGATTGATCCCGATATGGTCTTTGATATGGAAAATATTCCCCAAGTTGAGGTGCGGGTTGCCAAGGACAGTTACCGATGGAACGTTATCGACGGACTTGCGGGCCATGCCAATCGCGGGATCGAACTGGGGGTCGCAGCAGGGTCATATTCGCGGCGCATGGTGCATTCGGGGCGATTTGCGCGGTTTTGGGGGGTGGACAGCTACAGCGATAACCACACCACCGCCCAGTATAAAGAGGCCCTTACCCATGTCGGCATAGAGGCACCCTATACTTTGTTGCGCATGACCTTCGCCGAGGCGCTAGACCTGTTTCCCGACAATTTTTTTGATTTCATTTATGTCGATGGTTATGCCCACACGGGCGAAGAGGGCGGGCGCACCATGATCGATTGGTATGCGAAACTGCGCGTGGGCGGCATTATGGCGGGTGATGATTATAGCCCGAAAAAATGGCCGCTGGTGGTGTGGGGGGTCAACCATTTTGTGCAGCAATTGGATGTGGCGCTGAACGTCACCGATCAGGTAATGGATGCAACCTACAATCGCTTTCCATCGTGGTTTTTTGAAAAACCTGATCGCGCTCCAGCCCTGCCCCTACGGGCCGATCCTGAACTGATCACCATCGGCGGGGCCGCCCGCCTTGCCCGCGAGGCGGAAGACCGCGCAAAACGCCGCGCGCGCCGCGAGGCACGCGCAAAGACCAAGGATCAGCCTTAAAGCAAACCTTCGGCACGGAAACTTAGCTCTTTTGATTTGCCGATGATCAAATGGTCATGAAGCGTCAGGCCCAACACCTGCGCGGCATCAAGGATTTGGTGGGTCATCGAAAGATCCGCTTCTGACGGCGTCGGGTCGCCCGATGGGTGATTATGCACCAAAATCAATGCCGATGCGTTCAACTCCAACGCGCGTTTGACCACTTCGCGCGGATAGACGGGTACATGATCGACTGTGCCTTTGGCCTGTTCCTCATCGGCAATCAGCACATTTTTACGATCAAGATACAGCACGCGAAAACATTCTGTTTCTTGATGGGCCAGCGCAGTGTGGCAATAATCCAGCAGCGCCGCCCAAGATGACAGCACGGGTCGGTGCATCACGCGCGCGCGCATCAGGCGCTGCGCCGCCGCCTCAACGATTTTCAATTCCAGCACCACCGATTCCCCAACACCTTTGACCAGCAGCAGCCGTGCACGGCTGGCCGAAATCACACGGCCAAAATCGCCAAAGGTTTGCAAAAGCAGGTGCGCCAGCGGTTTAACATCTTGGCGCGGAATGGCGCGAAACAGCACCAGTTCTAGCATTTCATAATCGGGCAGGGCCTGCGCGCCGCCGTCCATAAACCGCGTGCGCAGTCGCTTGCGGTGATCGCCAATATAAGACGGCAGCCGCGCGCCAGCGGTCAATGGCGCGCCCTCTGCCTCGTCCCTATCGGGGGCGAACAGGCCAGGAGATGAATCATGAAAGCCAAGCTGTTGCATAGACACAGCTTGGCCTAATATTGGTTAAATGTGCGTTAACGCGCGGCCCGACTTCAGGATTTCATTCCGTCCCAAAACCCTTTGACCTTGGCGAAAAAGCTGGTGCCTTCGGGATTATTGTCCGATGCCATCGTGTCAAATTCTTGCAAAATCTCGCGCTGGCGGGCGGTCAGGTTGACGGGGGTTTCCACCGCCAGTTCAATCACCATATCACCAGACCCTCCGCCGCGCAGGGCGGGCATACCCTTGCCGCGCAGGCGCAGTTGGCGGCCCGTTTGGCTGCCCGCCGTCACCTTGACGCGGCTTTTGCCGCCGTCGATGGTGGGCACTTCCACCTCGCCGCCCAGCGCCGCCGTGGCAATGGAAATTGGCACGCGGCAGAACAAATGCACCGAATCGCGCTGAAAAATCGCGTGATCCTTCACTTCGATGAAAATATACAAATCCCCCGCAGGCCCGCCGCGCATACCCGCCTCGCCTTCGCCAGCAAGGCGAATACGGGTGCCCGTTTCCACCCCCGCGGGGATGTTCACAGCCAAGGATCGTTCTTTTTGCACGCGCCCCTGCCCGCCGCAGGAACGGCAGGGGTTTTTCACAATCTGGCCCGCGCCTGCGCAGGTGGGGCAGGTGCGTTCAACGGTGAAGAATCCTTGCTGCGCGCGCACTTTGCCAACGCCGCCACAAGTGGGGCAGCCCACGGGTTCCGACCCGCCTTCGGCCCCCGTGCCACGGCAGGTGTCGCATGCCACGGCTGTTTGCACAGAAATGGTTTTGTGCAGGCCCGAAAAGGCCTCTTCGAGCGAAACACGCAGGTTATAGCGCAGATCCGATCCGCGCTGCGCGCGCGTGCGGGCACCGCCCCCAGCGCCGCCGCGCCCGCCGCCCATAAAATCGCCAAACAGGTCTTCAAACACGTCCGAAAAGGCCGATGCAAAATCTCCATTACCTGGCCCGCCACCGCGCGGCCCGCCGCCGCCCATGCCCCCATCGAATGCCGCATGGCCATAGCGGTCATAAGCCGCCTTCTTCTCGGGGTCTTTCAGAACGTCATAGGCCTCGTTTATTTCTTTGAACTGCGCTTCGGCGTTGGGGTTGTCCGAATTGCGGTCGGGGTGCAATTCTTTGGCCTTGGTGCGATAGGCCTTTTTCAATTCTTCAGCAGACGCCCCTTTGGACGCGCCGAGCACTTCATAAAAATCGCGCTTTGCCATGGGAAACTCCCTAGTTGCGAACGAGATTGGGCGGCCCATATGCAGGGCCGCCCGATTGGCGTTCGGCGCGGATTACTTCCGCTTGTTGTTCCCAAGGTCTTCAAAGTCGGCGTCGATGATGTCTTCATCTACATCGCGCGCGCGGTCTTCACCCTCGCCATCGTCTTGGTCGGCGCTGGCCTTGTAAATCGCCTCGCCCAGTTTCATCGCGGCTTCGGTCAGATTCTGGATGCCGCCCTTAATCTTGCCAACTTCGTCGGTTTTCAGAACGTCTTCCAACGCCGACATGGCCAGTTCAATCACCTCGACAGTGGATGGGTCGATCTTGTCCGAATGTTCAGCCAGCGACTTTTTGGTCGAATGCAGCAGGCTTTCGCCTTGGTTCTTGGCCTCGACAAGTTCGCGGCGGTCGCGGTCTGCTTCGGCGTTGGCCTCGGCGTCTTTGACCATCTTTTCGATGTCCTCGTCCGACAAACCGCCCGACGCTTGGATCGTAATCGCCTGCTCTTTGTTGGTGCCCTTGTCCTTGGCCTTGACCGAAACGATGCCGTTCGCGTCAATGTCAAAGGTCACTTCGATCTGGGGCATACCGCGCGGGGCGGTGGGGATGTTTTCCAGATTGAATTGGCCAAGCATTTTGTTATCCGCCGCCATTTCCCGCTCGCCTTGGAAAACACGGATGGTCACGGCGTTTTGGTTATCTTCGGCGGTCGAGAAAACCTGCGACTTTTTCGTCGGAATGGTCGTGTTGCGGTCGATCAGGCGGGTAAACACGCCGCCCAGCGTTTCGATACCCAAGGAAAGCGGGGTCACGTCCAGCAGCACCACGTCTTTGACATCGCCTTGCAAAACGCCTGCCTGAATGGCAGCGCCAGCGGCAACCACTTCGTCAGGGTTCACGCCCTTATGTGGTTCCTTGCCAAAAAACTTGGTCACTTCTTCAATGACGCGGGGCATGCGGGTCATACCGCCCACCAGCACCACTTCGTCAATGTCCGACATCGACAGGCCCGCATCTTTCAACGCGTCTTTGCAGGGCTTCATCGACTTTTTGATTAGGTCATCCACCAAGGACTCCAGCTTGGCGCGGGTCAGCTTCACCACAAGGTGCAAAGGCTGGCCGGTGTTCTTGTCCATCGAAATGAACGGCTGGTTGATTTCCGTTTGGTTGGCAGAAGACAGCTCGATCTTGGCCTTTTCAGCGGCTTCTTTCAGGCGCTGTAGGGCCATTTTGTCCAAGGACAGATCAACGCCGTTATCCTTTTTGAACTCGTCCACCAGATAGTTGACGATGCGCATATCGAAATCTTCACCGCCAAGGAACGTATCACCATTGGTCGATTTCACTTCGAACAGGCCATCGTCGATTTCCAGAATGGTGATATCGAACGTGCCGCCGCCAAGGTCATAAACGGCGATGGTTTTAGATTCTTTGCGGTCAAGGCCATAAGCCAGCGCAGCCGCAGTGGGTTCGTTGATGATGCGCAGCACCTCAAGACCCGCAATTTTGCCTGCGTCTTTGGTCGCTTGGCGCTGGGCGTCGTTGAAATAGGCGGGCACAGTGATCACCGCCTGCGTCACCGTCTCGCCCAAATAGGCTTCGGCAGTTTCTTTCATCTTCTGCAAGATCACAGCCGAAACTTGAGCGGGCGAGAATTTTTCGCCCCGCGCTTCAACCCAAGCATCGCCATTGCCGCCATTGACGATATTGTAGGGCATGTTCTTTTGGTCTTTGACGATCACCGGATCGTCGTGGCGGCGGCCAATTAGGCGCTTTACCGCGAAAATAGTGTTAGAGGCGTTTGTGACGGCCTGCCGCTTGGCAGCTTGGCCAACCAAACGCTCGTTGTCGGTGTAAGCAACGATAGACGGCGTCGTGCGTGCGCCTTCCGAATTTTCGATGATACGCGGTTGCGATCCGTCCATGATGGCGACACAAGAGTTGGTCGTCCCAAGGTCAATTCCAATTACTTTGGCCATAATGATCCCTTTCGTTAGGCGATGTTGGGGGCCAAAACCCCGAAGGCATTCGGGCCCGTTCCAAAGAGGCGTTGGCGTTTCTTGCCAGCTAGGGCGTATATAGGCAGGCCGCCCTGTGCCTGCAAGCGGGGGCTTGGCAAGAACGCCGTTATGTGTAGCAATTTTTTGCTTAAACTTGTGTAAAGCCAGCGCTGGCGCAGTTTACCCGCGCCCTGCGCATCAGCGCCCCGCGCCCCAGCTAAGCGAGATGTGGCGGTTTGAATAATGCTCGCCCATCAGGCCCAGCATCATCAGCGCCAGCGATACATAGATCGGATAGGTGATCGATGAATAATGCGGGTGGTAGTTTTCAAACATAAAGCCGCGGGTTTG
This sequence comes from Pseudorhodobacter antarcticus, assembly GCA_945862435.1. Classification (GTDB taxonomy): domain Bacteria; phylum Pseudomonadota; class Alphaproteobacteria; order Rhodobacterales; family Rhodobacteraceae; genus Cypionkella; species Cypionkella antarctica_C. Next base: position 16,137 of record CAMAXX010000034.1, read on the forward strand.
GTCGATGGTGTGGAACAAGGGGTTCCACGAATACATCGATAGAATATAGCCAGGTGTAGAATTGGCCAACATCATCTTGCCCGAAAAGATCATGTTCATACGCGAGTAGATCGATGTCAGCGTGCCCACCAGTTCGGGCTGCCACGGGGTTGCTGCCTTGAAAATCATTCCCGTTGCGATGCCCGAAAACCACGACAGAATGAATGTTCCAAAGACATATTGCGGCTCGTGGATGGTGATCGGCGTCCACAGCGTGTGATAAAAGAACAAAATGGCTGCAGCAGACAGCACCTGCAAATACAGCGTGCCAAGTGCAGCCGACCCAATGGCCACAATCGGGTTCATCGGCGAATGTTTCATCATTGCCGATGTTGGCCCATCAGATTTGGCTACAGCGCCCAAGGTTTGCGTATATGTCGCAAAGTTGAACACGCCCGTCATCATATACAGCACAAAATCGCCCCGCACCGCCATGCGGCGCATGCCCAGCAAATCCATCATAAACACCATCACGGCCAGCATGATGACAGATTGCAAAATCGCCATCAGCAGGCCAATCAGCGCGTTGCCGTGGCTTTTTCGGATATGGCGCACCGAAGCGTGGAAAATAAGTTCCAGCAGCCGCCATGTGACGGCCCATCCCGAAGTGCTTGTGTTAACGCGAAACATGGGTCTGCCTTGCCTCTTGTGATGTCAGCCGTGCGAAATCTGACAGGAAATCTTGCTGTTTCCCTTTTGTGACATGATAAGGGCAAATAAGATATTAATCAACAAAGCGTCCAGATTGTGGCGCTTGGGCAATTTGGGGACAAAAATGGATCATACGGATTTGCAGCAGGTGATGCGCAGGCTGGCGCTGCTGGCGGGAGCAAAGATTATGCAAGTTTATGACGGCCCTGATTTTGAAGTGAAATCCAAATCCGATGCCAGCCCCGTAACCGAGGCAGACGAAGCTGCCAATGAGATTATCGCAGCAGGCCTGCGCGCGGCTTTCCCGGGTGTGCCCCTGATTACCGAGGAAGAGGCCGAAAGCCACGCCCAACGCGCGGACACGTTTCTGATTGTTGATCCGCTTGATGGCACCAAAGAATTCATCCAAAGGCGCGGCGACTTTACCGTGAACATCGCCTTTGTCGAAAACGGTGTGCCCGTGCGCGGCGTAGTCTATGCCCCCGCTAAGGGGCGGCTGTTTTACACCACGGCGCAGGGCGCATCAGTCGAGGAAATGGGCGCGCATGAACTTGATGCCGTGGGGCCAGTAAAGCTAATCAACGTGAACCCCGCGCCAGATAACGCCGCGCTGATGGTGGTCGCCAGCAAATCCCACCGTGACGGCGCGACCGATGACTACATCGCCAAATATGCCGTGCGCGATATGACTTCGGCAGGCAGCTCGTTAAAGCTGTGCCTCATCGCCACGGGCGAGGCAGATCTTTACCCCCGCCTTGGCCGCACGATGGAATGGGACACGGCTGCGGGCGATGCGGTGCTGCGCGGCGCGGGCGGGGTGACGGTTGATTTTCATACCCACGATGCGCTGACCTATGGCAAAGCGGGCTGGGATAACCCGTTCTTCATCGCCTTTGCCCCAGGTGTGGATTTGAAACGCTAAGCACATGAAAACCCTCATCGTCATTCCCGCGCGTTATGCCTCATCCCGCTTTCCCGCCAAACCGCTGGCGCAGATTGCGGGGCCAGATGGGGTGAAAACTCTTGTCCAGCGCACATGGGCGGCGGGGCTTGCCGCAGGGCAGATGATTGGCGCGCGGGTGGTTGTGGCCACTGATGACGCGCGCATTGCCGCCCATGTGCAGGGGTTTGGCGGCGAAGTGGTGATGACCAGCGCGCAGGCGCAGAACGGCACCGAACGCTGCGCGGAAGTGGCGGCGCAAAGGGGCGATTATGATCTGATCGTCAACTTGCAAGGCGACGCGCCGCTAACCCCGCCGTGGTTTATCGCAGATTTGGTCGCGGCCATGGCGCAGGGGGTGGCTGATGTTGCCACCCCAGTGCTGCGCTGCGATGGTGCAATGCGCGCAGCCCTGATCGCCGACAGGCGGGCAGGGCGCGTGGGCGGCACAACGGCAGTGTTTGCCGCAGATGGGTCTGCGCTGTATTTTTCTAAAGAAGTGATCCCCTTTTGTGCCCACGACTTTAAGGATAGCGATCCGACGCCCGTCTTTCACCACGTTGGCCTGTATGCCTATCGCACGGGGGGGCTGCGCGATTATCCGCGCTGGCCTATGGGCCAGCTAGAGGCGCTAGAGGCATTAGAACAACTGCGCTTTTTGGAACAGGGGCGGCGGGTGCACTGCGTGCAAGTCGCCGCCAATTCCCGCCAGTTTTGGGAGGTGAATAACCCCGAAGACATTCCCATTGTCGAAGCCATGATCTCCCATAATGCGGGGCTGGCATGATGGCGCGGCCGTGAGCGGGCTGCGCGCCTCGATCATCATCGTCTCGCGCCACCGCGCGGCGGCCCTTGCGCGCGCTATCACCGCCCTGCGCCAGCAAAGCGCGTTAAATATGGAATTGATCGTGGTCGCCGACCCTGCTGCCTGTTTGCAATTGGCAGGGCAGGATGATTTGAAAGTCATCCCCTTCGATCAGCCCAATATCAGCGCCGCGCGCAATTTGGGCATTGCACAAGCGGCGGGCGATGTGGCGCTGTTTATCGATGATGATGCCGTGGCCGAACCGACATGGGCTGCGCGCCTGATGGCCGCTTTTGAAAACGCAGACATGGTGGCGGCGACTGGCTTTGTGCGCGGGCGCAACGGGATTTCCTACCAATGGCGCGCCTGCGAGGTGGATTATTTGGGGCAAGATCACCCGCTGGATGTGCCGCAAACCCCCAGCCTGCACCACGGCACACCATTGCGCGCTTTGAAAACCCAAGGCACAAATTGCGCCTTTCGCATCAGTGCCCTGCGCGCCATCGGCGGCTTTGACCCTGCCTTTGAATTTTATTTGGACGAGGCGGATGTAAACCTGCGTATTTCAGCGCTTGGCCCCACAATGATTGTGCCAGATGCGCAGGTGCATCACGGCTTTATGGCCAGCGCACGGCGGCAGGATAACCGCGTGCCAATCTCGCTGTTCGACATAGCCGCCAGCACTGCCGTGTTTTTGCGCAAACATGTAGGCAGCGATGTGGCGGCAGGGCAGACGATGTTGTTTGCTGCGCAAACCGCGCGGCTTAATGCCTTGCGCGCCAAGGGCAAAGTCACTTTGCAGCAGGCACAAGCGCTGCAAAATAGCCTTGATGCGGGCTGGCGGGCAGGCCGCGCGCGAGAATTTGGAACGGCGCAATTATCGGGTGCCACCCCGCCATTCAAACCGCTCAAAGATACAGGCCCGCGTGATGATGTGGTGATTTCAGGCTGGGTTTGGGCGCAAAAGGCACTGCACAAGCAGGCCGAAACTGCCCTTTTCATGGGCCAGATCGTCACTGTCATCTGCCTTGCCCCCAGCCTGCGCCGCCACAAAATGCAGTTCCTGCCCCAAGGCTATTGGTGGCAATCGGGCGGCGTTTGGGGTCGAAGTGACCGCGATACGTCCGCCCTGAAATGGCGCGGTTTCACCGCTCGCGTTTTGGCCGAAGCTGACCGCGCATCACCCTATCGTGGCGATTTTCTATGATTTGTTCTAATTCACCGACAATATTGGTTTAATTTTTACCTTTTGGGCGAAAAACCTATGCAATAGGCAAGCCCCGTGGCATAAATGGGGTAAGAGCTGTATGGCAGCCGCAGCCCATTCAAAGGTTCGAGCATATGAAGATCAAGAAAGTAACAAAAGCGGTGTTTCCCGTTGCTGGGATGGGCACGCGGTTCTTGCCCGCGACAAAATCTATTCCAAAGGAAATTATGACTTTGGTTGATCGCCCGCTGATCCAATACGCAATTGACGAGGCACGGGCCGCTGGCATCAAAGATTTCATTTTCGTCACCTCGCGCGGCAAATCCGCGCTAGAGGATTATTTTGACTATTCGCCCGAACTGGAAACCGCGCTTAAACGGGCAGGCAAGACCGATCTTTTGGAAATCCTGAAATCCACAAACATGGATTCGGGTGCGATTGCTTATGTGCGGCAAAATCGCGCCATGGGGCTGGGTCATGCGGTCTGGTGCGCGCGCAAACTGGTAGGGGACGAACCCTTTGCCGTGCTACTGGCCGATGATGTGATCGCCGCCGAAAAGCCCTGCTTGCAGCAAATGGTCGAGGCATATGCCGAAACGGGCGGCAATATGGTGGCCGCGATGGAAGTCTCGCCGCAGCGCATTTCATCCTATGGCGTTTTGGATGTTGACCAAGACAATGGCAATGTCGTGCGCGCCAAGGGCATGGTGGAAAAGCCAAAATCCGAAGACGCGCCTTCCAATTTGGCCGTAATCGGGCGTTATATCCTGTCACCCAAGATCATGACCAATCTGAACAAAATGAAGCAAGGCGCGGGCGGCGAAATTCAACTGACTGATGCCATTGCCGAAGAGGCCGCATCGGGCCAAGTCTTTGGCTTTCGCTTTCGCGGTCAGCGCTATGATTGCGGATCAAAAGCTGGATTTTTGCAGGCGACAGTGGCCTTTGGCCTATCACGCCCCGACTTGGCCGAAGAATTTGGGGCTTATTTGCACGATATGATGGCCCTGCAAAAAGCTGCCCAATAGGCACGGCCGCAGGTGGCAAGCGCCTATCTACTGGATCTGTCGCGGCTCGTCTCACGCAGCGGACGCGGCCAGATGACAGGGATCGACAGGGTCGAGGCGGCCTATCTGGCGCATTTATTGGGCCAAGATCGGCCCCTTTTTGGCCTGATCCGCACGCGCTGGGGTTTTTTGCTGCTTGGGCAAAAAGGCTGCGCGGCTTTGCATGATATGGTTGGTGCGCCCGCTGGGCTTAGGCAGACCCTGGGGCAGACCTTGGGGCAGACGCTGGCCACGCTGCGCCCACTTGCCCTGCTGCGCCGCCCGCATATCCTGCTCAGCAATTTGCTGTCCCATGTGCAGCAGGGCGCGGTCTATGTGAACGTGGGCCACACCAATCTGTCAGCCAGCGTTTTGCGCGCTGTGCAGCATTGCGGGCTAAAATCTGCGGTCTTGATCCACGATACCATCCCGCTAGATCACCCCGAATTTGCCAGTGACGGCACCCACGCCCCGTTTGCCGCCAAAATCACTGCAACCGCGCGTTTTGCAACCCAAGTTATCCATATCAGTGCCGACGCCCGCGCCAAAACTGAAGCGTATTTTGCCGCATCGGGCCGCCTGCCGCCCGCCATTCTGGCCCCCCTTGGCATAACACTGGCACAGCCCGCGCCCAGCCCCGTTACCCCCACCCGCCCCTATTTCGTGGCGCTGGGCACGATAGAGCCGCGCAAAAACCTTAAATTGCTGTTCGACCTTTGGCCAAACCTGCCACAGCCCGCCCCGCAATTGGTGGTCATTGGCGGCAAGGGTTGGGCAGATGCAGCCCTGTTTGCGCAAATGGCGCAGTTGCAGGCGCAAGGCGATGTGCTGCACGGCGAAAATCTGTCCGATGGGGCGGTGGTTAGCCTTATGCAGGGCGCGCGCGCGCTTTTGTTTCCTAGCCTTGCCGAAGGCTTTGGCCTGCCCCCGCTTGAGGCGGCAGGCCTTGGAACCACGGTCGTCGCATCAGATTTACCCGTTCTGCGCGAAGTTTGCGGTGACTTCCCAGTTTACCTTGACCCAAGGGACAGTTATTCTTGGATGGAAACAATCAAGACTTTGGCCCAAAATCAGCCAAGGGCTGGTAAAAAACAAAATCTGCCACTTTGGGCAGATCACTTTAAGGTAGTGTTGACTCAAATTGGTTAGTTTGGGTTGGCGGTTATAGGTAACGGCAACAGGCAAGGCACAAAGGTGAGGTTAGCAACGCGGTATATGTTACGCCTTGCGCGCAGGCGCTGGCTGGTGCGCGCCATTCGCAAACGGCGTGATTTGCATCCTATTGTTGACCAAACTGCATCCATTGGCCGCAGTGCCATTTTGCTGTTCTCGACAGTGCGCAATGAACGCATCCGCATGCCCTATTTCCTGAAATACTACCGCGAGTTGGGCGTGAACCATTTTCTGATTGTCGATAATGACAGCACCGATGGCACGCGCGAATATTTGGCCGCCCAGCCCGATGTATCCTTATGGCACAGCGATGCCAGCTATAAACGCGCCCGCTTTGGCATGGATTGGATCAATTGGTTGCTGCTGCGCTATGGCCATGACCATTGGTGCCTAACCGTCGATCCTGACGAATTTTTTGTCTTTCCCTTTTGCGACACCCGCCCCTTGCGCGCGCTGACCGATTGGCTGGATGCCTCCTCGATCAAATCTTTTTCGGCCATGCTGCTGGATATGTATCCCAAAGGCCCGTTCGATCTGATCCCCTACCGCGAGGGGCAAGACCCTATTGCCCATGCCCCCTATTTTGACAGCGGCAATTATGTGATCGAACGCAACCTGCGTTTTGGCAACCTATGGATCCAAGGCGGCCCGCGCGCGCGCATGTTCTTTTCCGATCTGCCAGAACGTGCCCCGGCGCTGAACAAAATTCCGCTGGTGAAATGGCAACGCTCTTATGCCTATGTCAGTTCCACCCATATGCTGCTGCCGCGCGGGCTGAACCTTGTTTATGACGAATGGGGCGGGGAAAAGGCATCTGGCTGTTTGCTGCACGCTAAATTCATTCACACGCTGGTCGATAAGGCGACCGAGGAAATGGATCGCCGCCAGCATTATGCCAATTCCCACGAATATCGCGCCTATCGCGCAGGCATTGCTACGCAGCCCGACCTTTGGACAAAGTGGAGCGAGCGGTATATAAACTGGCGGTAGCTAGAAATTCTGGGGCTGATGTCCAAAGGAAACTGGGCATGAGCGTGGGCTTTGTCATGCTGTGCCATAATGATCTGACGCGCGCGGCGCAGGTCGCGCGCCATTGGGCCCAGAATGATTGCCCCGTGGTTATCCATGTTGACAGGCGTACCAAGCGAAAGAACTATGACCAAATGGTGCAGGCGCTGGCGGGCCTGCCCAACATTCGCTTTGCGCGGCGATATGTTTGCGAATGGGGCACTTGGGGGCTGGTTGCGGCCACCCAAGATGCTGCCACCATCATGCTGCGCGATTTTGGGCAGGTGCGGCACGTGTATTTGGCATCGGGATCTTGCGCGCCGCTGCGCCCCGTGGACGAGCTGCGGGCTTATTTGGATGCGCGCCCGCAAACCAATTTCATTGAAAGCGTGACCACCGCCGATGTGGGCTGGACTGTGGGCGGCCTTGATATTGAACGCTTTACCCTGCGCTTTCCCTTTTCGTGGCGCAAGCAGCGTTATGCCTTTGATTTTTATGTAGGCCTTCAGCGCCGCATCAGGTTTCACCGCCGCATCCCTGCGGGGATTGTGCCGCATTTGGGCAGCCAATGGTGGTGCCTGACGCGCCAAACCCTGACGGCGATTTTGCAAAACCCTCACCGCAAGGCCATTGACGCCTATTTCCGCCGCGTCTGGATTCCCGATGAAAGCTATTTTCAAACCATGGTGCGGCAGGTGTCTGGCAATGTTGAAAGCAAGTCTTTGACGCTGGCCAAGTTTGATTTTCAGGGCAAGCCGCATGTGTTCTATGACGATCACCTTAGCCTTTTGCGCAAATCAGATTGCTTTGTTGCCCGCAAAATTTGGTCGCAGGCGGATAAGCTGTATGACACGTTCCTATCGGGCGATCCCGCACCCGATCTGGGCGGCGAGCCGAATGCCGCCAAAATAGACCGCCTGTTTGCCAAGGCGGTCGAACGGCGCACCAAAGGGCGATCTGGCCTGTATATGCACAGCCGCCACCCCAACCATGATTGGGAAAATGGCGTCACCGCCGCGCCTTATTCGGTGTTTGCTGGCTTTGGTGAAGTGTTCGATAACTGGGAAAAATGGCTGGTTAAATCGACGGGCGCGCGCGTGCATGGCCATCTTTACGCGCCCGACCGCGTGCATTTCGGCCAAGGCGAGACATCGTTTATGGGCGGACTATCAGATTCGGCGGCCGCGCGTGATTATCGCCCGCTGGACTTTTTGACCAACCTTTTGTGGAACACGCGGGGCGAGCGGCAATGCTTTCAATTCGGCCCTGCCGATAGCCAAGCGATCGCACATTTCTTGGCCCGCGATCCCAATGCGCAAATATCCATGATTACGGGGGGCTGGGCGCTGTCCCTGTTCAAATCCAACCGCGATTTTGCCGATATCCGCCGCGAGGCGGCGCTTTTGCAAAAAATCGAAACCGATTTTGCCAATGTGCTGCGCCTGCCATGGGTGAAGGCGCGGGTGCGGGTGTGGAATTTGGCCGAATTTGTGGAAAATCCGATCGAGCCGTTGCAGGCCATCGTGGATGAAATCAG
>CAMAXX010000035.1 GCA_945862435.1 Pseudorhodobacter antarcticus
AGGCATCTGTGGGTCTTGCGCGATGAACATCGACGGGATCAACACGCTGGCCTGTATCTATGGGCTGGACGAGGTTAAGGGAGATGTCAAAATCTACCCGCTGCCGCATATGCCCGTGATCAAAGATTTGATTCCCGATTTGACGCATTTCTACGCGCAGCATGCCAGCATTATGCCGTGGCTGGAAACCAAAACCAACCGTCCCGAAAAAGAATGGCGTCAGTCTATTGATGACCGCTCTAAGCTGGACGGGCTTTACGAATGTGTCATGTGCGCCTGCTGCAGCACCTCTTGCCCCAGCTACTGGTGGAACGGCGATAAATACCTAGGCCCCGCCGCCTTACTGCACGCTTATCGCTGGATTATCGACAGCCGCGACGAGGCGACAGGCGAGCGTCTGGACGATCTGGAAGACCCCTTCAAGCTGTATCGTTGCCACACGATCATGAACTGCACCAAAACCTGCCCCAAAGGCTTGAACCCTGCCAAGGCAATTGCCGAGATTAAGGGGATGATGGTGAACCGCGTTGTCTAAAACGCGGTTTGCTCCATCCTAACAATACCGCTCAATCGCCATGGTCTGATGGTCGCCGTAGCGATCCCCTTCGGCAAAGCCGACGGGGAGGATGCGTTTAATATCAGCCAAGTCCTGCTGGCTTAGGGCAATGTCTTGGACCCAGTGCCGCAGATTTTCGGCTTTGCGGGTGCCTGGAATGGGGATGAGGTGGTCACCCTGCGCCAGCACCCAGGCCAGCGCGACTGCCGAAGTATGCCAGCCCCGCTGGGCGCACCACGCGCGGAATGCGTTGATCTTTGCGGTGTTGGCGGAAAAATTGGGTTCCATAAACCGTGGGTTGGTACCGCGAAACCCGTCGGTCGGCTGGGGCAGGGGGGTATCGCCCAGCATCCCCCGTGCAAGGGGCGAAAACGGGACAAAGGCCACGCCAAGGCGGGCACATTCCTGAATCATTCCCAATTCTGCCTGACGCGTCCACAGCGAGTATTCATTTTGCACCGCCATACAGGGGTGGATCGCATGTGCTGCCCGCAGCGTATAGGGCGCGATTTCTGACATGCCATAACCGCCAATTTTTCCTTCTTGAATTAGCCGTCCCAAGGTGCCGATCACCTCTTCCAACGGGCACGCGGCCTCGCGGCGGTGGATGTAGAACAAATCCACATAATCGCGGCCAAGGCGCGTCAGGGAGGCCTCCAACTCGGCCCGCAAATGGACTTCCGAGTTATCAATGCGCCGTTCGGGATCAAAGACATAGCTGGCCTTGGTCGCCAGCACGACATTCGGGCGGCGCGTTGCCATCCATTTGCCCAGTACGGTCTCTGAAATTCCCATGCCGTAAATGTTCGCGGTGTCGATATGGGTGATCCCCGCGCCGTACATCGCGTCCAAACACGACAGGCTTTCGACCTCGTCCGTGGGGCCGAACAGCCCGCCCAGAGACATCGCGCCAAACCCGATGTGGCCTACCAACGGGCCATTCGCCCCAAGTTGCCGCTGCTTCATTGTGCCGCCTCGAACGCTGCCTTCAGCGCGCATTCCACCATCGCGCCAAAGCTGCGTTCGCGGTCTGCGGCAGGCAATGCCTCGCCCGTCAGCAAATGGTCGGAAATGGTCAGTACTGCCAGCGCGCGGCGGTTATGGCGGGCTGCGAGTGTGTAGAGTTCCGCTGCCTCCATCTCGACGCACAGCGTGCCGTGGCGCTGCAACTGCTCGTTCAGATCGGGGCGCTCGTCATAAAAGGTGTCCGACGAATATATCCCGCCCACATGCACAGGCACGCCAATTTCTTGGGCTGCACGATGCGCTGCCAGCAGCAAGCCAAAATCGGCGCAAGGGGCGAAGTTAAGTTCTCTAAAGATCGATTGTGACGGGCTGCCGCAAGTACTAGCTGTTTGCGCCAGCACCACATCGCGCACTTTCACATGGCTCTGCATCCCGCCTGCCGACCCGATACGGATCAGTGTTTGCGCGCCATAGTTGCGGATCAACTCGTTTGCATAAATCGACAGACTTGGCATCCCCATGCCGCTGCCATGAATGGTCACAGGGTGCCCGCGCCATGTGCCCGTATAGCCCAGCATCCCGCGCACTTCATTTACCAAAATGGGGTTTTCCAAATAGGTCTGCGCCGCCCAGCGCGCGCGATAAGGATCGCCAGGAAGCAGAACTGTAGGGGCAATATCGCCTGCCTTCGCGCCGATGTGATGGGTCATGTAATCCTCCGTTTGCGCCAAGCTACCTCAGCCGCGCCCGCCCCGAAAGGCGCAAAATTTCGCACCTAAATCGTTGCAGATTGCGAATTTCCACCCTAAGCAGGGCTAATTAGGGCTAAGTAGGGCAGGGAGGCTGGGATGCAATTAGATCAGGTTGAGGCGCGAGTAGAGGCAATCATGGCGGGGCTAACCCTGCCGCAGGCTGTATCCCTGCTGTCTGGCGCTGATTTTTGGTCGGTTCAGCCCGACACTGCCCTTGGCCTTGGCACGCTGCGTGTGACCGATGGGCCGAACGGCGCGCGCGGCGGCGGAAGTCTGATTGGCGGCGTGAAAACCGCCGCTTTCCCCGTTGGCATCGCGTTAAAACCGCCGCTTTCCCCGTTGGCATCGCGTTGGGGGCCACGTGGAACCCTGATTTAGCGCGCGAGATTGGCTCTGCGCTTGCCGCCCAAGTCAAATCCAAAAATGCCCACGTTCTGCTGGCCCCTACAGTGAACATCCAGCGCAGCGTGACCAATGGGCGCAATTTTGAATGCTATTCCGAAGACCCTGTGCTGACAGCCGAATTGGCAGTCGCCTACATTCAGGGCCTTCAGGCCGAGGGCGTGTCCGCCACCATCAAGCACTTTGCAGGCAATGAAAGCGAGATTGAGCGCACGCTGCGCGAAGTCTATCTGATCCCGTTCGAGGCGGCGGTTAAGCACGGCAAAACTTGGGGGATTATGTCGTCTTATACAAAGCTCAACGGCACCTATGCTGCCGAAAATCATTGGCTGCTCACAGAAGTATTGCGGGGTGACTGGGACTATGACGGCATTGTAATGTCCAATTGGTCAGGTTCGCGCACCATTGCCCCCCAGTGCACTTAGGTTGCGTCCCAAGGTAGAGCTAGATGGTCGAGTAATCTCTTGACAGATCGTGTAGTAGTTACTACACAGTACTCATGTATAGTTTTGGATCATATGTTCGTATTCGCAGGGAAGCGCTAAATGCCGATGATAAATCAATGTCGGTTCGGCAGGTGGCACAAAGGATTGGCGTTGAGCCCGCCTTTTTAAGCAAGGTTGAGCGAGATGTCGCGCCGCCGCCATCCGAGGCGAAGATTGTGGCACTTGCAAAAGAGCTTGGAGAAGATCCAGACCTACTTTTGGCGATGGCGGGCAAAGTATCCAGTGATCTTCAGGAAATAATTCGAAAACGGCCGCAACTTTTCGCAGAACTGCTTCGACAATTGAAGGGGCAGCCTGATCACGCAATTCTTTATATCGTCCGACAAGTCTCGGACGGCAACTGGTAGGAGGTCGATATGATAACACTGCACAGTGACCAACTTGTCTTTCGGTTCCCTGACATTGATGCCGATGTCGGGATTGGGATCAACTTTCAGCGCACCTTGCGAATTCCTGATGATGGGTCAGACCATCATTTGCCCCCAGGGCTTGGGCGTTTTCCGCTGCGCCATATCGAGGATTTTGATCTTGGTGGCAGTAACAACCGGAAAACCCGTGGCGGCATCATCATGCCCATGTTCCAGTCAGACGCGCTTTGGCTGAACTTTCACGACCTTGGCCGCGGACGGGCCGAGCTTCCTGTTGCGCTTAAGATTGGGGCGGGCAAGATCAATGCTGTCTCGGGTGAAAAATGGGCTGCTGGCCTGAGCCAAACGCCGCAGAATTATGTTGTGCTACCGGGTCAGCCATGGCTGGACGGCTTCAACGTGGAAAAGGGCAAGGTCCGTCAATTTGTTGCTATGCCGCTTGGCCAAGGCTACACGGTCGAAGAGCAGATCGATCCGCAAAGCGATGTCGGGGGCATCCAGATTGAAGCTTTTCCGATGAAAAAAGCCGTTTTCGAAAAACTAAAGGCCAAACGCGAAGTAGCCCCTGCAATGCACTTCAATGCTATGATGCCTGAATCGGCGTCGGCACCCATGGATATGGGGCTTGGGATGGGTGGGTCGATGCGGCAAGAAATCTACGATGATGAATACGGTCTAAAGGCTTGGGATCTGGAGAATGGGCTTCGCTGCTTCATCATGCTGGCAAATGCTGAACAATGGATGGCAGTTACAGGTGAGGAGCCGCCACTATCGCCAATTTCTGTTCAGGATTACAACGAGGCTGGGCTCCCTTGGTTTGACTATTATGATGGTGACCGTAAAGCGATTGAAGGGGCGAAAGCCCTTGGCAACATCAAATCTGTAAAAGCTGTCGCGCAGGACAAACGCGAACCGATTTGGCCAGATGAAGAATTAGAACCCAATGGCATGGTGGAAAAGATCATTCCTATTAAGGTGCCAGATGGGTCGTGGTGACTGAAGTGACAATAGCCGCCGCCGATGATCCCAAAGTAATCTATTACCTTCCTGGGATGGGCGGCCTGCTAAACGCCGGACTGGGGGGCGAACTCTTGCTGCGTGGTTTCGCGGTTTCGGGACGCGAGACCACGGGCGCGTTCAAGAAATTGCGGTTTGCTGACCAACTTGAGGTGATCAAGCAGGATTTGGTGGAACAATTTTGGCAGCCCGAGGCGCGGGTTATTGCCAACTCATTTGGCGGATACCTGTTTCTTCACGCCCAGCTTGGGCTGGCGCCATTTCCTGGAAGAGTTTTGCTGCTTTCACCTGTCATCGGTGCAACTGCGCCAGTCGCGAAAGGCCTGAGGTTCTACCCGCCGAGGGCTGATGTCCTGTCTCGGGCCGCCGAGCAGGGTAGATTTCCCATGCCCCAGCGGATCGAAGTGCATGTTGGCGAGCACGACTGGCAGGCTGGGCCACAGGCGCTCGTCAGTTTCTGCAATGCCACCGGTATCGAGGTGGATCTGGTCCCACAGCGAGGGCACATGCTCGGTGCAGATTACGTAAGTCGGTTGTTGGACCGTTGGTTGATTGCCGATTGACTGTCGCTCCAAACTTCGCATTTACATACATCGGCGGCTGCAGACCCAACGCATAGTTGGCCTTCTGAGCCATCTCCTCCAATTGGAAAGCTCACGGAAAAAACCTCGTTTCATGTCTCCAAATTCGAGTTGTTACTATGCCCAAATAGAGCTCGCGAGTAGGGTGTAAGACTAAAGTTTGCACATAAGTTGCACATTTATATCTTTAAAATATTGATATTTACGCACAAACAGTATCCTAGAGGGCGAATTACGCATCGCGCCCGAACTGATTGCGTGCGCGCTTTGGGGCCGTTAGCATGGCACCAGAGGCAGCACGGAGCAGTGCGCAGGGGACATTGGGCATGGTGCCGACGATTGATCTGGTGATGATTTGCGGGCGCAGGCCCAGCCTTTTGTCGCAAACCTTGGCCAGCTTTGGCGCAAGAATGTTCCCGCATTTTCGCGTTGCTAATGTTATTGCCAATATTGACCCATTTATGGGCGACGAGGCGGCAGGCAATGACTGCGCAGATTTGCTGCGCATCGCATTTGCGCCTAGCGCAGCGCAACTGCACATCTTTCGGCCCGAAACGGCGGGCTTTGCCGCCGCCGTGCAAAGGGCGTGGCGGGCCACCACATCTGATTTCGTCTTTCACATGGAGGATGATTGGAAAGCGCGCGAGGATATTACGCCGCAGCCGTTTTTTGATCTGCTGGCCCCCGATGATGTGCAGGCCGTGACACTGGTCTGTGCCACCAAACACACCCGTGGGTTGCCACGGCAAACTTATCGCCGCATCACCCGTAGCCCGCGCGGATATATTTTAAAAGACGAATTGATAAATGCCTTTTCGACATCTCCAGGCATGTTCAAAGGCCCGTTTTTAAGGGCTGCGGCGGATCTGTTGGACATCCGTCTTGACCCCGAGAAGCAGTTTTTCAAGGGGCTAAACCCCGCGCTCGAGGCGCTGGCCTTGCCATATCGCTGCATGTTTCTGCGCGGTGCAAACGAACGCGATGCAATCGAGGATATTGGCCGCGATTACCGCGACCAATTGGGCCTGAAAAAGCTGCTGATCGATGGGCAGGCGGTGTGGGAACGTGTTCAGCCAGACTGATTATTCTGCCGCTACGGGCGCTGCATCTACCAGCCCGACTATATCCATCATGATGCGGTTCAATTCAAAATCCTTGGGCGTATAAACTGCTGCAACGCCTGCGGCGCGCAAAGCAGCCGCGTCTTCTTCGGGAATAATTCCGCCCACGACCAGCGGGATATGCCCTAGCCCTTCATCGCGCATCCGTGCCAAAACATCGCGCACAAGTGGCAGGTGGCTGCCTGACAGAATGGACAGGCCAATCACATGCGGGCGCTGCTGCGCCGCCGCTTCGATGATTTGTGCGGGGGTCAAACGGATGCCTTCGTAATGGATTTCCATGCCGCAATCGCGGGCGCGAGCTGCAATTTGTTCGGCCCCGTTGGAATGGCCATCAAGCCCAGGTTTGCCGACAAGGAATGACAGCGGGCGGCCCAATTTGGCCGACACAGCTTGCACCGCCTCGCGGATAGGTTCTAACCCTTCGGTGCGGTTCGATGGGCTTTTGGACACCCCTGTTGGCGCGCGATATTCGCCAAAGGCGGTGCGGGCAACAGCGGCCCATTCGCCCGTCGTCACGCCCGCGCGGGCCGCCGCAATGGATGCGGGCATAATATTGTCCCCTGAAATCGCCGCCGCGGCCAGTGCCTCTAGCGCGGCGTTAACCGCCGCATCATTGCGCGCACTACGCCACTCGGTCAGCCGCGCTATCTGGTCTGCCTCTGCCGCAGGATCCGATTGCATGATCGAACCGTCGCCAGAGGTCAGCGGGCTTTCCTCGCCCTTTTGCCAACGGTTTACGCCCACCACCACTGTCGCGCCGCTTTCAACACGGGCGATCCGTTCGGCGTTGCTGTCCACCAATCGGCCTTTCATATACTCGATCGCGGCCACCGCCCCACCCATAGCGTCAATCCGCGCCAATTCTTCGCGCGCGCCGCTGGCGAGTTCCGCCACCTTTCGGTCAATCGCGGGATTGCCATCAAACAAATCGTCATATTCCAAAAGGTCGGTCTCATATGCCAGAACCTGCTGCATCCGCAACGACCATTGCTGATCCCATGGGCGCGGCAAGCCCAACGCCTCGTTCCAAGCGGGCAGTTGCACGGCGCGCGCGCGCGCGTTTTTCGAAAGGGTGACCGCCAGCATTTCAATCAGAATGCGGTAGACGTTGTTTTCGGGCTGCTGTTCGGTCAGGCCCAAGGAATTCACCTGCACCCCGTAACGGAAACGGCGATACTTGGCTTCGGTAATCCCGTACCGTGTTTCGCAAATCTCGTCCCAAAGCTGCACAAAAGCGCGCATTTTGCAAAGTTCGGTCACAAAACGGATGCCCGCGTTTACGAAAAACGAAATCCGCCCCACCATCGCAGGGAAATCGTCGGGCGCGACTTTGCCGCGCAAATCGTCCAGCACGGCGCAGGCAGTGGCTAATGCAAAGGCCAATTCCTGCTGCGGCGTCGCACCCGCTTCTTGCAGGTGATAGCTACAAATATTCATCGGGTTCCATTTGGGCAAATGGGTTTGGGTATAGGCCGCCACATCGGTGATCATCCGCAGGCTGGGCTTTGGCGGAAAGATGTATGTGCCGCGCGAAAGGTATTCCTTAATCAGGTCATTCTGAACTGTGCCTTGCAGGGCGGAGATATCTGCGCCCTGTTCTTCTGCCACTGCGATATACAGCGCCAGCAGCCACGGCGCAGTGGCGTTGATGGTCATCGACGTGTTCATTTGCTGCAACGGAATGGCATCAAACAGCGCGCGCATATCCCCCAAATGGCAAACCGGCACGCCAACCTTGCCCACTTCGCCGCGCGCCAGTTCGTGATCCGAATCATATCCCGTCTGCGTGGGCAGATCGAAGGCCACCGATAGGCCTGTCTGCCCTTTGGCCAAATTGCCGCGATATAGATCGTTAGATGCCGCCGCCGTGGAATGGCCCGCATAGGTGCGAAACAGCCAAGGATGGTCTTTTTGCGTATCAGTCATGGCGCGGCCTTTAGGTAATTTAATTTCGTATGCGGATCACTAATCGCAATTTTAGATCAATGTCAATCGCTGCGCTGCGGCGAGCGCAAGGACTTTACCGCCGCCTCATTTCCTGCCAGCCTGCGCAAATGTTTACGCCTGTAACTGTTCCGCTTTGGCTAGCCATATTGATTGCGCTATTTGCTGGCGTGACCCTTGCGTCGCATTTCTTGTTTCCCTCGGTGCGCTGGTTTTTTCGCCGCCGTTTCGAAAAGGTCGTCGCCCGCCTGAACGCACGCCTTGACCGCCCGATCGAACTGTTCAAATTGGCCCGCCGCCAAGATATGATCGCCCGACTGTTGTATGAACCGCGCGTTCTGGAGGCAGTGGGCGAACATGCGCGCGCGATGAACATTCCCGGCAATGTGGCCCTGCAAGAGGCCCGCCGCTATGCGCGCGAAATTGTCCCCGCCTTTTCGGCGACGCTGTATTTTGGTTTTGCCATTCGCGCAGCGCGCCTCATCTCGCGCGCCTTCTATACTGTGCGGCTGGGCAAACTGGACGCGGCTTTGGTCAACATAAACCCCAAAGACACTGTGGTGTTCGTGATCAACCATCGCAGCAATATGGATTATGTGCTGGTCACTTGGCTGGCATCGCAACGCACCAACCTGTCCTATGCTGTGGGCGAATGGGCGCGGATTTGGCCGTTTTCACGGCTGATCCGCGCGATGGGGGCCTATTTTATTCGCCGAACTTCGCGCAATACCCTTTATCGGCGGGTGCTGGCGCGCTATGTTCAAATGGCGACCCAAGAAGGAACGACGCAGGCGATTTTCCCCGAAGGCGGTTTGTCGCTGTCGGGCGAAATTGGCGGCGCAAAGATGGGACTGCTGTCATATATCGCCGCTGCTGACATGCCGAAGGGGCGCAATGTGGTGTTTGTGCCCGTGGGTCTGGCCTATGACCGCGTGCTGGAAGACCGCATTTTGGTGCGCGCCAATCTGGCAGGAACGCGGCAGTTTAAGGCAAGCATAGGCGAAGCCCTGGCCTTTGCCGCGTGTGTGATTTGGCTTATTCTGCGCCGCCGTTTTCGTGGGTTTGGTTTGGCGGCCGCTGCCTTTGGTGCGCCGATTTCCCTGCGCGATCATCAGGGCGGCATTGAAGATCTGGGCGTAAAGCTGATGGCGGCTATTGCCGCCGTCGTGCCTGTTTTGCCCGTGCCGCTGATGGCTGCTCTACTGCTGCGCGGCCCAAAGACCGAAGGCGAGTTGTTGGATTTGGCCACCGCCACCATTTCCGATTTGGCGCGGCA
This sequence comes from Pseudorhodobacter antarcticus, assembly GCA_945862435.1. Taxonomy (GTDB): domain Bacteria; phylum Pseudomonadota; class Alphaproteobacteria; order Rhodobacterales; family Rhodobacteraceae; genus Cypionkella; species Cypionkella antarctica_C. The sequence continues at coordinate 9,493 of CAMAXX010000035.1, forward strand.
TGGCGCGGTTCTGAAACTACCTAAGCCCGACTTGCTTCTTGCATCTGGCCTGCGCCCATTGATTGCGCGCGGGATCGTGGCAAACGATTTAACTCCCATCGATACCCCGCTTTTGCAGTTTTACGCCGCCCCAATGCTGCATTGGTTAAATCAGATTGCCGCATCGCAGCAGACATAAAATTACAAAAATTACATTTTTTGGGTTGCATTGTTGCGTTGCGGTTGCCTAAATGCCAGCCGAGCGCCCGATTCTGCGGCGCAGCAGTTTGCTGGAGACGACGATGGCCCTAGATACCGCCCCCCAATATGCGGCCCCGATCAAAGACCTTTATGAGATTGGCGAAATGCCCCCTATGGGACATGTGCCTGAAAAAATGTATGCATGGTCAATTCGGCAGGATCGTCACGGCGAACCAGACACGGCAATGCAAATCGAAGTGGTCGATACGTGGAAAATCGATAGCCACGAAGTGCTGGTCTTGGTCATGGCTGCAGGGGTCAATTATAATGGCGTCTGGGCCGCGCTGGGCGTTCCGATTAGCCCGTTTGATGGCCACAAACAACCCTACCACATTGCAGGCAGCGATGCTGCGGGTATCGTTTGGGCCGTGGGTGACAAAGTTAAACGCTGGAAGGTTGGCGATGAGGTCGTGATCCACTGCAACCAAGACGATGGCGATGACGAAGATTGCAATGGCGGCGATCCGATGTATTCGCCCAGTCAGCGGATTTGGGGCTATGAGACCCCTGATGGCAGCTTTTCACAATTTACCCGCGTGCAGGCGCAGCAGCTTATGCCCCGCCCGCGCCACCTGACATGGGAAGAATCCGCATGTTATACCCTGACCCTTGCCACTGCATACCGTATGTTGTTTGGCCACGAGCCGCATGATTTGAAGCCTGGGCAAAACGTGCTGGTCTGGGGTGCGTCGGGCGGGCTTGGCTCTTACGCTATCCAACTGATTAACACCGCAGGCGCCAACGCTATTGGCGTAATTTCCGAAGAGGATAAGCGCGATTTCGTTATGGGCCTTGGCGCGAAGGGCGTGATTAATCGCAAAGATTTTTCCTGCTGGGGCCAAATGCCAAGCGTGGGCACGCCCGAGTATAACGACTGGCTGAAAGAGGCCCGCCGCTTTGGCAAGGCTATATGGGACATCACGGGTAAGGGCGTGAATGTCGACATGGTCTTTGAACATCCAGGCGAGGCGACCTTTCCCGTGTCAGCGCTTGTGTGCAAAAAAGGCGGGATGGTGGTAATCTGCGCGGGTACTACGGGTTTTAACTGCACGTTTGATGTTCGCTATATGTGGATGCATCAAAAACGCCTGCAAGGCAGCCATTTTGCGCATTTAAAGCAAGCGGCAGCGGCGAATAAGCTGATGATCGAGCGCCGCCTTGATCCGTGCATGTCGGAAGTGTTTCCTTGGGCCGATATCCCCGCCGCCCATATGTTGATGCGCCAGAACAAACATAAGCCCGGCAATATGGCGGTGCTGGTACAAGCCCCAAGCACAGGCCTGCGCACGTTTGATGACACGCTAGAGGCGTCGCGCGCGCGCTAAGGGGCACCAAAAATGCGCATGAAAGCCAGCCCAGCATTGCGGCTGGCTTTTTGAATTTGCGCAGAATTGTATTTAAATTTGATACAGTTTGTTTCCATTCACATAGATACCGCCACTCAACTTAAGCGCCTATATATAAAATGGTTAAGGTATCAGTGCAGGTGTCCTATGCGCCACGATTGGATTTTTGATGTTTTGACCGATCTGCGCGGCTACGCCGAGAAAAACGGCCTGCCTGCAATTGCACAGCAAGCAGAAATCGCGCTTGCCGTGGCGCGCAAAGAACTGACAGAAAAGACAAAATCCGAACAAGCAGGCGAAGACCAGACGCAAAGCTGATCGGGTATCTGTGCAATCTCTGCGCCCTGCGCTAAGCAGGGGAATGTCCCTGCAAGCCCTAACCTTTTCCGATGACCAAGCCGAAGCGTTTGACCGCGTCGCGGCCGAAATGCTTATCCATGGCATTGACTTGGAAAATGGTGCCCTAACCCCACGCGCAGAAGGCTTGGCTTCGGTGCTGGCCGTGGTGGGTAAGGCTGGTTCGGGTAAAACAATGCTGCTTGCCGCGCTGTACCGCGCGCTTGTCGCCACAGGGGTTGATTTGGTGTCGGGTGACTACGAGCCCAAACGCCGCAAAGATCGCCGCACGCTGGCCATTCTTGCCCCCACAAATAAAGCCGCATCCGTTTTGCGCCTGCGCGGTGTGCCAGCGACCACCATTCACCGCATACTTTATACCCCTATTTACGATCCCCAGTACGAGAAAATCGCCGAATGGCTGGCAGGCACGTCCCCGCGCCCCGTGGTGGAAGGGCTAACAGATTTGGCTCTTGACCGCGCCCATGCCTTCTATGCGCAAGTCCCGTCCATTCCGGGTGCGCTGGCCGCCGCTGGTCTGCGCGGGTCTGATTTTATCAAGGGATGGAAGCGGCGCGAAGAACCGCTCGACATAGGCTTTGTAGACGAATCTTCGATGCTGGACGAACGCCAGCTTGACGATCTGCGCGAGATTTTCCCCTCGCTTGTCCTATTCGGCGATCCTGCGCAGTTGGCCCCCGTCGGCTTGTCGGGCGCAATGGTGTTCGACCGACTTGGTCAAGGGCGCAAGCTGACCCTATCGCGCATCCACCGCCAAGCCGAAGGTAACCCAATTCTTGATCTTGCCCATGCTTTGGGCAACCCTGACCTAAGCTTTGAAGCCTTTGAACGGCTGGTCGAAAAGGCCGCTGCCACTGATCCGCGCGTTTTGGTCAGCGAAAGGGCAGATGCCAGCCTAATGGCGCGCAGCCCTGTTTTGGTGTGGCGCAATGCCACGCGCATTCGCCTGATCAATGCGTTTCGGGCAGCCTACGGCGCGCCCGAAACTGAACTGCTTGCGGGTGAGCCGTTGATTTGCGACGGCATCGAACTGCCGCTGAAACACCGTAAAAAGCGCATCGATCTAGAGGCGCGGGGTTTGATCAAAGGCGCACAAGTCATTTATCTTGGTCCTGGCAATCGCGATGGTTTTGCGCGCCTTCATGTGGTGGGGGCAGAAGATCCGCAAGTCTCTGCCGCATCGATCATCAAAATCGAAAAACCAGACGAGGAAGAACCTTTCATCCCATCCGCCGCCACGATGGGGGCCGCATTCCTGCATGGCGCGGCAGTCACCATCCACAAAGCGCAAGGCAGCCAATGGGACACGGTGCAGGTCTTTGCGCCCGATCTTTATGCCGCTGCCCAATCTGGCCGCTCTGAGGCGGGCGTTGCCCTGTGGAAGCGTCTTGCCTATGTCGCCATCACCCGCGCGCAAAATCAGCTGATTTGGGTCACCCGCAACCGCCTTGCCCTGCCCAAAGACCCGCTATCGGTGGATGATCTGCGCGCAGTCCCTGCCGCGCGGCTCACGCTAGACAACCCTTCGCCGCACGATCTAAACTAACCAAAAGAAAGAGGCCAAGATGACCTGCGTTTTTGTTCAGTTTCGCTGCACCCCGGGAAAAACCTATGATGTGGCCACCGCGATCTATGACCGCGAAGTGGTGTCGGAACTGTTTTCCACCAGTGGCGAGTTTGACCTCATTGCCAAGGTCTATATCCCAGATGGGGAAGATGTGGGCCATTTCCTTAGCCAAAAGTTGTTCGATATCGCAGGCATCCAGCGGACGCTAACGACGATGACCTTTCGCGCCTTTTAGCTTTCACATTGGCCTAAATATCTGCGCCGCAGGCATTAGGCCCTAGCGCAAAGTCGGCACGCTGGGCGGGTTTTCCGTGTTCGCCGCCTGCACAAAGTCGGAAATTAGACCAGCTTCCTTGACCCCAAGCTCAGATTCGACCCCCGATGATACATCCACCTGCCGCGCGTTTGTCAGGGCAATCGCCTGTGCAACATTGCTGGGGTTCAGTCCGCCCGCCAGCATCCACGGGCGCAGCCAGCGCCGCTGCGCGACTAGCCGCCAATCAAACGCCAGCCCGTTACCGCCCGGAAGGGCTGCATCTTTGGGCGGCTTCGCGTCGATTAAAATCTGATCGGCGACTAGGGAATATTCAAAGGCAGCGTCCAAATCCCCCGCATCGGCAATACCCACTGCTTTCATCACCGGAAGACCATAGCGCGCGCGTATATCGGCCACGCGGGCCAATGGCTCGTGGCCATGCAATTGCAGCATGTCAAAAGGGCAATCCGCCAGCAGCGCATCTAAAAATGCGTTGTCCGCATCGACCACAAGGGCGACTTTGGCCAACCCTTGGGGTGCGGTGCGGGTCAATTCGCCCGCTTGCGCGATGCCCAAGTGCCGCGGGCTTTTGGCGAAAAACACGAATCCGCCGTAAGCTGCCCCTGCGGCCACGGCAGCCTGAATATCGGCCGCTGTCCGCAGCCCACAAATTTTTACGCGAATATTTTGCATCACTTGACCTTTGGCGCGTCCAATATCGCCAGCACATCATCTTTGGGCAAAGATGTGGCATCACGCATGTTTGCCAATTCGCGCTCCAATTTGCTGACAGCTTTGCCAGATTGGCGGGCGGCGGCGCGGTGCTTATGCTCGCGCAGCCATTCCCAAACAAAACCAATCAGCAGCCCTGCAATAATGCTGGCAAAAATCACCAAGAACATCGGCAATTCCAACCCAAAATTCGCCCCCAGTAGTGCCGCAAAATCGTTCGGTAGAAGTTGCACCAAAACAGGCGCACGGTTGGCCATGGCCACCAAAACCAGCGACAAGGCTAAAATAAAAAGCAAAGCTAAGCGCAAATAGCGCATGGTATTTCCTTTGGCCACTGGCGTTGGATTAAGCGCCGTTCAACCGATCGCGCAGCAGTTTGCCTGTTTTGAAGAAAGGCACTTTCTTTGAATCGACATTTACAGCCTCGCCAGTGCGCGGGTTGCGGCCTACGCGCGCATCGCGCGCTTTGACCGAAAATGCGCCAAAACCTCGCAGTTCGACGCGGTCACCCTTGGCCAGCGCATTAATAATTTCATCAAAAACTGTGCTGACAATGCGCTCGACATGGCGCTGCGTCAAAGTCGGATTTTCATCGGCAATCTTTTGAACCAATTCTGATCTAATCATATAACCCATTCCCTGATCTATTGAGCGAATACCACAATCAACCTGTTACGCTGGACATCAAGCACACCCATTTCAAGATAGCCTATCGCCAAAAAATCCTGCGCACAAATGAAAATGTTTGCGCTGGCAACATGCAAAAGGGCCCCATCTTGCGATGAGGCCCTCTTTTTTACATTTAGCCGCGTTGCGCTTAGGCTTTGTCGCCTTTCAGCGCTGCGCCCAAGATATCGCCAAGGCTTGCGCCCGAATCGGACGAGCCGTACTGCTCGACCGCTTCTTTTTCTTCGGCAATCTCGCGCGCCTTGATCGACAGGCCCAGTTTGCGGGTTTTTGGATCAACGGCGGTCACGCGCACGTCGATCTTGTCGCCCACATTAAAACGCTCGGGGCGCTGATCGGCGCGGTCGCGGGCCAGATCACTGCGACGGATGAACGACTTGGCGCCATTATACTCCACCTCAACGCCGCCCTCTTCGATGGCAGACACAGCAACGGTGATGATCTCACCGCGCTTAACGCCGTCAACCGCTTCACTGAAGTTGTCCGCGCCCAAGGCTTTGACCGACAGCGAAATACGCTCTTTCTCGACATCCACTTCGATGACAGCGGCGGTAACCGTGTCGCCCTTGCGGTAGCTTTGAATGGCGTCTTCGCCGCGCTGATCCCACGATAGGTCAGACAGGTGAACCATGCCGTCGATGTCGCCATCAAGGCCAACGAACAGACCAAATTCGGTGATGTTCTTAACTTCGCCTTCAATCTGGCTGCCAACGGGATGGGTTTCTGCAAACACTTCCCATGGGTTACGCTGGGTTTGCTTCAGGCCCAGCGAAACACGGCGCTTAACGCTGTCAATTTCCAGAACCATCACGTCAACTTCTTGGCTGGTCGAGACGATCTTGCCAGGGTGGACGTTTTTCTTGGTCCACGACATTTCAGATACGTGAACCAAACCTTCAACGCCTGCTTCCAGTTCCACAAACGCGCCGTAATCGGTGATGTTGGTCACGCGGCCCTTGTGCAGGGTTCCCAGTGCATACAGCTTTTCAACTGCATCCCATGGATCGCTTTGCAACTGCTTCATGCCCAGCGAAATGCGGTGGGTGTCTTTGTTGATCTTGATAACCTGAACCTTAACGGTTTCGCCGATGTTCAAAATCTCGGATGGGTGGTTGACGCGGCGCCAGGCCATGTCGGTGACGTGCAACAGCCCGTCAACGCCGCCCAAGTCAACAAACGCACCGTATTCGGTGATGTTCTTGACAACGCCGTCCACGGTTTGACCTTCGGTCAGGTTGCCGATCACTTCGGCGCGCTGCTCGGCACGGGATTCTTCCAAAATCGCGCGGCGCGAGACAACGATGTTGCCACGGCGGCGATCCATTTTCAGAATTTGGAACGGCTGCTTCATACCCATAAGCGGGCCAGCATCGCGCACGGGGCGTACATCGACTTGGCTGCCAGGAAGGAAGGCAACAGCGCCGCCCAGATCCACAGTAAAGCCGCCTTTGACGCGGCCAAAAATGGCGCCGTCGACACGGGTTTCGGATTCGTAGGCTTTTTCCAGACGATCCCAAGCTTCTTCGCGGCGGGCCTTCTCGCGCGAGATTTGCGCCTCGCCGCGTGCATTTTCTACGCGGTCAAGGAACACTTCCACAAAATCGCCTACGGCGCTACGGGGGGCCTCACCTGGATCGGCGAATTCTTTAATGTCGATACGGCCTTCCATTTTGTAGCCGACATCGATAATGGCCTGACCGCTTTCAATCGCGATCACTTTGCCTTTAACAACAGTTCCCTCTTCGGGGGTGTCGATTTCAAAGCTTTCCTTAAGCAGGGCTTCGAATTCGTCCATAGCTTTCGAGTTCATATAGGTTTCCTTTTCACGTCTTTTCACTGGCCGCGCGGTTGGCTCCGCTGGTCTTGGCAGGCACATACAAACAGATTCGGGCCTTGGCATCGCCAAAGCCCAAAAACTGCCGCCCAGTTAGGCGGTTTGGCCCTGTATTGCAAGGGAAAGCTTAATCAAACCGATAGCTAGAGGCCGTCACCCCGCCAAACAAACCTTTGTCGTGATAGATGCGGGTCGCTTTAGCGTTTTCTGCCGCGCCAAGGGCCACGAACAGCGGCACAAGGTGGTCTTCCTCCTTGTGGCAAATGCGGGCATAGGGAGCGGTTTCCCAATTCATAATCGCCATCGTTCGCTCGGCTGGTGGTTTGGCCAGCGCCTGCCCCAACCAGGCATCGAACGCCTCGGACGGGTCTTTGGCGGCAGGGCCAAACATGCGAAGGTTATGGTAAGACAGGCCCGATCCGATAATCATCACGCCCTCATCGCGCAAGGGGGCCAGCGCGCGACCCATCGCAAAATGCGCAGCGGGGTCATAAGATTTCAGCAGGCTAATCTGAAAAAGCGGAATTTCCGCATTGGGATACATCACCGCCATCGGCGCAAAGGTTCCGTGATCGAACCCCTGCGCAGTGTCCAAATGCGCAGCAATCCCCGCGCCGCGCAACAGTGCTAGCGCGCGGGCGGCAACATTTGGCGCGCCGGGGGCGGGATAAATGATTTTATAGGTTTCGGGTGGAAAGCCGTGGTAATCATACACCATTGGCGGGTGCGGGTTGGCCATAATGGCGGCCACGTCTTCCTCCCAATGGCCCGAAATCATCAATATCGCGCGGGGCAGTTCGGGTAGGTCAGCCACCATCGCCTTTAGCGAGGCTTCAAGGTTGGCAAACATCGCCCGCATATTGGCAATCCACGGCCACGGCCCGCCGCCGTGCGAGATGAAATAGGTGGGAAGCCTTCCGCTCATGGCGCTCTCCTAAGTTGCGTTGTTCAACAGATGCGCCCAGATGGTCTGTGAAACAAGCCCAAGCACTGCGCGCAGCCGCACAACGCCCGCGCATCTGTGCAGCGCTATGCGCGGCCTAGGCCGAGGCTCACTGTATCAAACCCTGCCTCATCAAAGACGACCAGAATGCGCGCTGACGCATCGCACTTGGTGATGTCGATACAAACTTGGGTGAAATACCAATGCAGCCAAGGTGCATAATCGCGCGGCAGGGTTAAGGCTGAATTCAGCGCAGCGGGAAAATCTTGCGCGCGGCGTACGGTTTCAACTTGGCCCGCAAAATCGCTGCGGCCAAACAAAATGGCGGGCTTGCCATGCAAAAACCCCTCAATCGCCACTGCTGAATTGATCGAAACGGTCACCGCGCAAACCGCCAAAAGATCATGCACATTTGGATGCGCCTCGGTAAACGCCAGCCCTTCGGCGCGCAAATCAGCCATCAGCGCCGCGCCATGTTCGCGCCGCAATGGGTGGGCTTTGACCATCACCTGCCGCCCCTGCGCGCCCTGAACCACGGCGCGCAGCATATCCTTTTGTCCCAAATAGGTTTGCTGCCGCGTCGCCACACCCGGCCCTTGCAGGAACACCGCAATGCAGCCTTGTGGCAAATCATCGGCCCTATCTTTGGCTTGGCGATAGCGCGAGGCGCGCGGTGCCACAAAGCGCGCCCGCAAATCTGTTAGAAACGCACTTGCCGCATTGGCATCCATCTGCGCGGGATCAAAGGTGTGGCCCAGCGCGCTGCTGTCGGCCAAAACGCCCTGCGCGTCCAAATGCCAATAGCCCGTTAGATAGGCAAGGCCCGCGTTCAAATACCCAACCCCGCGCGCCATACCGCCTTGGACAATGTGCAAATCACCATCGCCCCAGCGCATATCGCGCGGCAAGGTCAAGGGCGGGCGCGGTTCAATAATAACCTGCCCGCCAGCCCGCGTGATGATATCTTCGATCAGCGGAAAAATCGCCAAATGCGCCGCCTTGTGATAGCGGTCGTGATACCGCGGATCGATGTGCAAAATCACTTTGGCGGGGGCAGTGGGCGGCAAGATGGGCGCTGCGTGATCCATCAGCGCAGCCCCAGCCGATCTGTATCAAATCCCGCGCGCGCAAAACGGGCCAAAATCCGCGCCTCGGCATCAGGGCCGTCTATCGCAATGGCGTGATGGGTCAAATACCAATACAGCCAGCCCGCATAATCGCGCGGCGTGGTCAGGGCGCGTTGCAGCGTCTGGGCAAAATCATCTGGTTCGATCAGGGTTTCGCCCATTGCCGCAAAATCGCCCCGCCCACACAAGATGGTGGGTTTGCCGTGCAAAAACCCCTCAATCGCCGCGGCAGAGTTGACCGACACCGTGATAGCGCAGGCGGCCAGCAGGTCATGAATATGCGCCTGCGCCAGTTGCACCGCAAGCCCTTGGGCCTGTGCTTGCGCCACCATCTGCGCGCCTATGTCCCAAAACAGCGGATGCGGTTTGACCAGCACCGCGCGACCACCTGCGCCGCGCGCTGCCGCCTCGATTATTTCTGGCCCAGTAAAGAAATGCTGGCCGTGGCGTTCGGGCGCGCGTCCTTGCAGGAAAACCGCAATGCAGCCTTGGGGCAGCGGGGTGGAGGTTTCGGGCTGCTGATGGCGGGTGCGGCGTTTGTGCTTGAGGCGCGCGCAGATGCCCGCAAAGAACGCGGCAGCCTTTGCCGCATCGGGCGGGGCAGGGGGCAGCATATCACCCCGAGCCGCCATTTCAGCGCCTGACAAAATGCCCATCCCGTCCAAATGCCAAAAGCCTGTTAGATAGGCAATTGAGCTGTTCAGCCAGCCCGTTCCGCGCGCGTTGCTGCTTTCAACCACATGCAAATCGCCGTCACCCTGCGCGTCCGTCGCAGAAAGCCGGCCTTTGGGCCGACTGGCAAGCAAGACCTCGCCGCCGCGCGCAGTGATGATATAGTTTATTTTGCCAAACATGGCCAAGCGTTTGGTTTGAACAAAGCGGTCGTGATACTGCGGATCGATATGCAGGATAACGCGCGCGCGGCCCATCGCCTAGCCTAGCCGCCGTGGTAGTTTTGCCTGCACTGCCGCCACGGCGCGCGCCAGCGCAGCCTCAACCGTCAGCGCAGAGGTATCCAGCGTGATCGCATCATCTGCGGCGCGTAAAGGGGCATCACTGCGGCCTATGTCACGTTCATCGCGGGCAATGACATCCGCCAAAATCTGGCCCTCATCGCCCCCCAGCTCCAACCAACGCCGATGCGCGCGCACGTCTGCACTGGCGGTGACAAACAGTTTCACCTCGGCCTCAGGGCAAATCACTGTGCCAATGTCGCGCCCGTCCAGCACAGCGCCGCCCATACGCCGCGCAAAAGCGCGCTGAAATTGCAGCAGCGCCGCGCGCACTTGCGGATGAACTGCCACGCGGCTGGCCGCCTCGCCCGCCGCCATACTGCGCAAGTCATCCCGCGTCAGATCATCGGCAGTAAGAGATTTTGCCGCCAAAACCGGATCGCCGCCCTTGGCCCCCACCGCACGATACAAAAGCCCCGTATCCAAATGCGCAAAGCCAAACTGCGCCGCCAAGGCCCGACCGATGGTGCCCTTGCCCGCCGCTGCAGGCCCATCGATGGCCACAGTAAACTGCATTCAGCTATCCAATTTGCGCGGCGCTTCGGGGGGGTAGGCGTAGGCGTTTGACCAGATCATGCCGCCCTCGTCCTGCACCTCGAAGACGGGGTCTTCTTCGTCAAACTCAAACTCATAGGCATCAAAGGGAAAGGCACTTGTGTCGACCATGCCTTCGACGCCCTGCACAATCAACTCATGCGCCGCGCAGTCCGACAGAAGCATCGCCAGCGCCTCGGCGGCTGTTGGCGCGGCTATAACCGCAAGCTGGTAGTGGCCCGCATATTCGCCGTCGTCCTCGTCGGCCCATTCAGGATCGAACAGATCGAGACAGGCGGCGAACACACCCACGGGGGGGCCATCGGAGGGGTCAGGTTCGAACGCATGCGATTCTGACACACAAATTTCGCCTGCCTCCTCGGCGGTTTGCACCATCGCGTCGATATCTACCTCAAAGGGTAGCATGTCATCATCGAAATGCTCGGCTAAGCCCGCATGCAGCACCCGCATCAGCGCCAGCCCATGCCCCGCAATCGACGCGTTCAGTGTATCCAGCGCATCGGCCAGATCATCCGCCGACAGCACAAACATCCGCGCCTCGCCGCCATATATCAAATCCGCGTCCGATTGGTTTGGCCCATCGGGATCGAAAACTTCAACAGCGGCAAAATATATGGGCATTGGGGGGCTTTCAGTTAAGCGTCATCGCGCAGGCTTGCGCCCAGCGCGGTCATCAATGGAACAAAAATTGGGAAGGATGTGGCAATCGGGCTGGCATCATCCACCGAAACAGGGGCCTTGGCGGCCATACCGCATATCAGAAAAGACATGGCGATACGGTGATCCAAATGCACCGCTGCCCGCGCCCCGCCCGGCACGCCGCCCGCGCCCATACCATGCACAATAAACGTATCCTCGTCTTCCTCAATGCGCACGCCGCAGGCCTCAAGCCCGCGCGCCATCGCATCAATGCGGTCAGATTCCTTGACCCGCAGTTCCTTAACCCCGCGCATCACCGTTTTGCCAGTACTGAACGCTGCGAGTATGGAAAGGATTGGGTATTCATCAATCATCGATGGCGCGCGCTCTGGCGGAACCTCGACACCCTTCATATTGCCCGAAAAGCGAACGCGCAAATCTGCAACCGGCTCGCCCCCCTCGCTGCGCGGATCCATAAATTCAATATCCGCGCCCATTTCGACCAACGTGATGTAAAGCCCATTGCGGGTTAGGTTTTGGCTGACACCTGGCACGGTGATGTCTGATCCTTCGACAATCAGCGCGGCGCAGGTGGGAAAGGCTGCGCTAGATGGATCGCGCGGCACGGCCACCGTTTGTGGTTTCAATTCAGGCTGGCCGATTAGGGTAATCACATGGCCATCGCCCGTTTTTGATACATCCAATTGCGCGCCAAAGCCCAGTAGCATCCGCTCGGAGTGATCGCGCGTGGGTTCGCGTTCTATAACCACTGTCTCTCCGCGTGCCGCCAGCCCCGCCAGCAGCACAGCAGATTTTACTTGGGCGCTGGCCACGGGCAGGGCGTAACGCACGCCAATGGCGTTCTTGGCCCCAACCACTGTCATCGGCAACCGCCCGCCGCCGCGCCCATAGGCCGCCGTGCCAAACAGCGACAGAGGGTCCGTCACCCGCCCCATAGGCCGCTTGCGCAAGCTTGCATCCCCTGTGAAACTGGCTGTGATAGACGTGGTCGCCATCGCCCCCATAATCAGCCGCACGCCCGTGCCAGAATTGCCGCAATCAATTACATCGGCAGGTTCGGAAAACCCGCCAACCCCTACGCCGCGCACGGACCATGCGCCTTGCCCGTGCTGGACAACTTCGGCTCCGAATGCGCGCATGGCACTGGCCGTATCCAGCACGTCTTGGCCTTCCAGCAGCCCTGTGATCTTGGTGTCCCCCACCGCCATCGCGCCAAAAATCAGCGCGCGGTGCGATATGGATTTGTCCCCCGGAACAAGGGCCTCGCCCTTTAGTGGTGCCGATTTATGGGCAATCATGGGTGTGGGCGTGGCATGGGCAGACATCGTATTCCTCATTCGCTTTGCGCCCTGATACCCCAAGGCGCGGGCAGGGTCTAGCGCGCGCGCCTGCTTTCATACTGATACAAATACCTGATCCCGCCCTAAGCGGCCCGCACGAAACTCAGGTAATGGGGAACGCGCCCCTCGCGCAGGGCTTTTTGCTCATACCTTGTGGACAGCCAATCGTCCCAAGGCGCGCCGCCCTGCGCGCTCAATTCAAACCCCGCCAGCGGCACCTCTTCTAATGTTTGGCGCACGTAATCGGGAATGTCGGTCGCCACCCGCAATTGCGCCCCCGCAGCCATCACACGTGCAAGCGCGTTCAGATATTCGGGGGTTACAAAACGGCGGCGGTGATGGCGCGCCTTTGGCCAAGGGTCGGGGTAGTTCAGAAAGCATTTCTGGATGGTCCCCGCAGGCAGCACCTCGAACAAATCGCGCACATCGCCTGGGTGAATGCATAGGTTTTGCAAACCCTGCTGGCGCACGCGGCCCAGCAGCATGGCGATGCCATTCACAAACGGCTCGCAGCCAATAATGCCCACATCGGGATACGTTGCAGCCATATGCACCAAATGCTCGCCCCCGCCAAAGCCAACTTCCAGCCACAAGGGCCGCCCGCCAAAACGCGAAAGGTCAACCACCGCCCGCGCGGGGTTATCATCGCGCGTCACGCCTGCCAGCGTCAGCGCATCCAAATCCTGCGCCAGATAATCCTTTTGCGACGCGCGCAGCGTCTTGCCACGGATCCGCCCGTAAAAATTGCGCCGCTCGGGTGTGGGGAAGGTGGAATTTGTCATGCGCGCGGCTTTAGGGGGGGCAGGGTCGGCTGTCAACGGGGCAACAAAAAAGGCGGGGTTGCCCCCGCCTTTTCTCAGTTTACCAAAAGCTAAACCTAAACCGCCTTCTTAAGCGCCTCGATCAAATCGGTGCGCTCCCAGCTAAAGCCGCCGTCAGCCTCTGGCGCGCGGCCAAAGTGGCCGTAGGCGCTGGTGCGAGCATAGATAGGCTTGGTCAGACCCAGATGCGTGCGAATGCCGCGCGGGGTCAAATCCATCGCGGTCGCCACAGCGCGTTCAATCGCCGCGTCTTCCACTTGGCCCGTCCCGTGCGTATCGACGTAAATCGACAAGGGTTTCGCCACGCCAATCGCATAAGAAATCTGGATCGTGCAGCGATCTGCTAGGCCCGCAGCCACAACATTCTTGGCCAAATAGCGCGCCGCATAGGCAGCGCTGCGGTCAACCTTGGTTGGGTCCTTGCCCGAAAACGCGCCGCCGCCATGTGGGGCTGCGCCGCCGTAAGTATCCACAATAATCTTGCGCCCCGTTAGGCCAGCATCACCATCAGGCCCGCCGATCACAAAAGTGCCCGTTGGGTTCACATGCCATTCGGTTTTCTTGGTGATCCAGCCTTCGGGCAAAATCTCGCGAATATAGGGCTCTACAATGCCGCGAATCACTTTGGATGTCTGCCGCTTGGAGGTGTGCTGCGTGGACAGCACAATCGAGGTCACTTCGACAGGCTTGCCATCTACATAGCGCAGCGACAATTGGCTTTTCGCATCTGGCCCAAGGGTCGGCTCTTTGCCCGATTTGCGCACTTCGGCAAGGCGGCGCAAAATAGCATGGGCGTATTGAATGGGGGCAGGCATCAGTTCGGGGGTTTCGCGGCAGGCATAGCCGAACATGATCCCCTGATCGCCTGCACCGTCACGGTCCACGCCTTGCGCGATATGGGCCGATTGTTCGTGCAAATAATTATGCACCTTGATCTTTTCCCAGTGGAATTTCTTCTGCTCGTATCCAATGTCGCGCACGCAATCGCGCACAATGGCATCGACACGCTCGACCATGGCCTTGGTTGCCTCTTTACTGGACAACCCCACTTCGCCGCCCACAACCACGCGGTTGGTGGTGGCAAAGGTTTCGCAGGCGACGCGGGCGTCTGGCTCGGCGGTAAGGAAAGCATCCAGCACCGCATCAGAAAC
>CAMAXX010000036.1 GCA_945862435.1 Pseudorhodobacter antarcticus
CGGCAAAATGCCGGGTGTAGAGCCGCTGCTTAAAGGGCGCGGGCTGCTGGTGGCATGATGCAGCGCGCGATGATCACCGATCCCGATGTATTTTTTCGCGATGGCTGCGGGCGCTGCGACCGCTTTGCGACGCAGGATTGCTCGGCCAGAATTTGGGCGGCGGGGCTGTCAGAATTGCGCGCGCTGTGCCTTGGCGCGGGGCTAAGCGAAACTGCAAAGTGGGGCCATCCTACCTATATGTTTGCAGGCAGAAACATAGCGATTTTCGGCGCGTTTCGCGGCAACATACGGCTGACATTCTTCAATGCCGCCCTGCTACGCGACCCTGAAGGGGTTTTGGAAAAGCAGGGTCCAAACACACAAACCCCCGATATGATCTGCTTCCGCAGCACGACCGAAGTGGCCGAAAAAGCGCCCGTCATCACCGCATATCTGGCCGAGGCGATGGGTTATGCATCGGTTGGCGTTTTACCACAAAAGACCCCGCGCGAGGTAGAGATGCCCCCCGAACTGATCGAAGCTTTGGATTTTGATCCAGACCTTGCCGAAGCCTTTGCTGCCCTGACCCCAGGACGGCAAAAATCATGGGCCTTTCATTTGAACACCACCCAAAATCCCGCCACACGGGTTGCCCGCATCGCCCGTACGCGGGGCAAAATATTGGCAGGCAAGGGCGCGCTAGAGCGTGGAAAGGGGGCCAGCCCCCTCGCTGCGCTTACCCCCGAGGTATTTTGGCCAATGTGAAAGCTCTTTCATTTTGGCTTAAATACCTTCGCCGCAGGCTTGTCTGCCTAACGCAACTGACTGGGCGGTTTGCCATAATGGCGTTGGAACGCGCGCGACAGCGCCGAAGCAGAGGAGAACCCGCTGCGCAGCGCCACTTCGGCCAAAGGGTGGCGCGTGTCGGTCACCATCCGCTTGGCCACTTGCAACCGCAAAGATTGACCATAGGCGGCGGGGCTTACGCCCAAGGCAGCTTGGAAAAGCTGTTCTAACCTGCGTGCGGTTAGGCCGCAATGGCGGGCGATTTCAGCGGCAGGTTCGGGGGTGTCCAGCCGCGCCTCCATCCGCGCAATGGCACTGGCCACGCGCGGGTCTAGCCGCAGATCAGGTGGTGGATGGACGGATGTCTGCGCCACCTGCGGCTCGCCCCCCGCGCGAGCGGATGTGATGAAACTGGCCGCCACTTGCAGGGCCAAGGCCGCGCCATGCCGCGCGCGGATTAAATGCAGCATCAGATCGGCGGCGGGGGCGGCCCCTCCTGCGGTAAAGCGGTTGCGGTCAATCACAAAACGGTCAGGGACAACTTCGGTTTCGGGATGGGCGGCGGCGAAATCTTCGGCATCTTCCCAATGCACCGTGGCGCGGTAGCCCCCCAGCAGCCCCGCCCTTGCCAGCACCCACGCGCCCGCATCAATCCCCCCCACGGCAGAAAAGCGCGGCCCCATACGCGCCAGATCGCGAATCACATCGCGCCCCGCGCCCTGCCACTGGGCAAAGCCTGCAATCACCACCAAAGCATCCGCGCCCTTGGCCTGCATAAGCCCGCCGTAACTGGGCAGTTCAATGCCGCAGGTCAGGGGCACGGCCACCCCATCCGGCGAGACGATCCGCCAGCGATAGGCATCGCGCCCCAAGTGGCGGTTGGCCGCGCGCATCGGGTCAAGCGTCGAGGCAACCTCTAAGATAGACGATTGCGGCAGCACCAAAATCGCCAGCGTCAGTGGCGCGTTTGCGGGGGCAAAAATTGTTTCGCTTTTTGTCATAACTATTTCGTAAACGGGCAAGCATGGCCCTGCAAGCGGCTTATGGTGGGCGAGGTAGATTAGGGAGGATGCCATGCCACTTGCAATGAACCGCGATGTCTTTATCACCTGCGCCGTCACAGGATCGGGCGGCACGCAAGACCGCAGCCCGCATGTGCCGCGCAGCCCCGCGCAAATTGCCACTTCGGCCATTGACGCCGCCAAAGCAGGTGCAGCCGTGGTGCATTGCCACGTGCGCGATCCTGAAACAGGCAAACCCAGCCGCGATTTGGCGCTTTACCGCGAGGTGACCGAGCGTATTCGCGATTCTGGCACCGATGTGGTGCTGAACCTGACCGCTGGCATGGGCGGGGATATGCTGTTTGACGGCACCGAGGCAATGAACCGCATGAGCGCGAAGTCCGATATGGCAGGGGCCGCCGAACGTGTGGCGCATGTTTTGGAATGCCGCCCCGAAATTTGCACCCTTGATTGCGGCACGATGAATTTCAACGAAGCCGATTATGTGATGGTCAACACCCCTGGCCTTTTGCGCGACATGGCAGCGCGCATGGTGGCATCTGGCGCGCGCATTGAAATTGAGGCATTTGATACGGGCCATCTGTGGTTTGCCAAACAGCTTGCAACCGAAGGCGTCATCCCCGAACCCGTTCTGGTGCAACTGTGCATGGGCGTGCCGTGGGGCGCGCCCGATGATCTGAACACCTTTATGGCCATGGTCAACAACGTGCCAGCGGGTTGGCATTGGAGCGCCTTTGCCATTGGCCGAAACCAAATGCCCTATGTGGCGGCGGCGGTTCTGGCTGGCGGCAATGTGCGCGTGGGGCTGGAAGATAACCTATGGCTGGACAAAGGCGTTTTGGCCACCAATGCGCAGTTGGTCGAACGTGCGGTTAGCATTATCTCGAACCTTGGCGGCCGCGTGATAACACCCGCCGAGGTGCGCGCCAAGCTGAAGCTGGAAAAGCGGGCGCTCCGGGGGAAGTAACATGGAAAAGGTCAAATTCACGGCAATGAAGGACGGCGATGCGGCAGATTACGCGATGCTGGATGCACATGAGCGGGACTATGCTACAGGCACCGCTGCGCGGCTGCTGGATGCGCTGCAATCCTTGGATGAAAGCCTTTCAGGCTATCAAGTCACCCGTTTGCAACATTCGCTGCAGGCGGCGACGCGGGCCTGGCGCGCGGGCGCAGATACCGATTGGGTCGTGGCGGCCTTGCTGCATGATATTGGCGATATCTATGCGCCCTATAACCATGATGAATACGCAGCCAGCATCCTGCGCCCCTTTGTGCGCGAACAAGTGACATGGGTTGTGGAAAAGCATGGCGATTTTCAGCGGCTGTATTATGCCCACCACACGGGCGGAAACCCGCATGCGCGCGATAAGTACAAGGATCATCCCTATTTCCAAGACTGCGCTGATTTTTGCGAATATTGGGACCAAAACAGCTTTGACCCAACCTATTCTTCACTGACCATTGCCGATTTTACGTCAATGGTGCACCGCGTTTTTGCCCGTAAGGCCTATGATCCAAGCGTCGTGCAACCTGGCCTGCGCCTGCCTTTGGCAGATGCCGCGGTGGCGGACATGCGGGCATGATGACGGTGGCTAAGATGGCAACAGGCGGCAAAAGCACTAGGTTGGGTGCATAATTCTTTTTCGGAGTGGATCATGTTACGTTTTCTAGTCCTACTTTGCCTTTTGCCCTTAACGGCCATGGCCGCGCCCGTGCGCAATGAATCTGTGCCCATGTCGGTTGTTACAGACGTAGATCTGAACCGCTATTTGGGCAAATGGTATGAAATCGCTCGGTTTCCCAACCGCTTTGAGGCAGGCTGCACCAATGTCACCGCGACTTATGCCATGCGGGGGGACGGCGATATCAGAGTGGAAAATGCTTGCACCAAGGGCGGCATAGCCGAGGTGATCGAAGGCAAGGCTTGGGTGGTGGATACCGCAAAGCTGAAGGTTACTTTTGTGCCGTGGCTGGGCGCGATTGCCGCAGGGGATTACTGGGTTTTGGATGTGAAATCCAACTACTCCATGGCCGTTGTGGGCGCGCCATCGGGCGGTTTTGGCTGGGTGTTGGCGCGCAAGCCAACCCTTTCAAAGGCGGATACCGACCGAGCGATGGGCGTATTTGCGGCGAATGGATATGACACAACCCAACTGGAATGGGTTCAGCACTAGGCGCAAGATTAGGCGCAAGATTAGGGGCAGGATATGGCACGGAAAGCAGCGATCATTGGCGGCGGGGTGATTGGCGGCGGTTGGGCGGCGCGTTTTTTGCTGAATGGCTGGGATGTGGGCGTGTTCGACCCCGACCCAGAGGCGGAACGCAAAATCGCCGCCGTTATGGCCAATGCGCGCCTTGCCCTGCCTGCTCTGTCTGATGTGCCAATGCCGCCCGAGGGCAAGCTAACCTTTCACGGCACCATTGGCGAGGCGGTCGATGGCGCGGAATATGTCCAAGAATCCGTATCCGAACGGATCGAGTTGAAACAGCGCGTCTATGCGCAGTTGCAACAGGCCAACCCCGATGTGCTAATTGGATCTTCGACATCGGGTTTCAAGGCGACAGATTTGCAGGCAGGCGCGCCAAACCCTGCCAACATTATCGTCGCCCACCCGTTCAACCCCGTCTACCTTTTGCCCCTTTCGGAAATATCGGGCAGCCCTGCAAACCCTACTGAGATCGTCGAACGCACCGTACAAATCATGAAAGACATCGGCATGTTTCCGCTGGTGATCCGCCACGAGATCGACGCCTTTATCGGCAACCGGTTTTTAGAGGCTGTCTGGCGCGAGGCGCTTTGGATGTTGAAAGACGGCATCGCCACCACCACCGAAATCGACGAGGCCATCCGCATGGGATTTGGCCTGCGCTGGGGGCAAATGGGCCTGTTTGAAACCTACCGTATTGCGGGCGGCGAGGCGGGGATGCGGCATTTCATGGCGCAGTTTGGCCCCACCTTGAAATGGCCGTGGTCCAAACTGATGGACGTGCCCGAATTTAACGAAGAACTGGTTGATCTGGTTGCAGGCCAGTCCGACGCGCAATCGGGCATGTATACGATCCGCGAGCTTGAGCGTATCCGCGATCAAAACCTAGTGGGCTTTCTGCGCACCTTGAAAGACCGCAATTGGGGCGCAGGCCGCGTGCTGCGCGACCATGACGCTGCCCGCGCGGCAACGTTTCATGCCCAAACAGACATGGGCCCCAAAGCCGAACCACTGGTTATGGCCCATTTGCAAGTGCTGCCCGCGTGGATCGACTATAACGGCCATATGACCGAAAGCCGCTATCTGTTTGCAAATTCCGAAGCAGTGGATAACTTTCTGCGGCTGATCGGCGCGGGAATGGACTATGTCCAAGGGGGCTACAGCTATTACACCGCCGAAACCCATATCCGCCATTTGGGCGAGGCGAAATTGGGCGACCGCCTGATCTGCACCCTGCAAATCCTTTCCGCAGATGATAAGCGCATCCGCGTTTTTGTGCGGATCATGCGCGGCGATGAACTGGTCGCGACCGTCGAACAGATGTGCCTGCATGTAGATATGAAGGCGGGCAAAACCTGCGCAGCGGCCCCTCAAGTGCTGTCAAACTTGATGCCGCTGGTCGCCGCCCATGCGGGCCTGCCCGCACCCGATGGCGCTGGCCGCGCCGTGGGGCAAAAGACATGAAATCAGTCCTTATCACCGCTGGCGCGAATGGCATTGGCGCGGTGATGGCGGATGCCTTTGCCGCGGCGGGCTACCGCGTTTGGGTGACAGATGTTGATGCCACAGCCGTCGCTGCCAGCTCCCATCGCGCCAGCCTTGCCGATGTACGAGACGAAGCGCAAATGCAAATGCTGGCCGCTGAAATCGCCGCCGAATGGGGCGCATTGGACGTGATTTGCGCCAATGCTGGGATCAAAGGGCCAACCGCCAGCATTGCTGAAATGCCGCTGGACGGCTGGCGCGATTGCCTTGCCGTCAACCTTGATGGCGCGTTTCTAACGGCCAAACACACAATCCCGCTGCTAAGGCGCGGGGCCTGCGTTTTGTTCACTTCGTCTACCGCAGGCATCTACGGCTTTCCCTATCGCAGTCCCTATGCGGCGGCAAAATGGGCGGTGATCGGGCTGATGAAAACCCTTGCAATGGAACTGGGCGCGCAAGGTATCCGCGCCAACGCCATTCTGCCAGGCTCGGTCAACGGCCCCCGCATCGACCGCGTTTTTGCCGATGAGGCCGCCGCCAAAGGCATGACCCCGCAGGCCGTGCGTGCAGGATACGAGGCAGGCACAGCCCTGCGCAGCCTAGTGGATGCGCAGGACGTGGCCAATATGGCGGTGTTCCTAGCCTCGGATGGCGGGCGGCTAATTTCCGGCCAAGCCATCACCATCGACGGATTTACCATCAACCCAGACCCACAGGTATGACATGCATTTTGGCCTGACAGAAGAACAGCAAATGATCGTGGATACCACCCGCGCCTTTGTGGAAGCGGAACTTTACCCGCACGAAGCGCTTGTGGAACGGACAAACCATCTGCCGATGGAAATCGTGCGCGAAGTGCAGAAAAAGGCCATGCAAGCAGGGCTTTACGCCGCCAATATGCCCGCCGAGGTGGGCGGCGCGGGTTTGGATACTATGGCGTGGCTGCTTTATGAAAAGGAACTTGGCCGCGCCAATTACGCCCTGCATTGGACATGCGTTGCGCGCCCATCCAACATCCTGCTGGCAGGCAATGACGCGCAGCGCGAGCGGTATTTGATGCCCTGCATTCGCGGCGAGACATGGGATTGTTTAGCGATGACCGAACCCGGTGCAGGGTCTGATCTGCGCGGTATGAAGGCATCGGCCCGCCAAGACGGGGGCGATTTTGTGCTGAACGGCACCAAGCATTTCATCTCTCACGCCGATATTGCAGGCTTCACTATCGCCTTTCTGGCCACGGGCGAGGAAGACACCCCGCGCGGGCCGAAAAAGCTAATCACCGCCTTTTTCGTGGATAAGGGCACAAAAGGCTTTTCCGTGCGCGACGGGTATAAAAACGTCTCGCATCGCGGCTATACAAACTGCATCTTGGAATTTGACGATTGCCGCATCCCCGCCGAGAATGTGCTGGGCGAGGTGCATAAAGGGTTCGAAGTGGCAGGCAAATGGCTGGGGGCGACGCGCCTGCAAGTTGCCTCGACCTGCCTTGGCCGCGCTGACCGCGCGCTTGCACTGGCGATTTCCTATGCCGCCCAGCGCAAGCAATTTGGCCAACAAATCGGCAAGTTTCAGGGCGTGTCGTTTAAGCTGGCCGATATGGCGATGGAACTGAAAGCCGCCGATCTGCTCACGTTCGAGGCGGCATGGAAATACGATGCAGGGACTGTGACCGATGGCGATATGGCGATGGCCAAACTAAAGGCCAGCGAAGTGCTGGCGATGATCGCGGATGAGGCCATCCAAATTCACGGCGGGATGGGATTGATGGACGATCTGCCGCTGGAACGGATCTGGCGCGATGCGCGGGTGGAACGGATTTGGGAAGGCACTTCCGAAATTCAGCGCCACATCATCAGCCGCGAGTTGTTGCGCAATGTGGGCGGCTAATTATGGCTGACCTCTCTCGCCTGCTGCGCCCAAAATCCATTGCCGTCCTTGGCGCCGGCTGGGCGATGAATGTAATTGAACAGTGCCAGAAGATGGGGTTCCAAGGCCCGATCTGGCCCGTCCATCCCACCAAAGCGGAAATCGGCGGCCTGCGTGCCTATGCCAGCCTTTCAGACCTGCCTTTTGCGCCCGATGCCACGTTTATTGGCGTAAATCGTCATGCCACGGTTGATGTGGTGGGCGAACTTTCCGCCATGGGCGCGGGCGGGGCGATTTGCTTTGCCTCGGGTTGGACAGAAGCGGGCGCGCCTGAATTGCAGGCGCGGCTGGTCGCAGCGGCGGGGGATATGCCGATCCTTGGGCCAAATTGCTATGGGGTTATCAATTATTTGGACGGCGCGCTGCTTTGGCCCGATCAGCATGGCGGGATTGCCGTGGATCGCGGTGTGGCGCTGGTCAGCCAATCTTCTAACATTGTGATCAATTTGGGCATGCAAAAGCGCGCGCTGCCTGTGGCCTATGTGGCCTGTTTGGGCAATGCCGCGATGGTGGGGCTGGCCGATTTGGCGGGCGCACTGCTGGATGACCCCCGTGTAACTGCCCTTGGCCTTTATATTGAAGGCATTGATGATGCCCCCGCTTTTGCGGCCCTTGCCCAAGGCGCCCGTGCGGCGGGTAAGGGGATTGTTGCCATCAAATCGGGAAAAACAGAAATGTCGCGGAACGCTGCCGCGTCGCATACTGCATCTTTGGCGGGAGGCGGGGCGGCAAGTTCCGCCTTTTTGCGCCAGATTGGCGTGGCCGAGGTGAACAGCCCGTCCGAACTTCTGGAAACGCTGAAGATATTCCACGCGCATGGCCCCGATTTGGGGCGGCGCATTTGTTCGCTGTCTTGTTCCGGCGGCGAGGCGGGGCTGGTGGCAGATCTTGCTGCGCCCTTTGGCATTGACTTTCCCCCCGTGCCAACGGCAATCCACACCCATCTGGCGGATGTGTTGGGGCCAATCGTCACTATTTCTAACCCATTGGATTATCATACTTTTATCTGGGGCGATGGGCCACGCACGACCGAGGTCTTTACTTCGATGCTGGCTGGCTATGACGCGGGAATTTACATTATCGATCCGCCGCGGGGTGACCGCTGCGATCCTGCGGGCTATCAGCCTGCGCTGGATGCGATTGTGGCGGCGCAAAAGGCCACGGGGAAAATTGCCTTTCCTGTGGCTTCGATTCCCGAGAATTTTGATGAGGGTTTGGCCGTGCGCCTGATGGACCGCGGCATTTGCACATTGATGGGGCTAGAAACGGCCTTGGCGGCGATTTCGGCCGCACAAGCGCCTGCGGGGCCAACGGGTTGGCGGCCCGTGGCAGCCCTGCCCGCACGCGAGGCGCGCCTGCTAAGCGAACATGACGCCAAGCAGATTTTGCGCGGCGCGGGCGTGGCTGTGCCGCGTTCGCAAACCGCTGATACTTTGCAGGAATTGGCGGAAAAAGCGCGCGCATTGACCCCGCCCTTGGCCCTGAAAGGGCTGGGATTTGCCCACAAAACAGAAAGTAGTGCAGTGCGGTTGAACCTAGCCAGCCTGGACGGGCAAGCCGAAATGGCAGGCGCGCAGGGCTATTTGGCCGAAGAAATGGTGACTGGCGCAGTGGCCGAAATACTGCTGGGCCTTGCGCGTGACCCGATTTATGGCGTGACGTTAACGCTGGGCATGGGCGGCGTGACCGCCGAAGTTTTGGCTGATACGGTGACATTGGTCTGGCCCGCGTCTGCGGATGACATTGACGCGGCCTTTCGCAGATTGCGCCTATGGCCGCTGCTGCACGGCTATCGCGGGCGGCCAAAGGCGGATACGGCGGCGCTGGTGCAGGTGGCACTGGCACTGGGAGCGCTGATAGAAGCCGACCAAAGCCTTGAGGAAATTGAAATAAACCCCATCCTGCTGCGCGTGGATGGTGCAGTTGCGGTAGATGCGCTGATCAGAAAGGTGTGAAGATGCAGATGGAAATGACACAGGACGGCCCGATCAAGACGCGGCGCATTGGCGCGATCCTTGAGGTGACGCTTGATCGCCCCAAGGCCAACGCAATTGATTTGGCAACCAGCCGTATCATGGGGCTTACCTTTCGCGCCTTTCGCGATGATGACAGCCTGCGCGTTTGTATTTTGCGCGCGGCGGGGGATAAGTTTTTCTGCCCTGGCTGGGATTTGAAGGCAGCCGCAGGCGGGGACGCGGTGGATGGCGATTATGGCGTGGGCGGCTTTGGTGGTTTGCAAGAACTGCCGAACCTGAACAAACCCGTCATCGCCGCCGTGAACGGCATTTGCTGTGGTGGGGGCTTGGAACTGGCGCTGTCGGCGGATTTGATCTTGTGTTCTGATAATGCCACTTTCGCGCTGCCCGAAATCCGTTCAGGCACAGTTGCCGATGCTGCTAGCATTAAACTGCCAAAGCGGATTCCCTATCACGTTGCGATGGATCTGTTGTTGACGGGCCGCTGGTTTGACGCAGACGAGGCCCATCGCTGGGGCATTGTGAAAGAGATTTGCACACCTGAAACCCTGCTAGACAAAGCATGGGATCTGGCGCGGCTGCTCGAAGCTGGCCCGCCCCTTGTCTATGCCGCCATCAAGGAAGTGGTCCGCGAGGCCGAGAATATGCGCTTTCAGGATGCCCTCAGCCGCGTCACCAAGCGGCAGCTTCCCACGGTGGACCGGCTCTATTCCTCGGATGATCAACTGGAAGGTGCGCGCGCCTTTGCCGAAAAACGCGAACCAGTTTGGAAAGGCCGCTGACCCTAGCCCGCAGCCAAAGCGCCACGTTTTTGGAAATGCATGCGCATCCCCGCTACGCCCGCATTTACAATCGCGGCGTTGTCCTTGATGCTTTGCAAAAGCGCGATGATGACGCTGTGGCAATCGCCAATTTGCTCCATCGTCGCGCCAATACGGCTGCCTTCACTGCCCAAACGCCCGCTTTCCACAAGGCCCATTACGCGAATGGTATCAAGGCCCAGCATCGAGCGGCGCAAATCATAGGCGGCGCGGTTCAAATCCTGCGCTAGCCGTTCGGCAATTTGCAAGGAGTCGCGTTCGATTGCCGCATATTGCGCCAGCACACCTCCCAAAAAGGACACTTCAATACCTTGGTCAACGCCATGTTCCAGCAGATCATCCTGCGCCGATGCGGCCATGGTTTCTTCCACCAATAGAGTTACAACCTTGAAAAAGCATGCATTTTCAAAAGCTTCGTCCATACGTTTGCTGATGCTGGTTTGGCCCAAGGCGAAATCAGTTATTTCTTGGAACAAAACGGATGAGGTGGAGTTGTAAATATCCGACATCGCCGACAGCGGGCCACCCGAAGGTTCCAGCCGCGAAGCGACAATCCGCATATTGGTAGGCAGATCGCGCAGGGATTCAACACCCGCCATCAATTCAACCTGTGACGACTTGATAGCCTGCAATCCTTTTTTGATCCGGTCGATATCCGCAAAATAGCCCTTTAGTTTTTGCGAAACGGCCGACGAGCGCGCGCGAAATTCATCCAAAAGCGCCGATTTATGGAATGCCTCATAGCTGGGATATCCAAGCGCGCCCAACTCGTCCAGCAGGCGCACTTCGCTATCTTCGACTGTCAGCGCTTCGCCCTGTTCGGCCGCAGATAGACCGCGATAGATTTCCTTAATCAGTGCGAAAAGTGGCGAGGTTGGCTTGATCCGAATAGATAAATAGCCATCCGCCGTTGGCAGCACCATCGCCAAAACCCAATAACCGCGCCCTTCAGCAGTTTTGTTGCGAACATAGGCAACCGCGACCGAGTTCGCCTCAATCAGCGCCCACATCACCCGAAAGATGGCGCGCGGCGTATCATAGTTGCGCACGATGCGATGTGGCGCATCCAAAAGCTGGGCCCAATCAAAGCCTGAAATCGCCTGAAAAACCGAATTACCAGCCTTTATGATGCCCCGCTTATCGGTGCGCGAATAAAACAACTGCGATGTTTCAAATGGCACATCAGCAAGGGTCGATTTCGTTTGGTCCAGAAGTTCTGCCATGGCTGCCCTGCAAATTAATCCTGCCGCTACCATAGGCCGCTTGCATTACCAGAAGGTAAACCTGATCTGACGAAGTTTCGTAGCCAGCTCTGCCAATATACGACATTTTATGTCGGGCAAGTTCGGGCAGCCCAGCTATCGCGCGCTAACGTTAGCGCAGGAGAACGGCATGAATTTTCAACCAGATTACATCATCGTCGGCGCGGGCAGTGCTGGCAGCGTTTTGGCCAACCGCCTGACCGAAAGCGGCGCGCATAAAGTCGCGCTGATCGAGGCGGGCGGCAGCGATTCGCGGTTTTTTATTCATATGCCACTAGGTTATGGTAAGCTGTTTTATAACCCTGCCGTCAATTGGATGTATCAAACCGAACCTGATGAAGGCTTTGCAGGACAACGCGACTATTGGCCGCGCGGCAAGGTGCTTGGCGGGTCTTCGTCGATCAATGCTATGGTCTATATTCGCGGCCACCGCGCCGATTATGACGAATGGGGCAAGATAGCGCAGGGTTGGGGTTGGGACGCCTGCCTTGGCGCCTACAAGGCAATTGAAGACACCGAAGCAGGCGCTGATGACTGGCGCGGCGCAGGCGGGCCATTGTTTGTCAGCGCCAATAAAAAAGGGCTGCATCCGCTGGTCGGCAGCTATATTGACGCGTGTCAGGCGGCTGGCCTGCCCCATAACCCCGATTTTAATGGCGAAAGCCAAGAGGGTGCGGGCATTTATCAAATGACCATCAAATCCGCGCGGCGCAATTCGGCGGCGCGGGCGTTTTTGACCCCCGCCAAGGGGCGCAAGAACCTGCACATCATCACCCGCGCCCAAGTCACACGCGTGCTGCTGGAAGGTCGCCGCGCCGTGGGGGTGGAGTATATCCAAGTCGGACAAACTCGCCAGTTGCGCTGCAACGCCGAAGTGATTTTGTCGGGCGGAGCCATCAACAGCCCGCAGCTTTTGCAACTGTCGGGCATTGGCAAGGGCGCCGATTTGGCTGCCTTGGGCCTGCCCGTGGTGCTGGATAACCCCAATGTCGGCGCGCATCTGTCCGATCATCAGGGGCTAAATTATACTTGGGAAATGAACGTGCCCACTTATAACGCCATTTTGCGCCCGTGGTGGGGCAAGGCAATTGTCGGCGCGCAGTATTTGCTGACAGGCGGCGGGCCGCTGGCAAAATCAATCAACCACGCTGGCGGGTTTTTCCGCACAAGGCCAGATTTAGACCGCCCCAATATGCAACTGTATTTTCAGGCCTTTTCCACCCTGATGCCACGCGCGGGAGAGCGGCCATTGCTGACCCCCGATCCATTCAACGGCCTTTCCATTGGCCTATCAAACTGCCGCCCCACCTCGCGCGGGCATATTCGTTTGGCCTCATCAGACCCGCTTGCGCACCCCATTATCACCGCTAATGCCTATTCCACCAATCACGACGTGACCGAAATGCTAGAGGCGGTGAAATTTCTGCGCAAAATCGCCGCCCAGCCCGCCATGGCCCGCGTGATTAAGGCCGAGCTTCGTCCCGGCCCCGAAGTGACGCGCGATGAAGACATCATCGCCGATTTTCGCCAGCGGTCGGGCACGGTTTATCATCCGTCCTGCACGGCGCGGATGGGCGATGATGCCGCTACATCGGTGGTGGACGCGCGCCTGCGCGTGCATGGGATGCAAGGTCTGCGCGTGATCGACGCGTCGGCCTTTCCAAACCTAATTGCAGGCAACACCAACGCCCCTGCCATGATGATTGGCTGGCGCGGGGCGGAATTGATTTTGGCCGATGCCAAGGCGCGTTAGGCTGCCGAGTTAGTCCCCCAGTTTCGCGTGCACTTCCGCCAAATCCACCTCGGCTGTGGGCATTTTATCGGCGGGGTTTTCAAAATCATATTTGAACAACTGGAAATCGCGTTTATAGATTTCCCACATCAGATGCATTGACAGATCGTCAAAGTAATCTTCCACGGGATGCGCGCGTTCTGGCCCGTGGCCCGAACTTTCGTTGAAACGCGGGATCGTTGTCAGATCAACCTTATGCAGTTGCGGGGTTTTGTCCAAAACCACCTGCATGCCTTCGTTAAACTTTTCGGTAAAGAAAATATGGTCGTAGCGCCCGCCATTCACCACAAAAGTAGATACATGCCCCGCCATCGCCGACCAATGAATATCGGGGTCCATCGGTTTGCGAAAGCGGATAGTATCGCGCACGAACAGCAGAAAGCGGCGAAAACTGGCAATCTGGTCAAACTCGCCGTGGCCATCATCCCCGCCCACCTGCACGCCGTATTTGGCAATTAGCAGCGGCACAAGGTTGCCGCGATAGCGTTTGCCATTGCGTTGAACGCCGCAGATTTTGTCGAAAAAGCTGGACAGGATTCGCGTGTAGGGATTGCGCACGCAAGTAAAGGCAAACGACGCGCGCGTTTGGGCGTTTTTTTCGATCAACGGTTGGCTGGCCTCCATCGACCATTTATGCATGCCAGTTTTGGCATCGTGAATGTCGCCATCAAAAAACTGGCCGTTGTCAGAATAATACATAATCTGCCCGATGGACGAGCAGGCACATTTGGGCACCACGCGGTAGACCATACTTTCGCTGGTGGTCATCCATGTTCCGGGGAAAGGCATTGTTAACTCCGATATAGGCAAACTGATGTATCTGCGCGGCCGTGTGTATAAATCGCAAAGAAGCTCTGTCTTTTCAATGCGCTTTGGCGCTATTTTGGAAACAATCGACGTAAACATCAGGTTAACAGGCCAAAATGGCGCGAATCGCATATATTCTTTTGTGTCACAAAGACCCAGCAGGCATCATCGCGCAAGCTCAGCGGCTTACCGATGCAGGCGATTTTGTCGCCATCCATTTTGACGGGCGGGCCAAGTCAGGGGATTATGCCGAAATCACCGCCGCCCTAAAAGGCAACCCGAATGTCGCCTTTTCCAAACGCCGTGTCAAATGCGGCTGGGGCGAATGGAGCCTTGTCGAAGCCACGCTAGAGGCGGTGAAAGCCGCCGTGCACCAGTTTCCCTCTGCCAGCCATTTCTACATGCTGTCGGGCGATTGTATGCCTATCAAATCGGCCCGCCATGTGCATGAATTTCTTGACCGCGAAGACGTTGATTACATTGAAAGCTTTGACTTCTTCGCCTCTGATTGGATCAAAGTTGGGCTTAAGGAAGAACGTCTGATCTATCGCTACTGGTTTAACGAACGCCGCCATAAATCCCTGTTCTACGCCTCGATGAACCTGCAAAAACGCTTTGGCCTTCAGCGCGAAATCCCCGCCGATATCGCCATGCAAATCGGCAGCCAATGGTGGTGCCTGCGGCGGCGTACCATCGAATGGCTTTTGGATTTCATCAAAAAGCGCCGTGATGTGATGCGGTTTTTCCGCACCACGTGGATCCCTGACGAGACGTTCTTTCAAACGCTTGTCCGCCATCTTGTCCCCGATCACGAGGTGCGCACCCGCACGCTGACCTTTTTGTTATTCACCGATTACGGAATGCCCGTGGTGTTCTACAATGACCACTATGACTTGCTTTTGTCCCAAGACTATCTGTTTGCCCGCAAGATCAGCCCCATGGCCAGCGATTTAAAGACCCGCCTTGGCGCGCTGTATGGCAATGATAAGCACAGCTTTGCCATCTCGAACGAGGGCAAGTCGCTGTTTAAGTTTTTAACAGCGCGGGGCCGTATTGGCCGCCGCTTTGCGCCACGTTTTTGGGAAACAGATCAAAGCCTTGGGCGCGATTCCAGCTTGATGATTGTGACGTGCAAGAAATGGCATATCGCCAAACGGCTGTTGGGACGGATCCGCAGCGCAACGCAGATCCCAGCGATTGAATATTTGTTTAACGAAGCCTCGACCGAATTGCCCGATTTGGGCGGCATCCAAACCACGCTGGACAAACGCACGCGCCACCGCCGCGCCTTGGTACAAATGCTGTTTGCAAATTGGCAAAGCGATAAGCTGCTGATCTGCATTGATCCCACCAATGTTGACCTGATTAAAGACTTCTACAACGATGCAGGCACAACACGGCTTTTGGAAATTGAATGCGAATTTACGGATGACTATTTGATTGGCCATGCCAAGCGGGTTGGCCTTGCCACAGATAAAACGCCCAAGGAAACATTGGCGCGGCTGCTTCCGACCATTCGCTATGATGTGCGCTTTGAATCTGACCAGATCAAAGAGGTTGGCTTTGATCAACATCATAAATTGCGCCAAACTGGCCGCGCCGATGAAAATGCCCGCGCTTTGGCGGCGTTTTTGGATATAGACTATGACACCAGCCGCGAGATATTGGCGCTGGATCATCTATTTGTGGATTGAAAATGCAAAAAACCTATGACGCGCAGAACATCTTCGCCCGCATCCTGCGCGGTGAAATTCCCAATAAAACTGTGCTGGACACGCCCCATACCCTTGTGTTTGACAACATTAACCCAGCCGCCCCCGTGCATGTTTTGGCCATTCCCAAAGGCGCCTATGTGGATTTTTCCGATTT
Organism: Pseudorhodobacter antarcticus; assembly: GCA_945862435.1. GTDB lineage: Bacteria > Pseudomonadota > Alphaproteobacteria > Rhodobacterales > Rhodobacteraceae > Cypionkella > Cypionkella antarctica_C. The sequence continues at coordinate 15,936 of CAMAXX010000036.1, forward strand.
TGCCACCAATGCCAGCGAGGCGGAAATTACCGATTTCCACCGCGCCTGCGCCAAAGTGTGCGAGATGCTGGGGCTAGAGGCGGGCGGCTATCGCTGTATCACCAATGCGGGCGCGCATGGGATGCAAGAGGTGCCACATTACCATTTGCATATTATCGGCGGGCGCGTGCTGGGGCGGCTTGTCGATCCTGCCTAAAGCGGGATTGCGGATAAGTGCCTGCGGCGCAGGTATTTGGATCAGTATGAAACGGCTATCGGCGAAAGGGTTTCGGGCGCAGCCCTTGGCCCGCGCTGGCGACCACATCGGTAATGCGCGCGGCGCGGGTGGGGGCGGTTTTCGCGGTTTTGATCCATTCCAGCGTGCCGCGTTTGATGGATTTTGGATAGGCCTCATAGACGGGGCGCGCATCCCCTAAGGCTGCGATCAGGTCATCAGGGGCGATTAGTGCATCGACATCGTTTAGAAAATCCCACATGCCATTGGCTTGTGCGGCTGCAATCTTCGCCTCGCCTGCCGCCGTCATCGCGCCGCTTGCGCGGGCGCGATCAACATGCGCCTTATTGATCGCTGACCAGCCCGATTTGGGGTTTCGCGGCGCGACCAAAGTCATGCTGCGATTTTCGTCCAGCGCGCGGGTTACGCTGTCAATCCAGCCCCAGCACAGTAGTTCTTCGACTTGCGGCTCGTAGGCCAGATAGTCGGGATGGTGGCGTTTGTATGTGGCCAGCCATTGGCTGGGGGCGCTTACATGATTATCCGCCAACCACGCGCGCAGTTCTGCGCGGGTGCGGATGGTTAGGATCGGCGCGTCAGCAGAGGCAGGCATGTCAATGCGCAGCCGCCCAATTTGGCCCCTGCCCCGCCTCTACGATCAAATCCACATCCATATGCACGGCGGGGGCGCTTGCGGTTTGCATGATATCTTTGGCAATGGCCGTCAGATCGGCGGCGGCGCTTTCATCGACTTCGAACAAAAGTTCGTCATGCACTTGTAGCAGCATTTTGGCGGGCAGATGGGCAATCGCGCCGTCCATCCGCACCATGGCACGGCGGATCACATCTGCCGCCGTGCCCTGACTGGGCGCATTGATCGCCGCGCGTTTGGCAAAGCCTGCGCCCGGCCCTTTGGCGTTAATCTCGGGCGTGTGGATTTTTCGGCCAAACAGGGTTTGAACAAATCCCTTTTCCTGCGCGAATTTCACCGTTGCCGTCATATAGTCCTTGATACCCGGAAAACGTTCAAAATAGCGGTCGATAAAGCCCTGTGCCTCGGTGCGCGGGATGCGCAGGTTGCGAGCAAGGCCAAAGCCTGAAATGCCGTAAATCACCCCGAAATTGATCGCCTTGGCACGGCGGCGGATGTCGGATGTCATCTGGTCTAGCGGCACACCGAACATTTCCGACGCGGTCATGGCATGAATGTCGATCCCTTCCGCAAAGGCGGCCTTTAACGCCGGCAGGTTTGCCATGTGGGCCAAGATGCGCAGTTCGATCTGGCTGTAATCAAGGCTGACCAGAACCTTCCCCTTGGGCGCCACAAACGCCTCGCGGATACGGCGGCCCTCTTCGCTGCGAATGGGGATGTTTTGCAGGTTCGGATCGGTCGAAGCAAGCCGCCCCGTAATCGCCCCCGAAATGGAATAACTGGTATGCACGCGCCCCGTGTCTGGGTTGATATGGTCTTGCAGCGCGTCGGTGTAGGTGGATTTCAGTTTGGCAAGCTGCCGCCAATCCAAAACCAGCCCCGGCAATTTATGCTCGGTCGCCAGATCTTCCAAAATATCCGCTCCCGTGCCGTAAGCCCCCGTTTTGCCCTTTTCCCCGCCTGCAAGCCCCAGTTTATCGAATAGAATTTCGCCCAGTTGTTTGGGGCTGCCCACATTAAACGGCTGACCGGCAGCGGTTTGAATTTCTTCTTCCAACTGCGCCATTTTCTGCGCAAAGGCGTTCGACATGCGCGATAGCGTGTCTCGGTTCACTTCGATTCCCGTCATTTCCATGCGGGCCAGAACGGGCACAAGCGGGCGCTCCAGTGTCTCATAGACGCGGGTGACGCGGGCGCGGTGCAACTGCGGTTTGAACATGGCCCACAGGCGCAAGGTAACATCGGCGTCTTCGGCGGCGTATTTGACCGCCGTATCAATCGCCACGCGGTCAAAAGTGATTTGCGATTTGCCGCTGCCGATCAGGTCTTTGATCGGAATGGTGTTATGGCCCAAATACTTTTCCGACAGCGCGTCCATTCCGTGCCCGTTCAGCCCCGCCTGCATGGCGTAAGACATCAGCATCGTGTCATCAAAGGGGGCAATCTCTACCCCATGGCGGGCAAAGATTTTCCAATCGTATTTCATGTTCTGGCCGATTTTCATCACCGATGGGTCGGTCAAAACGGGCTTTAGCGCGGCCAGCACATCATTTATGGCAAGCTGCCCCGCCGCCAGATCGTTGCCGCCAAACAGATCGTTCCCCCCCACCTTATGCCCGAGCGGGATATAGGCGGCGCGGCCAGCATGGACGCACAGCGAAATGCCGACCAGTTCGGCTCGCATTTCGTCAAGGCTTGTGGTTTCGGTATCCACGGCCACATGGCCAATGGCGTGGATTTCGGCAATCCATTTGGCCAGCTGCGCCATTGTGGTGATGGATTCATAGGCGGCATGGTCAAAGGGCGGCTGATCTGCCTGCGCCGCGCTGTCTTCATGCGCGCCCACCACTTGATAGCCCTGCGCGGGCGCAATCGCGGGGGCTTCTACCCCCAGTTTTTCGGCCACGCGGCGGGTTAGGGTGTTAAACTCCATCTCGCGCAAAAAGCCCATAATCGTGTCTGGGTCAGGCTTGGTTATAGCGTAATCATCCAGCGACGGCAGACCCTGCACATTGGGGTCAAGGCTGACCAGCGCGCGCGAAATGCGGATCAGATCGGCATTTTCCACCAACGCCTCGCGCCGCTTGGGCTGCTTAATCTCGCCCGCGCGGGCCAAAAGCGCATCCAAATCGCCGTATTCGTTAATCAGCAAGGCGGCGGTTTTCAGCCCAATCCCTGGCGCGCCGGGCACATTATCCACCGAATCGCCCGCAAGCGCCTGCACATCGACCACGCGGCTTGGCGCCACGCCGAACTTTTCGGCTACATCCTCCAGCGTCAGGCGTTTGTTCTTCATCGGGTCAAGCATATCGATGCCATCGCCCATAAGCTGCATTAGGTCTTTGTCAGACGAGATGATCGTCGCCGTTCCGCCGGCAGCCCTTGCCATGCGGGCATAGGTGGCGATGATGTCATCCGCCTCGAACCCATTGATTTCAATACAAGGCACGTTGAACGCGCGGCTGGCCGTGCGGGTATAAGCAAACTGCGGGCGTAGGTCTTCGGGCAGCTCGGGGCGGTTGGCCTTGTAGGCGGGGTAGATATCGTTGCGAAAGGTCTTTGATCCTGCATCGAAGATCACCGCCAAATGGGTCGGGGCATTTTCGCGCCGTGTCGCGGTAATCTCGCCCCACAAAAGGTTGCAAAACCCCGCCACCGCGCCCACGGGCAAGCCGTCAGATTTGCGCGTCAGGGGGGGCAGCGCGTGATAGGCGCGAAAGATAAACGCCGATCCGTCGATCAGATGCAGATGACTGCCTTTGCCGAATGTCATGATATTTCCCCCCGCGCGTGATGGGGGGACATTGCCACGGGCAGGGCGCGCTTGCCAGAGGCTACCGAATGCCCTTGCAGACCCTAGTGATCATCCCCCGCATGATCGCGGTCGATGCGGAAGATTTTGTCGCAGTAACCGCACACCGCCTCGCCGCTGTTTTGCGGGATGGAAAGCCAGACGCGCGGATGGCCTAAGGCCCCTTCGCCGCCATCACAGGCCACTTTCCATGCGGTCACAACTGCCACATCTTGCGCGGCGGAGTTCTTTGGTGCAGAGGCGGATTTTTTGGCGGCTTTGCTCATGACTTATCCCTTTGCGGCTGGGCATTTTTTACTGCGCCGCAACGGTAAGGGCAAGCGGGAATAAGGGTTTACGCCCGAGATGCGGCGTTCTGATCGATCAGATAGCGCTGCGAAAGGGGAATCGCCGCCGCCCCTAGGGATCGTGCTTCGGCCCCCACTGTGCCTTCGCGAATGGCGGGCGGGGTGATGCCCGACAGGTCTAAGGCCGCCAAGGCAATTTGCGTGCGGCGGGTCAGTTCGGCACGCACAGCCACGGGCATCCAGCCGTCAATCAGCACCGCTTCGATTTCCAGCAGCGTGGCGGCGGTCAGCGCGGCCCATGCCAGCCCTTCTGCCGCCTCATCCAGCCATGCAGACAAGATCGCGGGCGAGACGCGCCATTGGGCGTGCTGCTCCCACAAATGGGCGCTGTCTTCGCCGGCGGCCTCCATCGCATCGGCCAGTTTTGACATCGACGCCGTGTCCAGCAGGCGGCGCATATCGCCGCTGGCCCTGGGCACGGGCATAGGACCAACACCCGCCGCATTGCCGGTGCGGCCCAGCACCAATTGGCCGTTCAGCACCAGCCCACCGCCGATGAAATAACCAAAGTAGAAATACAGAAAATCGCGCGGGCGATCCCCTGTGCCAAACACCAGTTCCGCCCCGCAGGCCGAAGTGGCATCATTTTGCACGTAAACAGGAATGCCCGTCGCATCAGCCAATTCGGCCTGAATATCGCGCGTGCGCCAAGCATCCATTTCCGCCTGCGGCACGCCGATCAGCTGCACCCAAGACCACAGTTGAAACGGCATCGCCACCCCAAGGCCCGAGATACGCGCGCTATGCCCAGCGGGCAGCGCGCGCGCCAACGCTGGCATAGCGCTGCGCACAAATCCAACCACGCCGTCAGGGGTGGGATAGCGATACACTTGACGGCGCGCCGCGCGCATTTGGCCTGCAAAATCCACCAACGTTAAGTCGACCGAGCGGCGGCCAATTTTTAACCCCAGAAAATAGGCTCCATCTGCCGCCAAATACATCGGAACCGACGGCTGGCCGATTCGCCCCCGATTGGGCGCGCCGCGTTCTAAGAGCCCGTCTTGTTCCAGCCCGCGCATAATGACTGAAACGGTCTGCGCCGACAGGCCCGTAATGCGCGCTATGTCAGACTTGGAAAGCCCGCCCTGCGCGCGTACCAAAGACAGCACCAGCCGTTCGTTGTGATCGCGCATGCCCGATTGGTTAGACCCCCGCAGACCCAGTTCTTCGGCGATTTGCTTGTCTTGGGGCAGGTCTGCGTCCATCATCTACATTATCGCTTAGGTAAGGCCGGTTAGCGCAGCCTTGCGCAAAATCACATTGGCGTAAAGCGCCAATTCGGACGTGGCAACAATCGCATAGGCCGATTTTATACGCGGATACAGCGCATCCCCCGCAAGGGGTGTCAGGGTAAAACTTTGCCCGCAGCCTGCACACAGCGCATCAATTTCGGCGTGAATAGACCCCTTTTGCGCGGGATCATTCATCAGCGATGCACGCCCTGCCGCTTCGACGGGCAGCACCGACAGCACCGCGCGCAGCATCGGCAGCAGCGTAATGCCATCAGCCCTGATCAATCGGCGCGCATGTTCTGCGGCAGGATAATTGCCATCCACCAGCGCGATCTCATCGCCGTGCCCCATTGCCCGCAACGCCTGCAGCAATTCTGGGCCCAAAAGGGGCGATATTCCGATCAGCATGATCCCTGCCTTTGCAATGCACAATTACACCGCAAACTGCGCAGGGAATGGGCATCTGTCAATACTAAATCAATCTGATTTATTTATCTTGACGAAGTCGCGCGAATCGGATTGTCTGCACAAACCGCCCAACACCTTGCTTGGGCGCGTAGCATTCAAATGGGGCGCTTTGCCCTGATCCTTGGGAGGACCACCGAATGAAACTTAAGACCCTCGCACTGTCTAGCGTTGCAGCTTTCGCAGTGATGGCTGGCGGCGCTTCGGCAGCCGATCTGGCTTGCCTGATTACCAAAAACAACACCAACCCCTTCTTCGTAAAAATGAAAGAAGGCGCTGAAGCTGCTGCAACCGCTGCTGGTCTGGATTTCCAAGCCTACGCTGGCGTGACAGATGGCGACGCTGCACCGCAGATCACCGCGATTGAAAACTGCGTGGCTGCTGGCGCAAAGGGTATCCTGATCACCCCTTCGAACGACTCGGTTGGCCCAGCGCTGAAAGATGCCCGCGCAGCTGGCATTCTGGTTATCGCACTGGATACCCCCTTGGCTGATACCGAAGCACAGGACATCACCTCAATCACACTAGCTGAATTACTTAGGCTCAACTTGAATGTCGACGGAGTTCTCATCACTGAGTAATTATTATTTTTTATTAGAGTAAAGTTCTGATCTAAAACTTTGCTACCGTAT
>CAMAXX010000037.1 GCA_945862435.1 Pseudorhodobacter antarcticus
ACACGCTCGACCATGGCCTTGGTTGCCTCTTTACTGGACAACCCCACTTCGCCGCCCACAACCACGCGGTTGGTGGTGGCAAAGGTTTCGCAGGCGACGCGGGCGTCTGGCTCGGCGGTAAGGAAAGCATCCAGCACCGCATCAGAAACGCGGTCGCACAATTTGTCGGGATGCCCCTCGGATACGGATTCCGAGGTGAAGGTGTAATCTAGTCTAGTCATGGGGGTCTTGCTCCATTGCATACTCTGCGCACGTCAGGAAGCCGTTGTGCCAGATTCACCTGCGGTAGTGGCATTTACCGCTTACGTCAATATCTGACGCGTTTGGGGCGCAAAAACGCCAGCGCAAAGCCACCCGCCAGCAACATAAGCAGCGGGCCCTCGCCAAAACGGGCATAGGTTGGCACGGGCAAGGCGCTGGGCAAAACAGTGTCCAAATGCGCTTCGGTGCCAAAGGGCAAATCAGCGCGCAAACGCCCCCGTGCATCATACAAAGCCGTAACCCCCGTATTGGCCACGCGCACCATAGGAAGGCCCTGTTCAATGGCACGCAGACGTGACTGGGCGGCATGTTGGAACGGGCCTGTCAGCGTGCCAAACCATGCGTCATTTGTCACCTGCAGCAGCCAATCTGGGCGGCTACCCGCGCGCAAATCTTGCGGAAAGACCGCCTCATAGCAGATGAGCGGCAGAAACTTTCCGCCAGCCATGCCCAGATCAATAACCGCAGGGCCAGCGCCCGCCGTATAGCCATTGCCCAGTTGCGCAGCAAAGGCCGTAAGACCAAACCATTTATACATAAAATCGCCAAAGGGGATGTATTCGCCAAAAGGCACCAAATGGTGTTTGTCATACAGCGCCGCATCCTTGCCTGCGCTATTCAGCACCGAAAGGCTATTGTAGGCGCGATCCCCTTCGATACGCTGGCGGCCATAGATCAGCGCGGCCCCATTTGCAGCGCGGGCCATATCGGCAGTGATACCATCGTTTTGTTCCTGCAAATAAGGCAGGGCCGTTTCAGGCCAAATTACGATATTGGGTTTTGGCGCGGCGCTGGTGGCGCGGATCAAACGATCATAGAACACCTGAGCCTGTGCTGCATCCCATTTCAGCGATTGTTCGGCGTTTGGTTGCACTAGGCGCAGGGTGATGGCGGTGTCCGCAGGCATGGGTTGGTTCAGCGTCCAAACCCCACCCGCCCAAAAAGCGGCTAAACCCAATGCCGCCGCGCCGCGCCCCCAGATTTTGCCTGCAGCCAATCCCATTGCCACGGCGGTGGTCAGCAGTGTCAATCCACTTGGCCCAACATAAGCTGCCAATTGCGCGACGGGCGTATCAATCCAGATATGGCCAATTAGTGCCCATGGAAAACCTGTCAGCACATAGCCGCGCGCCAGTTCCGCACCCGCCAGTAAAACCGCCAGCCCAATCGCGGGGCGCGGCATATACATGGCGGCCCAAGCCGCCAGTGCCCAGAAAAGCGCAAGGCCAAATCCCATAAGCAGCAGCGCAAAAGGCGCCATCCAAGCATAGGTATCTGCCTCGATCAGAAAGGGCGAGATCAGCCAAGATAGCGAGGCGCAAAAATACCCCGCCCCGCCAATCCAAGCTGAAAATGCAGCAAAGCGCGGCGTTTTGACCTGCGCCAAAATCAGTATAAACAGCACCGCCAGCGCTGCCAAAGACAGATACCACTGATCAAAGGGAGCTTGGCCTGATGCCGCAATAACGCCCGCCGCGAAACTGGATAATCTCAGCCGCAACCGCGAAATTTGCGGCCGCCGCACCATTACTTGCCCCCGATCCCAACATTGGCGGCTTGGTCATTGCTCGCCTTGGCCGCGCCAAAACCAGGCAACCGGACGCGCAGGCGTTTGATGCGCCGCGGATCGGCATCAATAACCTCAAATTCAGCGCCGCTTTCATGGGGAACAATTTCGCCCCGCACCGGCACGCGGCCCACGCGGACAAAGACCAACCCGCCCAAGGTATCGATATCATCGTCATCGTCGCTAGAACGCAGCGTCATACCGATTTCGGCCTCGAATTCGTCCAAGGGTGCCGTGGATTGCGCGATATAAATGCCCTCATTTTCCTTTTTCCACAGCAGGCCTTCGACTTCGTCATGCTCGTCTTCAATCTCGCCAATGACGGTTTCGATCAGGTCTTCGATAGTGACAAGCCCGTCGACCCCGCCATATTCATCAATCACCAGCGCCATGTGTACGCGGTCGCGCTGCATCTTTTGCAGCAAAACGGCAGCGGGCATCGAAGGCGGGGCATAAAGAACGGGCCGCAGCAATTTGCGCAGACTAAAGCGCCCCCCCGCGCCAAAACCGTGTTGCAGCGCCAAATCTTTCAGCAAAACCAGACCTTGTGGGTGATCCAGCGTGCCCTTGTAAACCGGCAGACGCGAAAATCCGTGGGTGCGAAATGCCTCGACCAATGCATCTTTATCAATGTCTAGGGGTACGGCCGCGATATCGGCCTTGGGGATCGATACATCATCTACACGCAGGCGGCGAAGGTTCGATAGGCCCAACTGCGCCATGTTTGGCCCCGCATCTGGTGTGCCAGCAAGAGGGCTTGCAGGGATGGCATCGTCCTTGCCACTCGCCCCCAACGCCCCAAAGATACGGCTCAAAATCCCACGTCCCTGCGCCTCGCTACTTGATCCCTCGTCGTCTGCGGTACTGCCTAAAGAGTCGCTGCTACTGCCCATTTGTCCTTGTCCAAAAAATGCCATCACGATGTCGTCACGGCCCCAGATATTCGGGGGTATCATAAGGGTTCGGCAAACCTAGCCGCGCCATCACGCGCGCCTCGACTGCCTCCATCAGATCGCCGTCAGAGTTTCTTATATGGTCAAATCCAAAAATATGCAAAACACCATGTACGATTAGATGTGTGATATGATGCTTAAGCGGTTTGTTGCCTGACTGTGCCTCGGCATGGCAAGTATCAAAGGCAATCGCTATATCACCCAAATGATAGGGGTCATCGACATCGCCCGCCTGCGGCAAATCGGGCATATTACCTGCTATATCTGCCCCGCGCTCTTCGGCTGGCCAACTTAGAACATTCGTTGGCTTTGGCTTGCCGCGAAAATCGGCGTTCAGCGCAGCGATTCGGGCATCATCGCAGCCCATCACGCACAAAGTAAACCCAGCCACAGGCAGCCCAAGTTCGGCAAAAGCGGCAGTGACGGCGCGCTGGGCCAAATCTTCCAGCCCAACCCCTTCCCATCGCGCGTCTTCGATGACAACTTCAACTAAATTTTCCATGCCGCTTCATAGCCCTTGCCGGCCGCTGCCTCAACTGGGCTGTGCTTCGTCAGATTCGTAGGCCTCGATAATGCGACCGACCAGCGGGTGACGCACCACATCTTTCGAGGTGAAGTAGTTAAATGTCACTCCTTTGACACCCTTCAAAATCCGTTCTGCCTCGGCCAAACCCGAGGGCACCCCGCGCGGCAAATCGACTTGGCTGCGGTCGCCCGTAATCACCATGCGGCTGCCGTGGCCAAGACGCGTGAGGAACATCTTCATCTGCATCGCAGTGGCATTTTGCGCCTCGTCCAGCACAATAAATGCGTTCGACAGCGTGCGCCCGCGCATAAAGGCTAAGGGCGCAATTTCGATCCGCTTTTCTTCCATCAGCTTGGCAAGCTGTTTTTGCGGCAGAAAGTCGTTCAGCGCATCGTAAAGCGGCTGCATATAGGGGTCGATCTTTTCCTTCATATCGCCCGGAAGAAAGCCCAGCCTCTCGCCCGCCTCAACAGCTGGGCGCGATAGGATAATCTTTTCCACCGCGCCCGATATTAGCATGGTCACGCCCACGGCCACGGCAAGATAGGTTTTGCCTGTGCCCGCAGGGCCAATGCCAAAGCCAAGCTCGTTGGCAAACAGATTTGCGACATAGGTTTTCTGCGCCTCGGTGCGCGGTTCGACAGGTTTTTTGCGGGTACGCAGTTCCACGCCGCTGCCGCCAGTGAACATTTCGATCTGCTCGCCGCCTTCGGGCTTCAGGACATCTGGCAGGGACTTGCCCATGCGCATCGCACCATCAATATCGCCTGCCTGCACCTCGCGGCCCGATTCCAGCCGCGCATAAAGACCGCGCAACACGGCTGCTGCCTGTTCCCTAGCGCCCTTGTCGCCGATCACCGCCAACCGATTGCCCCGCCTTAGGATATGCACCCCTGCCTGATGTTCGATCTGCGCCAAGTTGCGGTCAAATTCGCCGCACAGGCTGATAAGCAGTCGATTATCGGGAAATTCGAGGAGCGTTTCAACCAGATCCTCGGGGGCTTTCGGGGGGGTCAGCGCGCTGATGCCCAAGTGCGTCTCCTTTATGGGTTATGTGGCGGCATGGACAAAGTGTGTGGCCATGCGGCCCTGCGTGCAAGACTTATTTCGCGCGACTCGCTACATTTTGATGACAAAGCACCACCTGCGCCACGATATTGCGCATGGGCGGCAAAAATAAAGAAAAGGCCGCATCTTTTCAGATGCGGCCAAGACATATTCACCTTAGGTGCTATCAATACCCGCCGACGCTGCCAACTGTGCCCTTAACCCAATCACTGCTATTGCTGCTGCCATCGGTTTGGTAATTGCCCAGCACTGTGCCAGGTGGGTAGGCATTGTTGCAAATGGGCAGGCCTGAAACAGGGTCAAATCGGCGACCAGAATAACCTTCAATTCCGTCATCAATCAACCAGCCTTGGCAGCCGTCAGGATCATAGACAATCGCAGCCTCGCCATCGCGCAGCACCCCGCGATCAATAAAACCACGATCTATTGGGGCTGCGATCAGCGAGTTGGAACCCCGATAAGGGCCAAAGGTACCAACGCCCCCGCAGGCCGTCAGCGTCAGCGCGGCCAAAGCAAGCAACCCAAAAAAAACCAGTTTCCCGCGCGAATTTTCCATCATCTTTGCCATATCCATCACCACCGATAGCACACGATTTCAACGCGGCGGTTGCGCGCCATGTTATGGGCTGAATCGTTTGGCGCAACGGGTTGCCGCTCGCCAAAGCCGATTTCGCGTTCAACCATTGCGCCAACAGATCTTGCGACATCGGCAACAGCGCGGGCGCGGCGCTGGGAAAGGTTGATGTTGTATTCATCCGATGCGCGCGAATCGGTGTGCCCATAGACCGCATAACCAAACGCACCCGCACCTTGGAAAAACTGCTGCAAATAGGCGCGGCCATTGTGCAAAAGATGCGCCGAATCGGTGGCGAAAAGCTGATCGGTATTTTGCACAAGGCAGGTGTTGCGCTTGATGCAAACGGGCTTGCCTGTTTGGGGATGCACACGGTCTAGCATATAGCCTTCAACGCCGCCATCTGCCCACCAATGCATACAGCCATCGCGGTCAACCCATATGCCCCATTGGATTTTTCCAGAAACCTGCGGCGCGTTTTGCGCAATCGCTTGTCCCACAAAGCCGATCAATAGAATCAAGGCAACAACGGCAAGTAGACTATTTTTTACTTTGGAAAGTTTTTTCACTTTCACTCCCCCCACACGCTAGCGGCAGCGTATATCGTTTTTCAGTCATGCCCGCAGCGTTGTAAAGCAGATTCTGGCGCAATCAGGAAGTGCGCGCCGCATTCTTTCCACACTTTGTTTCATCCGCGCTGTTTAGCGGCAGCACTGTTTCGTGGGCGTGAACAACAGGCTCGCGGCATTAGCCAATCCTCTGACCTTTCAATGAATTTGTGACCGAAGCGGTGATCTTCACCCGGACCAATTCGCCAATCTTGCCCGCAGGGTCGGTGACATGGACGGCGTGAAGGTGGTCGGACTTGCCCACTAATTGTTCGTCCAGCCTGCCTGCCTTTTCATATAGAACGCCCACTTCGCGGCCCACCATCGTGGCCTGCAATGCGTATTGTTGGGTAGACAGCAGCGCTTGCATCTCTTGCAACCGTGCATCAGCAATATCGCCGTCCACTTCTCCTTTCTCAGCGGCGGGCGTGCCGGGGCGGGCAGAGTATTTGAACGAATAGGCCGCACCAAAACCCACCTGCCGGATCAAATCCATCGTCGCTGCATGGTCGCTGTCCGTCTCGCCCGGAAAGCCTGCAATGAAATCTGACGATAGCAGAATATCGGGCCTTGCGGCGCGGATACGTTCGATCAGCCGCAGATACTGCTCGGCGGTATGCTTGCGGTTCATCGCCTTTAGGATTTTGTCCGAACCTGACTGCACGGGTAAATGGAGATAGGGCATCAACTGCGGCACCTCGCCATGGGCGGCAATCAGATCATCGCCCATGTCATTAGGGTGCGAGGTTGTATAGCGAATGCGCAATAGCCCGTCGACTTTAGCCAAAGCGCCGATCAGCCCTGCCAGCGTCAAATCCCCCTGCGTCCCCGCGCCGTGATAGGCGTTTACATTTTGCCCCAGCAACGTGATGTCGCGCACGCCGCGATCTACCAATGACCGCGCCTCATCCAGAATGCGCGCGGCGGGGCGGGACACCTCTGAGCCTCGTGTATAGGGCACCACACAAAAGGCGCAAAATTTGTCGCAGCCCTCTTGCACAGTCAAAAACGCCATCGGCCCACGCGCGGCGCGGGCCGATGGCAGATTGTCGAACTTGTCTTCGGTGGGAAAATCGGTGTCGAGTTGCTGCGTTTGCCCTGCGCGGGCCGCGCGGGCCATTGCAGGCAGGCGGTGATAGGCTTGCGGCCCTACGACGACATCGACCTGCGGCGCGCGGCGCAAAATTTCGGCACCTTCGGCCTGCGCCACGCAGCCTGCAACGCCAATTTTCAAATCGGGCTTATCCTTTTTCAGTTTGCGCAAACGGCCCAAATCTGAATACAGCTTTTCGCTGGCTTTTTCGCGGATATGGCAGGTGTTTATCAGCACCATATCGGCGGCCTCGGCGCTGTCCACCTGCGTGTAGCCATCGCTGCCCATCGCTTCTGCCATCCGCTCGCTGTCATAGACATTCATCTGGCAGCCGTAGGTCTTAATGAACAGCTTTTTGCCCTGCCCTTTTAGGGCGGGCGCAGCAGTGTTGGCTTCGGTGTTAATATTGGTCATCTGGGCGGCCCCTTTGGCGATGGGCAGGCTTTACACGCTTTGCCCCCTCTCCTGCAACGTCCACCTGTAAGGGGCTTGCCAAAGCCCACCCGTTAACCCCATCTTGACCTAGTCGCGCGACGGTTGCAGACAAAAGGGATTCGGAATGCGCTACCTCAGTTTGGATCAGTTTCTTGTCGCCGAAAAGGCAAGCTTGGCCAAAGGCCCTGTCGCGATGATTCTGGCGGAAGACAATGTCGAGGTGGACACAACTTTGCGTCACCATTTGGATATCGGCTTTGCGCCAGTTATCCTGCTGGCCGCACCGCAATTGGAACTACCTGCCGAACTTGAGGCAAAAATTGCCCGTGTTGACACACAGGTCTTTGAAACTGGCATTCTGCAGCGCATGGTCAACGCTCTGATCGCTGCTGCGCCGGGCGCTTGGCTTTTTTATTGCTATAATGCCGAATATCTGTTCTTTCCCTTTCTTGAATCGCGCAAACTGGACGAGATGTTGGCTTTTCACACCGAAGAACGGCGCGAAGCGCTGATCAGCTATGTTGTTGACATTTATGCTGAAAGTTTAACTGAACACCCCAATGCAGTCTCGCTTGATACGGCGCATTTGGACAAAACTGGTTATTACGCCCTTGCGCGCGAAGACGCGGCGAACAATTGGGCGCACCGCGAACGCCAACTTGACTTTTATGGCGGCCTGCGCTGGCGGTTCGAAGAATATGTGCCGTGGACGCGCCGCCGCATCGACCGCATCGCCCTATTTCGCGCCAAGCCTGGTATCACCCTGCGCGATGATTTCACGCTCTCGGACGAGGAAATGAACACCTATGCTTGCCCATGGCATAACAATTTAACAACCGCCATCGCGTCTTTCCGTACCGCGAAAGCCCTGCGCGCCAATCCGGGATCGCGTTTTGCCATCAACACCTATATCTGGCAAAATTCCACGCCTTTTGATTGGCACAGCCAACAGTTGTTGGATTTGGGATTGATGGAACCGGGGCAGTGGTTTTGACTGCGCGGCCCGCGCGCACCATTTGATGCTTGCAATCTTGTGGCGGGTCGGGTCTGGTAAGAAAAAGTGACGGGTCATGGCCTGAATAGGGCCGTGGCCTTCTTGTTTGAAAATTGTCCCAAAGTTAGGGCAAAAGGCTGGGAAATTATGGAAAAGATTCCAATGACACGGCGCGGCTTTGTGGCGCTGGACGACGAGTTGAAGCATTTAAAATCGTATGAACGTCCAGCAATCATCCGCGCCATATCCGAGGCGCGCGAGCACGGAGATTTGTCGGAAAATGCCGAATATCATTCGGCGCGCGAAAAACAAAGTTTCATCGAAGGCCGCATCAAAGAGTTAGAGGCGATTATCAGCCTTGCCGAAGTGATTGATCCGTCCAAACTATCTGGCGCGATTAAATTTGGTGCGACAGTGGCTTTGGTTGATCAAGACAACAGCGAGGAAAAGACCTATCAGATCGTCGGGGAAAGCGAGGCGGATATTGAAAAGAATCTGCTGAACATCCGCTCGCCTTTGGCCCGCGCCCTGATTGGCAAAGAAAAGGGCGATTCGGTTGACGTCACCACGCCTGGCGGCAAACGCAGCTATGAGATAATGGCGATAACCTATCAGTAAAATGGCCCTTGGCCGCTAACCGTGGCAGATTACCCGTGTGGCAGATAAAGTGCGATGAAAAAGGTTAAAGTTCGCCCTCTTGATTTGGGGAAATACCCCTCGCGGATGCGCGGTAAGCCTCTGGCCTATATGGCTGAATGGGCGGCTGCTGCCTTGACGGTCACTTGGGTCGGTGCCGTGCTGAGCTACGCGCCAGCAGACGGCTCTCCCCCATCAACCCTAATGACGTTAGTGCTGCTTTTTGTGCCGATAACCCTTATTTTCGGGGTGCTCGTCACGCTGCGGTCGGTGCGCGCATTGCGAAGCGAGGCGGCGCGGCTACAAACATCGGTTGATGCAATGCGCAAGGCATTTTTGTCGGGGCAAAATCAGATTGATCCAGCGATGCAGCCTGCCGTGGCCCGCAAATTGGATGAAATCGCACAGCAAACCCAGCAAACTCAGGCGACTTTGGTCAATATGGCGGCCAAAGTCGGCAGGGGCGCTGATGCAGGCCGCGCAAGCGCCCGCGCGGTTTCAACGCCAAAGGCATTGATGCCACCCGAAGAGCCTGCCCTTGCTCTTGGCTCGCAGTCAGACACAGCAGGCCCCCCCTTGACTGTGGACGAGTTCATTCGCGCCATGAACTTTCCCGATGGTCCTGATGATACGGCGGGTTTTGCGGCTATGCGCGCAGCCCTATCTAATCGCGACATCGCCAAGTTGATCCGCGCGGCACAAACTTTGCTTAAGCTGTTGGCCCAAGATGGCATCTATATGGATGACCTAAAACATGATCCCGCAGCGCCAAACGCATGGCGGCTGTTTGCCAAGGGCGAGCGCGGGCGCGCTGTTGCGGCCTTGGGCGGGGTGCGTGACCGTTCTGCACTTGCGCTAAGTGTGGGGCGACTGCGCAAAGATCCGCTGTTCCGTGATGCGGCGCACCATTTTCTGCGTGCTTTTGATCGCTGTCTTGCCGAATTTGAACCCAACGCCGAAGACGCAGATTTGGCCGCATTGGCCAGCACCCGCACCGCGCGGGCCTTTATGCTGCTGGGCCGCGTGCTGGGCACCTTTGACTAAAGCTTACGCTGCATCCGCACCGTGCTATCAAACCCAAAGATCAGCCGCAGCGGCCCAATTTTGCGCTGGCTTTGCACGACAAATCCGTGACGCTGGTAAAACCCGCGCGCGCGCCAATTGCTGCCAACCACATCCAATTGAACCGCGTCAAACCCTTGCGCGCGGGCATAGGACACGACGGCCTTCAGCAGCGCCGCGCCTATGCCTTGGCCCCGTGCCGCCGCTTGCACCGAAAACCCGTCGATCATCAGCGCGCCGACATCGGGGTCTGTGTTGGCCACCAGCATCAACAGTTTTAGCCGCCACAGCCCGCGCAGGCGGCCGTAAACTGCGCCGAAATCTCGCGCAGTGCCGCCAGCGAATGTGCCCGTCTCGGTGTGCAACCCGACAATGCCCAGCAGCACGTTATCTTGCACAATGGCAAAGCATTGATCCAGCCGCATCACGCATCGCAGATAGCTTTGCGCGCGGGCAGGGGGGCCCATCACTGGCCCAAGTTTGCCGCCAAAGGCCTGCCAATACAAATCCGCTGCCGCCGCGCGGTAAGGTTCTGGCAGACCATGCGATACCTTAAATTTCACAGCGCAGCCTCCAAGAGATGGCCAAAGCCTGCCCCCAGTATCCAACCCTCTTCGCGGCAATCTGGATGCGGCAAGGCCGTCATCTGCGCCCAAACATCGGGCGGTTGGTGCACCATCGCGCGGGCCAAAAGCTGCACTTGCACGGCATCTTTAATCCCGCCGGTTTGCGTGAGTTGCCGCGCCACTGCCTTGGCCAAAATCGAAGGGTAAACTTCCGCCAACACTACATCGGTTAGGCTTTCGTCAAACGGCCAAACACTGACCCCATTCATCCCCGCCAGACGCGCAATCATCGGCAGTCCCATCAGGGCCTGACTGCCCACGCTGCCTGTTGTATACAGCTTCCACACAGGCTGGGCGCTGGGAATTGCGCGGTCAATACTGCGGCGCTCGGCAAAGGGCAGGGCGGTGTAATCCACAGTCTTTCGCGCGGGCAAATGTGGCGCGTCCCGCCCTGCTGGTCGGCCCCAAAAAGGCCCATTGCCAAAGCGCGCGTTGATGTGATTTGCCACGTCAAAGCGATTGTTGGCATTGCTGTCGCTGTCGGTAATCCTACCTTGCACATACCGCCACACCGCGCGGGCACTGGCCTGCCCAGTCAGCGCATGGGCAAAGCCGCGCGGATAGGCAAAAGGAAAATCGCAGCCAATCAGCAGCCGTGCGCCTCGCGCTTGCGCGGCCATGATCTGCCCGCGCAGATACGCCTCTGCTTGTGCGCGCGTGCGGTGATACAGGGTCTGCTCGCCCATGGGATCGGCACAACATGTCCAGATCGCATCTGCCGAAGGCTTGGCGGGCGAGGGCGCAGACGCCGCCGACCAATCGACAATGATAACGCAGTCAAACAAGGCTTTGTCCGCAGCCCCCACGGGCAAGGTCGATGTCCGTAGCAATGAAATCGGCAATCTGTCCCGTATCGTTCAGATCAAGGTGCGGCACGTTAAGGGTGGGCAGCGCGCTGTCCGCTGCCACCGCGCGAATGGTGGGATCGTTTGGTTGGATCAGATCATGCCCCGCCTCGGCGCGCCAGACTTCGATTTTGGGGTGGCTGTCGCGTTTATATCCTTCGATCAGCACCAAATCGACAGGGTTTAGGCGGGAGATGACCTGCGCCAAGGGCGGCTCGCCCGCGCGGTGTTCAGCCATCAGGGCAAAGCGATGCGCGCCTGCCAAAATAACCTCTCGTGCGCCCGCCGCGCGGTGGCGGTGGCTGTCCTTGCCAGGTTGGTCTAGATCAACATCATGATGCACATGTTTGATGGTGGAAACCGAATAGCCGCGCGCGCTGAATTCTGCGACCAAACGTTCCATCAAGCTGGTTTTGCCCGCGTTTTTCCAGCCAATAAGGCCATAGGTTTTCATGCGCGCACCGCCGCGCGCAGCCGTGCCAAATCTAGCGGGGTGTTGATATTGTCAAAGGCCGCCTCATCGGGAAAATCCGCATAGGCCAATGGATACCGCGCGGCATAGTCCATCAATTTGGGGTGCGCGCCAGAGTTCAGAAATTGCCCTAAATCACTGCGCAATGATACCGGCCAAAGGCCAAAGGTGCCATGCACACGCCCGGCCCGCGCCAGTGCGATAGTGCCCCCACCCTCCAGCGCAAGGTGCAGATGGGCTACCAAATCGCAGGGAAAATGCGGGCAATCTACGGCGGCGCTGGCGATATAATCTGCGCCCATTGATGCGGCCCATTCCATCGCAGCAAGCAGCCCCGCCAGCGGCCCAAGCGGCGCTGCGTCCACCAGAATGGGCAGGCCCAACACCGCCAACTCTGCACCAGTGTTCGATGAAATCGCCAATTCTTCGACCTGTGGCTCCAGCCGCGCTATCGCCCGATCCACCAGACGCGCCCCGCCTAAATCCAGCGTCGCCTTATTAGCGCCGCCCAAACGCCGCCCTTGGCCACCTGCCAGAATCACCCCGAAAATGCGCATATCCCGCCCGCTGCTTTTGGCGCAGGCTAGGGGGTCAACCCCGCCGCCGCAAGCGCTGCGGTATCATCTTCATCAATAAAGGTCACACCATGGCTTTTGTCGACGCTCGCATCGGTGATCATGGCATTGGTCACATTGGGGTTTTGGCCAAAGGCCTCTTCCAATTGCAGCGGCCAATAGGTGGTTCTGATCTGCTCAAAGCCAGAAAATTGCCCCAAAATCCGCGAAATAGAATTGGCACAATGCGCCATTGCGACCGCGCCGTTGGATTTCACCGCCACCAACAGTTGTTCTGCAGCCGCTGGGGACACCAGCAGTGTTTGCATGCGTACGAAATGCGTCTCGCGCGCGTGATAATCCTTATAGGCGTTCATCCAAATCGGGCTGGCACCATAAAGCACATCGCCGCGTTCAGGCATAAATCGCAGTTTGAATGATCCCGCAGGATCGAACAGCACGGTTTCAGACCCATTCACCAGCAGCGCAGAATGCGCTCCAGCCCCAGACCGCGTGTTTACCACAGTAAACAAAGTGACCGATGTCGGCCCACCAGACACATAACGCGCCTGCGCGATGACTGCGTCATCGGCCATATTGTTTTGCGCACCCCCGCAAGCGGCCAACACTAACAAAGCAACAGCAGCAAAGGCGCGCAGCATCATGGCAAATGTCCTTCTAAAGGCCTAGCCGTTGGCCAGCAGCAAAAAAACCAAGGTTCCCAGCGAAATGATTGTTCCCCAAGTCACAAAGCGGATGAAAGTTGCAAAGGTTTTTTCCTGAACTTTGACATCCATACTACCAGGCTTGTTTGCGGCCATGTCTTTTCCCCTTAAATGCTAACTTTTGTGGGTGCGATAGTGCATCTTGCGCGCTTTGTCACGCGTGCTTTTTCAACTTTATCAAGCCAGTGCAAAGAATTTAGAACGCTTTGTCGGCGCAGTGCGGGCTACGCGCAGGCACTTAGGCCGATCCGTCACCCGCTTCGCCGCCCAGCCAACCCGCTTGCAACACAAAGCCAATGCGCCGCGCGGGGGCGGATGTATCCGCCACTGGGGCTGCGCGCAGCAGCACAGACAGTTGACTGATATGCTGGATCAACTGGGTCTTTTGCCCCGCCTCATCGCGCCCGTAAAAAGTGATAAGATCGGGGTCGAAAAAGCCAATGCCCTCAATGCGCAGCACCCCTGCCTCGCTGCCAGCAAAGCCCATCGCCACCTCTTGCTTGCTGTTCAACTGCGCCTCAAAAGCCCGAATATACTGTGCGATACGGGCGTAGGCCGATTGTGCGGGGCCAACTGGTTCGGCGGGCATCTGTTGCAGTTCATCGGGCATCTTGCACCTTTTGCGGTTAGTCCCGCAGACCTAACGCATCTGCGTCCAAGTCGTAAAGCCCTTTGGCACCCACCTTGGCCTGCGCCAGCAGAGCGGTATGTTCGGGCAGCAAGCGTTGGATGTAAAAGGCCGCAAGCGGGCGGCGGGCAAGGTCTGCCAGCGCCGCCTTTAGGTGCAGCGACGCGCCAAGCACGCGGGCGAATGCGCGCAAATACCCAACTGCGCCCGCTGCGCGATCTTGGGCATCTTGCGCCAGCAGCACCTGTGTTGCGGCGCTGAGTGCCTCAATGGCGTGGCCAAGAGCGCCACCTAGATCGTTGCCTGCCTGCGCTGCCACTTCTGCCATCTCGTCCATCAAGGCAAGGGCTACGGCTCCGCCATCCGCCATCTTGCGCCCCACCAAATCCAGCGCCTGAATGCCATTCGTGCCCTCGTAGATCGAAGTGACGCGCACATCGCGGCAAAACTGCGCCACGCCGGTGTCTTCAATCACACCCATGCCACCATGCACCTGTACACACATATGCGCCACTTCTGCGCCGATATCGCTGCCATAGGCCTTGGCGATGGGGGTTAGAAACGCCGCGCGCGCGGCCCAGGCAGCATCCCCCGTTGCGCGCGCCATGTCGATCGCCACAGCGCAGGTCAGGGCGATGGCGCGGGCGGCAAAGGCTTCGGCACGCATTTGGCCCAGCATTCGGCGCACATCGGCGTGATCGATAATCGCCGTCTCGCCAAAAGGCGTGCGGCCTTGCGTGCGCGACAACGCATAATCTGTGGCGGCTTGCGTGGCCGCTTCGGCAATGGCAATGCCTTGGATTGCTACGCCCAGACGGGCATTGTTCATCATGGTGAACATCGCCGCCATGCCCTTGTTTTCCGCGCCCACCAGCCAGCCTGTTGCGCGGTCATACGCCATCACCGCTGTGGGCGCGCCATGCAGGCCCAGCTTATGTTCCAGCGAAATCGCCCGCGCCCCGTTGCGCGCGCCAAGGCTGCCATCGGCGTTGGGTATAAACTTTGGCACCATGAACATCGAAATGCCTTTCGTGCCCGCTGGCGCATTGGCCAAGCGCGCCAGCACCAGATGACAGATGTTTTGGGTCAGATCATGCTCGCCCCAAGTGATATAAATCTTTTGCCCTGTAATGGCATAAGTGCCGTCGCCTAGATTTTCCGCCCGCGTGCGCAGCGCCCCCACGTCAGACCCCGCTTGCGGTTCGGTCAGGTTCATCGTGGCCGACCATTCCCCCGAAATCAGGCGTGGCAAATACAGCGCTTTGATCGCATCACTTGCGTGATGTTCCAGCGCCTCGATCTGGCCTTGGGCCATCAAGGGGTTCAGTTGCAGCGCAAGGCAGGCCGATCCCATCATCTCATTCACCGCCGACACCAACGCCATCGGCAGGCCCAAACCACCAAAGGCAGGATCACCGCCCATGCCCACATAACCGCCTTCGGCGATTTGCCGATACGCTGCGATAAATCCGGGCGGTGTGGTGACCACGCCGTTTTCAATGCGTGAGCCGACTTTGTCCGCCACGCGGTTCAGCGGGGCCAAAGTTTCCTCGCACAGTTTGCCCGCCTCGGCCAGAATCGCATCCATTAGATCATTCGTGCAGTCACAAAAACGCTCCGTGGATTGTACCGCGCTAAAACCCGCCACATGGGTTAGAACAAAGGCATATTCAGAAATAGGCGCGCGATAGGGCATGGGTCATCCGATCTTTGCAAAAGGGCAGCTTTCGGTCTATGGAAGGAATAGCTTCGGCGTAAATCGCGCCTGCTGCAACCCCAACGCTGCGTCACATATGATCCAAACCGCCACCCTTTCCTCCGATGCCAGCGGCCTTGCTGCCGCTTCAGCAATATTGCGCGCGGGCGGGCTGGTCGGCTTTCCAACGGAAACGGTGTATGGACTGGGCGGCGATGCACGGGATGATATGGCCGTGGCGCGTATATTTAATGCAAAAGGCCGTCCCAAGTTTAACCCCCTGATCGTGCATGTCGAGGGTCTGGCGCAGGCTGAAGAAATCGGGGTTTTCACCCCCGCCGCCCGTGATTTGGCGCAGCGTTTTTGGCCGGGGTCGCTGACATTGGTGTTGCCATTGCGCGCCGCTGCCGGGCTGTCGCACTTGGTCACTGCCGATCTGCCATCGGTCGCGCTGCGCGTGCCCGCCCATCCCGTCGCCCGCGCGCTGATTACGGCCTTTGGCGGGCCTATCGCGGCTCCTTCTGCCAACCCTTCGGGGCGCATATCGCCCACCACTGCCGCGCATGTGCTGGAAGGGTTAGGCGGCAAAATCGCCGCTGTGCTAGATGGCGGCCCCTGCAAAGTGGGTGTGGAATCGACCATCCTGTCGCTGCTGGACGCGCCCCAAATCCTGCGCCAAGGTGGCCTTGCGCAAGAACAGATTGAGGCCGCCTTGGGCGCGCCCATTATTGCGGGCGACGATACCAGCGCGCGGCCCTTGGCACCTGGCCAACTTGCCTCGCATTACGCGCCCAATGCGGGCGTTCGGCTGAATGCCACTTTGGCCGAGCGCGGCGAAGTGATGATTGGTTTTGGCGCAATTGGCGGCGATATGACCCTATCGCCCAGCGGTGATGTGGTGCAGGCAGCGGCGAACCTGTTTTCCAGTCTGCGCGCGGCAGATGATTTGGCGGCACAGCGCGGCACATCCCGCATTGCCGTGGCCCCTATTCCAAACATTGGTCTTGGCCGCGCCATCAATGATCGCCTGTCGCGGGCCGCTGCCCCCCGATCTTAAGGCGCCAATCCTAGCGTGCCAATCCTAGCGTGCCCGAATGGGAAAGGCCGCACGGATCAAACGGAAGGTGGGATCGCGGCCAAATTCCTCGACATCGCGAAACATGCCCTTCAACGCGGCGGGATAAGGCAATTGGCGGTTCGCCACCACCCATAGCTGGCCATGGCCCGCAAGCCGCGCATGAGCCGCCGTCACAAAGGCCAGCCCCAGCGCAGGATTGGCACTGCGCGTGGTGTGAAAGGGCGGGTTCATCACCACTGCCTCCCACGGCAGAACAGGGCGCACATCGCCCACATCCGCCCAATGAAAGCTGGCGCGCGGATCGGGTATATTCTGGCGCGCGCAGGCCAGCGCCGCTGCATCCGCCTCGATCAGATCAAGGCTGCGCACCCCGTCCCGCGCCAAAATCGCGCGTGACAAATACCCCCAGCCAGCCCCAAAATCGGCCACGCGGGCAGGCAATTTGCTGGGCAGAATCTCTGCGAGCAGAACCGAGGCGCGGTCTGGCCCGTCGGCCGAAAACACCCCCGCGCGGGTGGTAAACCCGCCCCCAATTTCCTGTGGCGCGGCAATCCAGTCGCCAATACCAGCAGGGGGCATGAATACCGCCAACTTGCCATGCGCCTTGGAAATCACCTCGCCAAAATCCGCACCCAAATCGGTTAGCTCTCTTAGCACCGCAACAATGCCATCGGTCTTTTGCCCGTCCAGCATCAGCCGCCCACCATCGCGCAGCCTGCCCGCCGCCCGCGCCAGCATATCGCGCGCGGCAGGTTTGGAACGGGGCAGGCAGACTATTGCCAAATCAGCCATCGGCGCATCTGCGGCATCTGCCACCACGGCAAAACCGTGCCCTGCGAAATGGTCGTAATCGGGCTTGAACCCAGACACGACTGTAACCGCATTGCGGGGCAGGGCAGAAAGATCGTCCTCGGCCTGCGGGTCAAAAACGACGATTGCAGCCGCGCCTTGTAAAGACGCATCACCATTCAAGGCCATGTCAAATCGGGCAGATCGCATCAGGGTCGGCCTTGCAGCCTACTCCTTTTCCATGGTGCATTGCAGCGGGTGCTGATGACGGCGGGCAAAATCCATCACCTGCGCGACTTTGGTTTCGGCAATTTCCACCGAAAACACCCCCACCACGGCCAGCCCTTTTTTATGCACAGTCAGCATAATATCAAAGGCTTGGGCGTGATTCAGGCCAAAGAAACGTTCCAGCACATGCACGACAAATTCCATCGGCGTGTAATCATCGTTCAGAAGCATCACCTTATACAGCGGCGGACGCGCGGTTTTCGGCGCAGTTTTGGTCAGGATAGATGTGTCGCCGCCGCCGCCATCTTGCGGGCGATCGGCCATCATCGCAGTCATGGCTGCACTGGCAACGGGTTGGGGAAGGGCGAAATCACTGTTTGTCATAACCACACTATAGAGCATTTCGCGCTTGCGAAAAGGCCTCCTGTTGCCACAAATGCACCCAGAGGTTCAAATGATAACAACAATTGGTTTCGATGCTGATGATACACTGTGGCAGAACGAGACGCTCTTTCGCCTAACGCAAGACCGTTTTGCGGCCCATCTGGCCCCTTACTGTGCGACAGAAGACGTGCACGGGCGGCTTTTGGCAGCCGAGCGGCGCAATTTGGGCCACTATGGCTATGGGGTGAAAGGGTTTACCCTATCAATGATTGAAACGGCAATCGAAGTGTCCAGCGGCACTGTTCCCGCCCCGGTGATTGCCGAAATTATGGCCTCTGGGCGCGAGATGCTGTCCCACCCGATTGACCTGCTGCCCCACGCGTTCGAGGCTGTTCAAGCAATGGCGCAGCGCTTTCAGGTGATATTAATCACCAAGGGTGATTTGATGGATCAAGAACGCAAACTGGCCCAATCGGGCTTGGGTGATTTGTTTCACGGCGTGGAAATTGTCTCCGAGAAAACAGCCAAAACCTATGCCAAAATCGCGCAAAAACATGGCGCGCTGCCGCAGGGTATGATGATGGTTGGCAATTCGATGAAATCGGATGTTCTGCCGATGATTGCGGCGGGCGGCTTTGGCGTGCATGTGCCGCATGAATTAACTTGGGCACTAGAACTTGCCGATGCGCCGCAACAGACCTCGCGCTTTGCGCAGATCAAAACACTTGCTGAATTGCCCTATCTTGTGGACAGGCTAACCGCTGCCCACAATCAATAGGGCAACAGGGGCAAAAATCTGTCTTAACTTAGCCTTGAAACCCTTTGAAAATAAGGGCTTTTCTGAATGATTCGCCCGTGCTATGGTATCGATACATGCCTCCGTAAGAGGGGCTTTAGGCAGAGTAGCAGGCGCATCATGACCATGGCAGACAGCCCACTTGGGCATTTTCTGCGCACATTAGCGTTTTTTGTTTCGGTGTCGCTGGGCGCGGTGCTGATTGGCGGCCATGCATGTGCCGCACCCGAAGCGTATTACATGATGGATGCGCGCACGGGTGAAACCTTGTTTGAGGATAACGCCGAAACGCCGCTGCACCCTGCCTCGCTGACCAAAATGCTGACCCTTTACATTGCATTTCAAGAAATCGAGCAGGGCAATATCAGCCTTGATAGCATGATCACAGTGTCCAAAAATGCCGCAGCCCAGCCTCCGTCGCGGCTTGGGTTAAAGGCAGGGCAAAAGATACAGCTTCGGTATTTGATCCGTGCTGCGGCGATAAAATCAGCCAATGACGCGGCTCAAGCAATTGGTGACGCCATTGGCGGCAATCAGGCCAATTTTTCAGAACGCATGACCCGCACGGCCCGCGCGCTGGGCATGCGCAACTCGACGTTCAAAAACGCATCAGGTCTTACGGCCAAAGGGCATTTGTCGACCGCAAAAGATATGTCGATCTTAGGGCGGCATCTGTTTTACGATTTTCCGAAGTATTACAACATCTTCTCGCGCCGCCAAACCGATGCGGGCCTGACCGATGTCGCCAATACCAACCGCAAGTTTTTGGATGCCTACAAAGGCGCAGATGGGATCAAAACAGGCTATACGCAGCCCGCAGGTTTTAACCTGACGGCTTCGGCCGAACGCGGCGGTGTGCGTTTGATTGCGACGGTTTTTGGGGGCGCGTCCACCGTTGATCGCAACGCGAAAATGGCAAAGATGCTTGATCGCGGCTTTGCTAAAGCCAAGCCTAATGTTGGCGAGCAGCCCCCCCCGCCGCCGCAGTTTGACAATGCCGATAACGAATTGCTTGCCAATGCAATGATCGAAGATGGCCTTCCTCAAGGTGGGCTGGGAAGTGCGGCCAAAACTGTGCGCCAAGTGGTTACACTAACTTCCTCTCCTCGTCCTATACCGCGGCCCAACTTTTCCGAATTGGCCAACGACGCCCAAGAACAAGTCGCCGAAATGGCCGATGGCATTGCCGGGGCTTTGGCAGAAGCGACAGGTATTGCCGCACCATCAGCCGATCTGCCCTTTGCCGTTGCAGCCACCGAGGTGCCCAACGCGCCTATTGTGACCGTGCAAGAGGCCGAAGCTGCCACGCTGCGGCCCTTGCTAAGGCCGCAAACCGCACCAGACCTAGCGCCCACTGCGATTGCATCAATCGAACCAATTCCTGCTGCGCCAGCAGAACCTGCAGCGCAAAGCAGCGGCACTCTGGCCTCAGATACGGTGCAATTGGCTGCGGCAGTCCCTGCGCCCGCGGCGCAGAACGCCGCGATCCAACCCCTGAGGCAGGCCCCAATCTACGACGACCAAACCATGCTGGCCAAAGCCAATGCCACCCAGCCGCTGCCCGCCGAATTGCCCGCCACGGGCGAGGTGGTCACGCGGCTTTCGACATCTGGCGGCGCGCATTGGGGTGTGAATATTGGCCGCTTTTCAAGCAGCGATTCGGCCGAGCGTATTTTGCTAAAAACCCAGCTGGTCGAAAGCGCCACTTTAGGTTTAAGCCTGCGAAAAGTCACCCAAAAGGGCGGCGGGTATGATGCCAATTTCCTTGGCCTGACCGAAGTGGCCGCAGCACTTGCCTGCCGCCGCCTGACAGCGCGCGCGATTCCCTGCATCACCTTGGGGCCGTAACCGCACGCTTCGCGCCGGTCGCGGCCCGCAGCAGGGTTTCACCCCCCCGCGACGTTTCGCGCAGCAAAAAGCCTACCCCAAACGCCTACCCACTTGGGATATTTTTAGAGTTAGAAAGCGCAAACTTATTCGGGATAACTGGCACGGCATTGCGCGATGGCCGCAGCCGCCGTTTTGCCTTGCTGGGCGCGCTTTTTCTCTAGGCTGGCCAGTTTTGCGCTTTCTGCGGTCAGGTCAACGGCCACAGGGCGGGTGACAGTTTCAGGCACTTCAACAGGGCACAACTTCGGCTTCGGGTTTGGGTAATCTGCGGTGGGCGAAGGCGTACAATCTTGGAATTCGGTGCGGTAGACCGTCTCGCGCGCAAGTGCAAATCCGCGTTGCAAATTGCCCTCGATTTCGGCAATCAACTGATCGACGACTTCCATATCGCGCGTCGCCTGATTGATGCAGCGCTGCTGCGGCGTGGCGCAGGCGGCCAGCAAGGCAAGGATGGGCAAGCTAAAGCAAAGATGCGATGTTTTCATGTTGATCCCCGTGATTTGCATGGCATGCACTATAGACCTTTGCGATTGATATGCCATAACATCATGAAAATTGACAAGCATCTGTCAGACAAACGCGACAGACCGCGCGCAGCACTTGGGGGGATCATGGCCGCAGCGTCAGAGTTTGAAACCGAAAAAGCACAAGCAGCGGCGTGGTTTCGCAGCTTGCGCGACCAGATTGTTGTGGCCTTTGAAGGGCTGGAAGATCGTTTTGGCACTGGCCCCGTTGGCCGGTTTGAAGTGTCTGAAACCGCGCGCGATGGCGGCGGCGGCGGGTTGATGAGCGTGATGCGCGGGGGCCGTGTGTTTGAAAAAGTGGGGGTGAATGTGTCTGCGGTTCATGGCGAACTTGCGCCCCGCGCGCAAAGGGCAATGGCCGCGCGCGGTGTTCCCGGAATGGATACCGATCCACGCTTTTGGGCAAGCGGCATCAGCCTTGTTGCCCATATGAATAACCCGCAAAGCCCGGCAGTTCACATGAACACCCGCATGTTTTGGACGCCCCATGCGTGGTGGTTTGGGGGCGGGTCAGACTTGAACCCTGCAATCGAATATGCGACCGACACCGCCCATTTTCATGCCCAGATGCAGGCGGCCTGCGATGCTCATAGCGAAGATTACTACCCAAAGTTCAAGGCTTGGGCTGATGAGTATTTCTTTGTACCCCATCGCGGGCGCGCGCGCGGCGTGGGCGGTATATTCTATGACGATCTGAACACAGGCAATTGGGCTGCCGATTTTGCCTTTACGCAGGCCGTCGGACGCGCCTTTTTGCCTGCGTTTGTTCCCTTGATCGAAAAGCGCAGTGTTCAGGCGTTTACGGACGGCGACCGCGAGACGCAATTGATCCACCGCGGGCTATATGCAGAATATAACCTTGTTTATGACCGTGGTACCAAGTTTGGGCTAGAGACAGGCCATGATGCCAATGCCGTGCTGATGAGCTTGCCGCCCATCGCCAAGTGGACGTAAGGGGGGCTATGCCCCCCGCACTGCCTCGATCATC
>CAMAXX010000038.1 GCA_945862435.1 Pseudorhodobacter antarcticus
GGGCGGGGCCGCCTCGGCTGGGACAGACCCCGCCGAGGCGGCCCGTTTTGCGCGGCAAACGGGGGTGGATGCCATGGCCGTATCTGTGGGAAATCTGCATTTGCAGCAAAGCGCGGGCGGGGGGCTGGACACCGCGCAACTCGCCGCGATCCGCGCGCAAACGGGCGTTCCTTTGGTGATCCATGGCGGGTCTGGCGTGCCCGCCGCGCAGCGTGCGCGCCTTGCGTCCAGCGGCGCGGTTGCCAAGTTCAACATCGGCACCGAACTGCGCATGGCCTTTGGCGCAGCGTTGCGCACCAGTCTTGCGCGCGATCCTGCCGAATTTGATCGCATTGCAATTTTGTCACAAACTGAAGGCCCCGTTATGGCCACAGCAATCGCCGTTCTGCGCAACTTGGGCGCATCGGGGCGCGCGGACTAAATGTCTTTAAAGCCCCGCCAAAGCTCGGTCTAAATGGGTATAGCCGCCGTCAGTAAACAGCCATTGGCCTGTGGTGTGGCTGGCGCGGGGTGACAGCAGAAACACAACCGTATCTGCAATTTCGCGCGGTGTGGTCATGCGCTGGCCAAGGGGAATGTTTTTGGTGATGTCTGCCAGTTTTGCGGCGGGGTCGGAAAAGGTTGCCAGCCAATTGGCATAAAGTGGTGTCATCACCTCGGCTGGGATCACAGCATTCACGCGCACGCCATCGGCCAAAAATGCCGCCGCCCATTCGCGCGTCAGCCCCAATTGCGCAGCCTTGGCCGCGACATAGGCCGAAGTGCCGCCCTGCCCCGTGAGCGCGGTTTTTGAGGATATGTTAACGATTGCGCCCTTGGATGCACGCAGATCACCCGACACTAAATGCACCATTGTGTAGTAATGCACCAAATTGCGGTCTAGGCTGGCGCGAAAGGCATCAGGGCCAGCGTCCAGCCCCACGCCGTCATTTGCGCCTGCGTTATTGACCAACCCGTCAATGCGGCCAAACGCGGCGCGCACCTGCGCCACAGCAGCGCGGCATTGGTCATCATCGGCCAAATCGGCCAGAATGACCTGCGCGCGCGCCAACCCCGCCAGCCAGCCATCATCGGGTGCGCGGCGGGTGACAATCACGGGGGTTGCGCCCTCTTCCGCCAGCACTTCGGAAATCGCAGCCCCAATACCCGAACCGCCCCCAGTCACAATCACCACCTTACCCGCCAGCCCCAAATCCATGACGCGCTATCCTTTGAACCGATATTGTTCAATCGAGGATGGTTTCATCTCAATTGAGAACCCAGCCATCGTGGGCGGCATATAGGCTGCGTTTTTAATCACACAGGGGTCGATGAAATGTTCGTGCAGATGGTCAACAAATTCAATAACGCGGCCCTCGCGCGTTCTCGCGATACACAGATAATCGATCATCGACATGTGCTGCACATATTCACACAAGCCAACCCCGCCCGCATGTGGGCAAACCTTTAGGTTATACTTGGCGGCCATCAGCATCACGGCCAGCACCTCGTTCAGCCCCCCCAAACGGCAGGCGTCGATTTGCACCACGTCAATCGCGCCCTCCATGATGAACTGCTTGAACATAATGCGGTTCTGGCACATCTCGCCCGTGGCCACCTGCACGGGGGCCACGTTTTGGCGAATTTTCTTATGACCCGCCACATCGTCGGGGCTGGTTGGTTCTTCGATAAACCAAGGTTTGATGAAGGCCAGTTTATTGACCCAAGCAATCGCTTCATCCACTTCCCAGACTTGGTTGGCATCGATCATCAGGTTGACATCGGGGCCGACCTCGTCGCGGGCGATGGTCAGGCGGCGCAGGTCATCGTCCAGATCGCGGCCCACTTTCATCTTGATATGGCGAAAGCCCGCATCCACTGCCTCGCGGCACAAGCGGCGCAATTTGTCGTCGTCATAGCCCAGCCAACCTGCCGACGTGGTGTAGCACGGATAGCCTTCCTTTAGCAAAACCGCGCGGCGTTCTTCTTTGGTTTTGGCCTGAGCGGTCAGAAATTCCAGCGCCCATTCAGGCGTGATACAATCGGTGATATAGCGAAAATCAATGCAAGCCACCAATTCTTCGGGCGGCATATCGGCGACCAATTGCCAAACGGGCTTGCCCTGCATCTTGGCCCACAAATCCCAAACCGCATTCACCACCGCGCCCGTGGCCAGATGGATCGCGCCCTTATCAGGCCCAATCCAGCGCAACTGCGAATCCGATGTGATAAACCGCCAGAACCGCCCCATATCGGCGGCGACCCAGTCCATATCAAGGCCCCGAACCAGATTGCCCAGCGCCTCTATTGCGGTAATGCAAATCTCGTTCCCGCGCCCAATGGTAAAGGTCAATCCGTGCCCTTCATGCGGGCCATCTGTTTCCAAAATAACATAGGCGGCGGAATAATCAGGATCGGGGTTCATCGCATCCGATCCGTCCAAATGCTGCGAGGTGGGAAAGCGCACATCGGCCGTGCGCAGGCCAGTTATCTTTGTCATGTCCGCACCACCTTTTGCGTTTGCGTGCCAAGGCTTGCAATGCCCAGTCGCATTACCTCGCCCCCCTTAAGATAGACGGGCGGCTTTTGGCCAAGGCCCACGCCGGGCGGGGTGCCTGTGGAAATGACATCGCCCGCCTCAAGCGACATGAATTGCGACAGATAAGAAATCAGATGCGCCACACCGAAAATCATCGTCGAGGTGCTGCCGTTTTGATAGCGGTGGCCGTCCACCTCTAGCCACATATGCAGGTTTGCAATATCGCCAACCTCGTCAGGGGTCACCAGCCATGGGCCAGTGGGGCCAAATGTATCGCAGCCCTTGCCCTTATCCCACGTGCCGCCGCGTTCGGTTTGATATTCACGTTCTGACACATCGTTGATCACGCAATATCCCGCGACATGATCAAGCGCACGCGCTTCATCGATGTATTTGCCGCCTGTGCCGATGACCACGCCCAGTTCCACCTCCCAATCTGTTTTCACCGATCCGCGCGGAATTTCGACATCATCATCTGGGCCGCACATAGCGGTGATCCATTTGTTAAAGATAATCGGCTCGGCAGGAATGGCCGCGCCCGTCTCTGCCGCATGGTCGGCATAGTTCAGCCCGATGCAAATAAACTTGCGCGTCCCGCCCACGCAGGGGCCAAGGCGGATGTATTTCTGCGGCGCGCCCGCAACCACCGGCAAGCTTTCGATATTCAGCGCCGCAATGGCAGCCAGCCCAGCGGGCGAGAGTGCCGCCCCGCCTATATCGGCTACATGGCCAGACAAATCGCGGATCTGCCCCGCGCTGTCCAAAATCCCCGGTTTTTCTTGGCCTTTGGCCCCGTAGCGCAGCAATTTCATCGTTTATTCCATCACAGATAAAGGGTGGAGGGGCCAATGCGGCCCCTCCGATGTTTGGCTTAGTCGTAAAGAACCGCCGCGATTTCTGGCGCTTCGATATTGGTTGCGTCGTACCAATAGAAACCCGTGTCGATGTTATTTTCAACGGGCTCGCCCTTGGCAGCAGCAACAGCAGCCTTGACGGTTTCATAGCCAATGCCGACTGGGTTTTGCGTAATAGCGCCCGCCATAAGACCCGAAATGATCGCGTCCTTCTGTGCCTTGCCGCTGTCAAAGCCGATGATCACAACTTTGCCGCCAGCTTCTTGCACGCCATTGACCATGCCAATTGCGCCGCCTTCGTTGGTGGCAAACATGCCCATCAGATCAGGGTTTGCAGCCAGCAATGTTTTGGCGATTTCAGCCGATTTCAGCTGATCACCGCCGCCCACTTCCACGGCAACAATCTCGATGCCAGGATGGTTGGCTTTGATCTCGTTGACGAAGCCTTCGGTACGATCAATCCCCGTGCGCGAGGTTTGGTCATGCGCGATCACAGCGACTTTGCCAGTGCCACCAATCAACTCGGCCATTTTGCTTGCAGCCAGCGCCGATGCAGCCACGTTTGATGTGGATGCGGTCGAAACTGGGATATCGCTGTCAACGCCGCTGTCAAAAGCCACAACGGGAATGCCCGCATCTTTGGCCTGTTGCAGCAGGGGAATAGCCGCTTGGCTATCCAGCGCGGCAAAGCCAATCGCGGCTGGCTTTTTCGACAGGGCGGTGGTCAGCATTTAAATTTGCTTGTCGACCTGTGCTTCGGTTTCTGGGCCCTCGAAGGTGACCTCTACGCCGAACTCGGCTGCGGCCTTATCGGCACCCAATTTTACCGCTTGCCAGAACTGGTGTTGAAACCCTTTCGAGATCAGCGGGATGTACAGTTTTTCTTGCGCGGCAGCGCTGGTTGCCAACATGGCAAAGGCAGCGGTTGCCCCCAAAAGTGTGCGACGTGTGAACATGATTTCCTCCTAAAGTTCACGGTTTGGTATTTTCAATCCCAAGGCGTTGGTCGCCCCTTGTCATTTTTTGCGTAGGCTATCTGCGTAAACTGCGCCGATAATGATCGCGCCCGTGGCAACGATTTGCCATTCTGGGGCGACAGACAATATCCGCAGCCCGTTTGTCATAACCGACATGATCAGCGCGCCAATTAGCGTGCCAAGTATCGTGCCGCGCCCGCCCGCAAGCGACGTGCCGCCGATCACCACAGCAGCGATCGCTTCTAGCTCGTATCCCTGACCCAGTGCAGGCTGGGCCGAATTCAAACGCGCCGCCAGCACCACCCCCGCAACGCCGGTGACCGCCCCCGCCAACGCGTAAATCGCCATTTTCCATGCGTCTACGTTCACACCAGACAGGCGCGCGGCCTCCTCGTTGGAGCCAAGCGCATAGGTGTAACGGCCCAGCACAGTGCGGTTCAGAATATAGGCCGCAACCGCTGCCACCACGAACAAGATCACAACCCCGTTGGGCACTGGAAAGGCTGGCAGCAGCGCCCCAATGACCGATCCCTGCGCAATGCTGGTAAAGCCAGGGCTGTCGTTGAAATAAATCGGCTTGGTGCCCGTCAGAATAAGCGACAAGCCTTTTAGAACCAACATCATGCCCAGCGTGGCAATAAAGGGCGGGATGCGCATTTTGGTGATAAACGCGCCCGAAACCAGGCCAGTCAACGCCCCCATCAAAATCGCCCCAAGCACCCCCAAGGGAATGGGCAAATGCAGCCATGTCAGCAGCATACCCGCCGTTACAGCGGTAAAAGTCATCGCCGTTCCAACCGACAAATCGATCCCGCCAGTGATGATGACAATGGTTGCCGAAACGGCCAGCAGCCCAATCACCGATGTGGCCTGCAAGATGTTCATCATATTTGTCACGGTGCGGAAATTTTCCGACAGCAGCGAAAAGGCCACGATCAGCGCAATCAGCGAAGCAAAGGCCAACAGTTTTTGCCCTGCGCCGCTAAAATCTTTGGATTTGGGGGTTTCTGCGGCCTCTGCGCTGCTCATGCTGCGGCTCCTGCGGTTGTCTCGCGCTGGGTGGCCAGCGCCATGATTTGTTCTTGCGTGGCCTCGGCGGGCAAAATACCCGTCAGCCGCCCCTCACACATAACGGCGATGCGATGGGCAAGACGTAGCACTTCGGGCAATTCGCTGGAAATCATGATAATTGCCTTGCCAGTGGCCGCCAACCTTTGGATCAGGGTGTAAATCTCGGCCTTTGCGCCCACGTCAATGCCGCGCGTGGGTTCGTCGAAAATCAGAATATCGCAATCGCGCAGCAGCCATTTGGCGATGACCACTTTTTGCTGATTGCCGCCAGACAAAAGGCGCACTTCTTGCGCGTCAGACGGGGTGCGGATCGCAAGTTGGGCGATGTAATCCTGCGCTACGCGGCCCAAGGCAGGCTCATCAATGCGGCCAAAACGGTCTGAAAAACGCGCCATCGCCGTCAAGCTAATATTGGCGCGCACGTCCATGCCAAGGGCCAGCCCCAGATGTTTGCGATCTTCCGACAGATAGCCAATGCCAAAGCGCACGGCATCAGCTGGGCTGGCGATTTTCACCTCTGCCCCGCTAACCAAGATACTACCGCCATCAGAGCGATCTGCGCCAAAAATCAGCCGCGCAAGTTCGGTGCGCCCAGCACCCATCAGCCCTGCAAAGCCCAAAATCTCGCCCCGCTGCAGATCGAACGACACATCCCGAACGGCGCGGCCCCGCGATAAGTTCCGAACCTCAAGCGCCTTGGGAGAGCCCGCGAGGTTCGGGACGATAGGGCGCACATCCGAAATCTCCCGCCCCACCATCATAGAAATAATCTTTTCAATCGGTGTATCGGCGGCAGCGACCGTTCCCACCAGCGCCCCATCGCGCATCACCGTCACGCGGTCGGAAATTTGCCTGATCTCATCCATGCGGTGCGAGATATAGACAACTCCCACGCCTTCTGCGCGTAGCCGTGCCACAATGGCGAACAACTCGGCTACCTCTTTGGCGTTCAGCGCGGCGGTCGGCTCGTCCATGATCAGCGCGCGCGATTTGTACGACAGCGCCTTGGCAATTTCCACCATCTGCGCCTGCGCCACCGACAAATCGGCCACGCGCGCACGCGGGTCGATATTGACCTTCATCTGCGAGAAAATCGCGGCGGCAGAGGCGTTCAGCCACGCCTCATCCAGCACGCCAAAGATATTTCGCCGCTCGCGCCCGATAAAGATATTCTGCGCCACGGTCAAATCGCGCATCAACATCAATTCTTGATGGATAATCGCAATGCCTAGCGCCTGCGCCGCGCGCGGTCCGCCGATGGCTTGCGGTTTTCCATCTACCAGAATTTGCCCCGCGTCTGGCTGATAAACGCCAGAAAGGATCTTCATCAGTGTCGATTTGCCCGCGCCGTTTTCGCCCATCAGGGCATGCACCTCGCCCGCGCGCAGGTTGAAATTCACGCCGCGCAGCGCCCGCACACCTGGGAAACTTTTGTCGATGCCGCGCATGTCAATAAGGTCAGGCATCTGCGCGCGCCAAACCGTAAAATTTAGTTGCAGTTTGGCCCATAATCGCAGCGCGATCCCTGCTTGAAAGCCCTGTCAGCAAAGCGTCCGTCATCTTGGCCCAAGCCTCATAGCTGGCGGCAAGCGTAAGCACAGGCCAATCCGATCCCCACATCACGCGATCAGGGCCAAAAAGGTTCAGCACCAAATCCACCACGGGGCGCAGGGCCGAAATCGCGTCTGCATGGCCTGCGGGCAGTTCCGTCAGCAGACCCGACAGTTTGCACATCACATTCGGCTGCGCGGCCAGTGATGCCATGCCATCTCGCCATTCCTTTGCCAAATCGCCGCCCATCACTGGCTTTGCGCAATGGTCTATAACCATGCGCAAATCTGGCGAGTGCGCGGCAAATTCAGCCAATGGTACCAAATGACGGGTCTGTACCAGCGCATCAAAGCATAGCCCATGCGAAATCATGGCACTGATCGCTTCATCCTTTGGCGCTGTCAGAATCCAGCGGCTGTTCGCGATATCTTGCAGCATCGGGCGCAGTCCGCGCAGCAAAGGGTTCTGCACAAGGCGCGATATGTCCTGCGCGGCGCTGGCATTGGCCAAATCAACCCAGCCCACCACGCCCGCAATTTGGGGGTTTTGCGCAGCCAGTTCCAGCAGGTATTCCGTTTCCGCAACGCTGTCGGCAGCCTGCACAGCGACCACCCGCGCGCCAGCATTTAGCGCCGCCAGATCGGCAGGCGCGAAAACCTGTCGCAAAGGGTCAAGGCTGGCAGGCCCGGCCATCAGCCAGCCATAATCGCCGCGCGTAGGGTTCCAGAAATGGCAATGCGCGTCGATCATTTGCATCTAGATCGTAACCCCGCCATCCACCAAACAGGCCTGCCCCGATACGAATTTTGACTCGTCAGACAGCAAAAACAAAACCATTGGCGTGATGTCGTCAGTCAGGGCCAGCCGCCCCATGGGCTGACGCGCTATAAAATCCTTTTCGGCCTGAACAGGGTCACTGCTGGCGGCAATGCGCCCACGCAATGATGGCGTATCCACTGTTCCGGGGCACAGCGCATTGGCGCGCAGGCCTGTCGTTACGTAGTCTGCCGCAATTGCTTTGGTCAGCCCAATCACCGCCGCCTTGGTCGCGCCATAGGCTGCGCGGTTTGGAAAGCCTTTGATCGACGAGGCCATTGACGCCATGTTCAACAGCGAGGCCGTCCCCGCCCTGCCTGATTGCCGCAGCATCCCTGGCACAAAGGCACGGCACATGCGCAGCATAGATTTGACGTTAAGTTCAAAGGAAAAATCCCAATCATGGTCGGTCACATCCAGCACAGTGCCATTGGCGACATAGCCCGCGCAATTAAACAGCCCGTCAAGATCGGGCAGTTTGGCGGCCAGTGCGGCGATATCGGCTTGCGAGGTGACATCCAGCGCGTGGGTTTCCATATCCAAACCCGCCAGCAGGCTGTCATCGCGGTCGGTCGCAATCACCTTTGCCCCCTGCGCGGCGCAGGCAATGGCCGAGGCCCGCCCAATTCCCTGACCCGCTGCCGTGATCAAGATAGTTTTGTTGGCTAACCGCATGGGGCCTCTCCGCATCATACTTGTGATCGAAATGCATCACATATGAATGTTCTATTCACAAATGAACCGAATGCAATCATATTGTTACACACCGCTAGGTGAAACGTCACAGCAGATTTCGCGCGAAAAGGGGCCCAAAAGATGGAGACAACAGATCGATATCGCGCGCCAGCCCTTGATAAGGGATTGGATATATTGGAGCTTTTGGCTGATGAGGCTGAAGGTCTGACGCGCGGCGAAATCGTTAAGGCGATGGGGCGTAACCCGTCCGAGATTTATCGCATGCTGGAACGGCTTGTCGCGCGGGGCTATGTCTCGCGGCACATGGGGGATCGATTCGCGCTGTCGATGAAACTGTTCGTGCTGGCAACGCGCATCCCCTATTGGCGCAGGCTGGTTACCCGCGCGCAACCCTTGATGGATGCCTATGCCCGCGATTTGCAGCAAAGCTGCCACTTGGTCATTCCCGAAGGCGGCTTTATGGTGGTGATCGCGCAGGCCAGCCCAATCGGCACGTGGGAGTTTCGGGTGAAAGTGGGTGCACAATTGCCCGTTTTGACCTCCGCCTCTGGGCAAACCTTGATGGCGTTTCAACAGATCGACGGGCTGGACGAAAAGCTAGCCCTTTGGGGGGTGGCAGGGCAACTTCAGGCTGCATGTGCGGTGCAGGCGGCAGGAGAGGCTGTTCGCGCCCAAGGCTACCGCGAGGCGCCATCAGCGCAACTTATTGGCGTGCAAGACCTATCCGTGCCAATCCTGGCGCACGACGGGCAGGCAGTGGGCGTGCTGACCTCGGCCTATATCGCACGGCCGACACCCACTATTATTCCTCCGATCGAAGCCGCGCGGGCAAGGCTGTGCGAGGTGGCGCGCGATATTTCGCTGTCTGGCGGGACGCGGCTTACACAAGCCGCGAGCGATTCAAATTGAGGTGCTAGCTTCGAAACAGCCCTTGCGCTGACAGGTTGACCCACCCCATGCTTTTTCGCCCGGCTCGCGTAATGACGGTTAGGTCCGGTTAAACTCGAGCGTAAATACTGTTGCTCAACGGATCGTAATTCATCAGCTGCTGGGCATGTCAACACAAGTGGAAATAAAGACAGGCGACCGCCGCACCAAACTCGCCCATCGCGCGGGCGTTGCACAGCAACACCCCGTCCAGAAGCGCCCATCGGATATTGGGCAGCGTGACAGTGAAAAATACCCGCCAACCCGATGCACCAAGGGTCAGCGTCGCCTTTTGCTCGAAGCGGCCTTGCTTGATCATCACAGGGATCAATTCCCGCGCGACAACGGGAAAGGTCACGAACATGTTCCGCAGAATGATGCCAGGCATGGCCAAAACGATGGGGCTGTCACAACTGCCTGAACACATTAACTAAACCGGACTGCTTAAATTTCTTTTGACATTGCACTTTCCTAAACTTTGGCGTACGCGTTCTTGTCACATAAGGAAAGTCTAAGAGAGATTTTGATGTTTAGCACTGCAGATACTCGCATCGGGATCTTGGGATTGGGATATGTGGGGCTTCCGCTGGCTGTGACCTTTGGACGGAAGTATCCTACGGTCGGTTTCGATATTGATGACGTGCGGATTGCCCAACTGCGTCTGGGCCACGACATCACCAAGGAAATCGACGCTGCGCAATTGACGGCGGCGCAGCATTTGCAGGTCTCCAGCGACATCGAATCTTTGCGCGCTTGCAACGTCTATATCGTGACGGTGCCGACCCCCGTTGATGCGTCGCGTCAACCCGATTTTGGCCCGTTGATTGCGGCGTCCAAAACGATTGCGCGGGTGATAAAGTCAGGTGATGTGGTCATTTATGAATCGACAGTCTTTCCTGGTGCCACCGAAGAAGTGTGCATTCCCGTCATCGAACAAAACACGGGACTAAAGCTGAACGTTGATTTCTTTGCCGGTTATAGTCCAGAGCGGATAAACCCTGGTGATAAATCCCGCCCGATCACCTCGATAAAAAAGGTCACTTCTGGATCGACGCCCGAAGTGGCGACAGCCATCGATCAGTTGTATAGTTCAGTTATCACTGCCGGGACTTTTTTGGCCGCCTCTATCCGCGTAGCCGAAGCGGCAAAGGTCATCGAAAACACCCAACGTGATGTCAATATCGCATTGATGAACGAGCTGTCGATGGTGTTTTCGCATTTGGGCATTGATACCCATCAGGTGCTGGATGCAGCGGCCACAAAATGGAATTTTCTTCGTCTTGAACCTGGTTTGGTGGGCGGGCATTGCATTGGTGTTGACCCTTACTATTTGATCCAACGTTCCACGATGGCTGGATATGTTCCAGATATTATTCGACTTTCGCGCGAACTGAATGAAAGCGTTCCCGTCCATGCGGCGCAGCTTTTAGCCAAGGCAATTAGCCGGGCGGGGCGCGTTGTGTATGGGGCTAAGGTTTTGGTTCTTGGTTTGACCTTCAAGGAAAATTGTAGCGACATTCGCAACTCTAAGGTGTTTGATCTGGTCTCGGCAATGGGCGGTTGGGGCATGCGCGTAGATGTCCAAGATGATTGGGCCAGTGCCGAACAAGTGCGCCATGAATACGCCCTTGATTTGATGCAAGAAGAGCCCAAGACTGGCCAATATGATGCCGTGGTATTGGCGGTCAAACATCAATGCTATTTGGATAAAGGGGCCCAAGCACTCCGTGACCTTTTGGTGCCAAATGGCGTTTTGTTTGATATGAAATCTGTCTTTCCGATCGAGCAGTCCGATTTGCGCCTATAGACTGCGCAGTCGGGAAAGCTTTTTAGAAAGGCTTGATCGTCCATAAGCGTTGCGCTCTTCCGACCTTCCTTGCGCGTTGCCAAGATTGCCCGCGCCATGAATGTGCCCTCATGATGTTCTCTTCAAACCGGTTGAGGGTTGTAATTGCAACCAAGCCAAAAGACTTGCGCAAAGGTCACGACGAAAGGTCACGACGAAAGGTCACGACGGTCTGGCGGCACTTATCAAAAACGAGGTGCGCAAGGACCCGTTCACAGTGACGTTTTTGTGTTCCGCGCGAGGCGGGCAGATAGGATGAAGTTACAGTATTGGGACGGCACCGGGCTGGTCATGGCTTGCAAAAGGTTGGCGGAACACACCTTCATTTGGCCCGCGATCAAAGAAGGGCTGATGCCCCTGAAGCACGCGCAGTTTGAAGCGCTATTCTTGGGCTTGGATTGGCGCAAAGTAAGGGCTTTGTCTGGGCACAGCTTAGCGTGCGGCCACAAGATTGAACTCTTCGGCAAACTTGGTGCGATATTATTGTTGTGTGACAATGGGATGGGTGCAAATATAAAAACCCGCGCGGTTGGCGTGGCTTACAGGCAAGTGACGATAGTTGCGGGGGCAGGATGCGGTGAGGCAGCTACATTACAGATTGCCGCTTGGGGTTTGCCAGAAAGACGAGGGCCGACCACGCCCTAATATCTAAACTAGACCACCCGATCGGGGCATTTTCGCTTGCGCGCAAATGTCTTGGCTCAAAGTAATGCCAAAGCGTCACTCAACGGGAAATCTGTCCACAAGAGGTGGCCTATCCCAGAACGCAATAGCGCTTTTTAGTTTGTGCTTGTTTCGTCGAACCATAGTCCTAATATCCCTCCATCAGATCGGCACCAAGCTGACGTTTATTGCCCAACAGGAGGACATCCGATGACAAAGTACCTACTTCTCTCAACAATCCTAAGCCTTTCACTGGCTGAAAGTGCCTTTGCGGCCACGGTCGATCCCGCAGACAAACTGGCTGGCACCCAGACTTTCAGCTTCTGGCTGCTCGATTCGATCACCACGCTGGATCCTCAGTTGATCGAAGCTGTCGAAGACAGCGACGTGGCGCGCCAATTGTTTGAAGGTCTTTACACCGAAGATGGCACGGGCGAACTCGTAGATGCTGGCGCGATCGGCTATACCGTCTCAGACGACAAGATGACCTACACCTTCCAACTGCGCCCTGAGGCCAAATGGTCTAATGGCGACCCAGTCAAGGCCAGTGACTATGTCTATGCTTGGCAGCGTCTGGTCGATCCTGCCACCGCCTCGGCCTATGCATGGTACATGGAGCTGATGCAGGTCGAAAACGCAACGGCGGTGATTGCTGGCGAAAAGCTTCAAACTGAACTAGGCGTCAAAGCGCTGGATGATCTGACCCTTGAAGTCAAACTCATCACCCCCTTGCCCTATTTCCGCAAAATGCTGGCGCATTCCTCGGTTTTGCCAGTTCACAAAGCCAATATTGAAGCCCATGGCCAGAAATGGACAGAGCCGGGCGTGCTGGTTGGGAATGGCGCTTATACCCTTACCGAACACAAGCCGGGCGAAAAGGCAGTGGTCACGCGCAACCCGCTTTATTGGAACAATGCGGCGACTGTCATTGAATCCGGCAGTTTCCTGACCGTGAACGATGAAAACATCGCTTTTACACGCTATGAAGCGGGCGAGTTGGATACTGTTGGCATTCCGACGGGCATGTATCCGCAACTTTCCAAAGACCGCCCTGCCGAAGCATCTTCGGCCCCCCGCGCGTGCACATATTACTATTTGCTGAATATGGACCCCGAAAAAGGCCTAGAGGCACTTAAGAATATCAGTGTGCGCAAGGCCCTGTCTTATGCCGTGGATCGTGACATCTTGGTCGACAAGGTGCTGCAATCGGGCCAGATTCCGGCCTACACTCTGGCTCCTGCCGCTATGGCTGGGTTTACTGTGCCGTCGGTAGACTATGCGACAATGACACAAGAGGCCCGTAGCGAAGAGGCCAAGCGCCTGCTCACAGAGGCGGGCTTTACCGCTGAAAACCCGCTTAAACTGACGCTGAACTACAACACATCCGAAGGGCATAAATCCATCGCTGTGGCTGTTCAGCAATTCTATAAGGCGGTCGGGGTGGAATTGACGCTGAACAACATGGAATGGCAGGTGCATTCCGACATCATGCACGAGCGGACCTATGAATTGGCCCGTTCCGCGTGGTGCGGGGACTATAACGAAGCCTCGACGTTCTTGGATCTGTTCACCTCGTCCTCGGGCTTTAATGACGTGGGCTATCTGAATGCCGACTATGACACGCTGATGGCCGACAGCAAGACCATGGATGATCCGCAGCCGAACTACACCAAAGCTGAAGAAATCTTGGCCGCAGATATGCCAATCATCCCGATTTATCACTACACCTCATCGCGGATGCTCAAGACTGATGTGCGCGGCTACCCGAAAATGAACGTTTTTGGCACTTGGTATCTCAAAGAACTCTACCGCGTCGCTGAATAAGCCAAGCTGTAAATCACCAGATCAGAGAGGGCGAAAGCCCTCTCTGACAGCCTATAGGGATATCGGATGTTCAGCTTTATTGCGCGGCGCCTGCTTGTCGCTGTTCCCACCTTACTTTTTCTAATTGTCATTTCGGCGGTGCTTATGCACGCCGCCCCCGGCGGCCCTTTCAATTCCGAGCGTAAGCTTTCGGCCGAGGTTGTGGCCAATCTTCAGGCCAAATACGGCCTCGACCAACCGCTTTACTTGCAAATCTGGACCTACATTCGCGATCTGGTCCTGCATTTCGATTTCGGCCCGTCGTTTAAATACAAAGACCGTACGGTCAATGATATCATCGCGCAGGGCTTTCCGGTCACGCTCGTCTACGGGTTTTGGAGTTTTGTGATCGCCACCATCCTTGGCATTGGTGCGGGCGTCATTGCGGCCATTCGGCAAAACACCCCGACAGATTATCTCGTCCTAAGCGTTGCGATCATCGGCGCGGTGCTTCCGGGCTATGTGATCGCGCCAATCCTTGTGCTGGTCTTCACGCTTAAACTTGGCTGGCTGCCGGGCGGCGGGTGGGAGGACGGCGAATGGCGCTATCTTGTCCTGCCCGTCATCGCCCTCTCCACCGGCTATATCGCCTCAATCGCGCGACTGATGCGGTCTTCGATGCTGGAAACCTTGAATTCTAACTTTGTACGCACCGCGCGCGCTAAGGGACTGCCCGAATGGAAAGTAATCACCCGCCATGTGATGAAACCCGCCCTGTTGCCGATCCTGTCCTATCTTGGTCCAGTCTTTGTCGGCATGATCACGGGATCGGTGGTGATCGATATGTATTTCTCAACCGGTGGTATCGG
This sequence comes from Pseudorhodobacter antarcticus, assembly GCA_945862435.1. GTDB lineage: Bacteria > Pseudomonadota > Alphaproteobacteria > Rhodobacterales > Rhodobacteraceae > Cypionkella > Cypionkella antarctica_C. The sequence goes on from CAMAXX010000038.1 coordinate 14,592, forward strand.
AAAAAGCTTTGTCGATAGCGCGCTGAACCGTGATTATTCGGTCATGCTGGGGGTCACGCTTTTGGTGGGTGCCCTGACCATAGTATTCAACCTGATCGTGGATGTGCTTTACGCCTTCATTGATCCAAAAATTCGGTATTAACCCATGGTCACCGCAAAACTGCGCGCAGGCGATTTATCACGGATCACCGACATGGCCGAGGTCAAGGGCCGCTCACTTTGGGCCGATGCACGCAAAAGGTTCTTGCTGAACAAGGCCGCGGTGGCCAGCCTTTTGGTGCTGATGTTTATCACCCTCTTTTCGCTCACAGGGGAAGCGGTCGCACCATGGACCAACGAAGAGATCGACTTCAACGTCATCGGGTCTGCCGATACCAAAGGCATGCCCTCGCTTGAGAGCGGGCATTATTTTGGCACAGATGATTTGGGGCGCGATCTATTTGCCAGATCGGCGCAGGGCACCCGCGTTTCGTTGATGGTAGGCTTTGTGGGCACTTTCATCGCGGTGCTGGTGGGCACGGTCTATGGCGCAGTCTCGGGCTATGTTGGGGGGCGGACGGATGCCATCATGATGCGCATCGTCGATATCCTATCGGCCATTCCCTATATGTTTGTTCTGATCTTATTGCTGGTCATGTTCGGGCGGTCGATGTTCATGATCTTCGTCGGCATCGGCCTGTTATCCTGGCTTGGCATGGCGCGCATCGTGCGCGGTCAAACCCTTAGCCTCAAACACAAGGAATACATCGAGGCCGCTAGGGCTTCAGGCGTGTCTTCGTGGAAAATCATTCTGCGGCATATTTTGCCCAACCTTCTGGGCGTGGTCGTGGTTTATACCACCTTGCTGATCCCCGACATGATTATGGCCGAAAGCTTCATCTCGTTCCTTGGCTTGGGCGTGCAGGAACCGCTGACCTCGCTTGGCGCGCTGATTGCCGAAGGATCGAAATCCATCGTTCAAGGCTCTTTGTGGCAGCTTTATTTTCCCTTGGCATTCTTCACCGTCACGCTTTACGCCTTTTACTTCGTAGGCGACGGCTTGCGCGACGCACTTGACCCGAAGGATCGCTGATATGGCCCTTTTGGACGTGAAAGATCTGGGCGTGACCTTCGCCACCAATGACGGCACGGTCACCGCCGTCAACGGTGTTTCCTTTTCGCTAGAGCGGGGGGAAACCCTTGGCATTGTGGGCGAAAGCGGGTCGGGCAAATCGCAACTGTCTTTTGCCATTATGGGGCTTTTGGCCAAGAACGGGCGCGCTCGCGGTTCTGTTCGCTTCAAGGGCCACGAGATTTTGAATGCAGCCCCTTCGGTGATCAACGCACGTCGGGCGGTGCATATTTCGATGGTCTTTCAAGACCCGATGACCAGCCTGAACCCCTATATGCGCGTCTGTGATCAAATGGCCGAGATTCTGACCCACCATCAGGGAATGTCAAAGGCCGATGCCCTAAAGGCCTGCGTGCAGATGTTGGACGCGGTGAAAATTCCCGATGCAAAAGGGCGCGTTCGCCTCTATCCCCATGAGTTTTCAGGCGGTATGCGCCAGCGGGTGATGATCGCCATGGCGCTGTTGTGCCGCCCTGATGTGCTGATCGCGGATGAACCCACGACGGCACTGGATGTCACCGTGCAGGCCCAAATCATGTCTTTGCTGCGCGAGCTGCAGGCCGAATTCGGCATGGCAACCATTCTGATTACCCATGACCTTGGCGTCATCGCGGGGTTTTGCCGCGATGTTATGGTGCTTTACGGCGGGCAAGTGATGGAAACGGCGCCCGTTGACCCGCTGTTTGAAAGCCCGTCCCACCCTTATACGCGCGGCTTAATCAATGCGATCCCGCGGGTGGATACGCAGGGCGAGACGCTGGTGACAATCCCTGGCACCCCGCCCAATATGCTGCGCGCGCCCAAGGGTTGCCCCTTTGCGCCGCGCTGCGCCTATGCCGCTGAGGACTGTGACGATCACATCGCCCCGCTGACCGCCTTTGCGCCGGGCCGTCTGCGGGCCTGCAACCGCAGCTTAAAGGATCTGGCATGACCGCCCCGCTCTTGGATGTTCGCGATCTTCGTGTCTCGTTCAAAATCCGCAATGACGGCGATATGCCGTGGACCAAGCACCGCGAACTCAAGGCGCTGAACGGAGTGAATTTGACCTTGAACGCAGGTGAAACCCTTGGGATCGTGGGCGAGTCTGGCTGCGGAAAATCCACGCTAGCGCGGGCCCTTATCCAGATCGTGCCTGCGTCGGGCAAGGTTTTATGGCAAGGCCAAACTGATCTTTTGACGCTCACCCCACGCCAGATGCTGGCCTACCGCTCTCAGGTGCAAATGGTGTTTCAAGACCCGCTTGTCAGCCTTAATCCCCGCATGTCCGTCGGTGCGATCGTCGCCGAGCCCCTGCGCACACATCACCCTGACTTGTCGCAGACCCAGATCAAACAGCGTGTTCAAGAGATGATGGAACGCGTGGGATTGCTGCCCAACCAGATCAACCGCTACCCGCACGAGTTTTCAGGCGGTCAATGCCAACGGATTGGCATCGCGCGGGCGCTGATCGTAGGGCCAAAGCTTTTGATCTGTGACGAGCCTGTCTCGGCGCTGGATGTTTCGATCCAAGCGCAGGTGATCAATCTTCTCGCAGAATTACAGCGGGATCTTGGGCTGGCGATGATCTTCATTGCGCATGACTTGTCGGTGGTCAAACACATCTCAAACCGGGTCATGGTGCTGTACCTAGGTCGCACGATGGAATTGGCCGCCTCTAAGGCGCTGTTCGCCCATGCCGCCCACCCCTACACAAAGGCGCTGCTTTCGGCTGTGCCCATCCCCGATCCGGCCAAAGAACGTGCCAAACAGATGATCCCGCTGGAGGGTGACTTGCCATCCCCCATGTCCCCCCCGTCGGGCTGCGTATTCCGCACCCGCTGCTCCATAGCCCAAAACCGCTGCGCCAGTGAAGTTCCCGCCTTGTTAGGCACGACGCATCAAGTGGCCTGCCATCTGGTCAACACAGCAACATCTGAGCCTGTCTAATCGGCTAGGTGTGTTCCGATATCTAATAGCGGCAGTCAGAGGTGGTCGCGGAATTTCGGACCATTTGTGTGCCAAGTTCTTCAAATAGAAGCGCTCCAACTGATAGACGCTTGTGCCAGCGTTTTCTGCTAGCCAATAGATGTTCACTTTGCCATCCGACTTCACCAGACGCGTTTGCAGCGCATAGTGACGCAGCGAATAAGGTGATCGATCATTTCCATCTTTATATTTCTTCAACTCAGCCTTTTCCAAGAAATAGTTGAAGATGCGCCTGTAAGTGTTCGTCGCGGTTGATCTGTTCGGATACTCTGGCATGAACAAATAGTCTGTCGGCTTCGCATCCAAACGACCCGCTTTTTGCTTTTCGAAGATATCAACCGCAGCCTCAAGTGACGCTGATTTGCGATAACCCGTCTTGCCCGTCAGTGTCATCAGCAAGTGTCTTGGCGCATCGTTCATCAACTCAATGTCACAGTAGCGAATGCCGAACAGTTCCGTCTCTGTCGGTCGCAGAAACGAATGAACTGCGAACACGATCATATTGTAATGCTCCCGCGTCACAGGAACGCCTCTCACAAGCGTCTCAGCGCCATGGGTAATCCCCCCCGAAGGTAAGCCTTAAGACCTAAAGGCTGCCTGCAACCAGACAAGAAATTCGTGCGCTGCACTATTGTGTCCGTCTCCAGACGTTGCGACCTGCGCCCAGTAACTGCGCCCCGTTTCAACGCTACTTCCCGGCACCACCTGCAAGCGCCCCTCACCAATCAGACGCGCCGCACATTGCAGGTTAACCAGCGTCAGAATGTCTTCGGCCAATACCAGATCGACCGCTAAGTGTTCCGCCGAAACCGTCAACACGGTCGAGGGCACCGGAACTGATAGACCAAGTTTGTCTGCCCATGTTTGCCAAGTGAATTCGCCCAGCTCTGGGCCTTTGCCATGCGTGATATGGACCAGTTTGGCGCCGAGCACATCTGCTGGCCCAGCTTTGGGCAGGTTAAACAACGGGTGGTTTGGCCGCGCTACGGCAGCGCAGGTTTCGGCGCAAAGCTGGGTCCAGCCCGATTTGTCCGGCGGATGTGTCGCGTGCAGGATCACAATATTTGCATCGGAATCTTGCAAGGGGCTATGGGACGGTTCCAGATGTAACTCGATCGCCGGATACTGATCCCGAAACTGTGACAGACGTGGGGCTAACCACAACACTGCGAACGAATAAGAGGCCGAGATATGCAATGTTTTTGTGCGGGCCTCGGACAAGATCGCGTCGGCGGCACGTATACGCTGGAAGGCGTCACCAAGCTGGTCAAGCACACGCTGACCGGCATCGGTAGCCACAAAGCGCCCACCATCGCGGCGAACGAGGGCAGCCTTGCCCTGTGCCTCAAGGCTGCGCAGACGGTGACTGATCGCCGCTGGCGTAACACACAGTTCCCGACCTGCCGCAGACAGCGATCCGTTACGCAGCACCGCCTCCAGTACACGAAGTCCTGTCATTGAAGGTGCTTGGCGCAAGGGATACTCCTTTTACCTCAGGTAATAGCTGGCCGTCAGATCTGTCAATTTGATTTGTTCTGCTTTCAAGGTAACGTTGGGCAAACCTGCGGAGATCCAAATGAAAATCCGATCTATACGCGCCACCCCCGTTAATATCCCGCTGCGGGCACCTTACCGCTTCAGCTATGGTTTGGACCTGTCACGGTTCTGTACCGATCAGGTGCTCACGCAGTGCGAGCGCGTCGATCACTTCCTGCAAGGTCGAAAGTGAAACGCGTGAGATGTTCTTCGTGGACATGAGTGGACCCCTAGTGACTGACGTGGACATAGCAGGCATAAACGTGAAAATCTAGACACAAAATAGCAAGTGAACTTAGCATAAAACATAACTAATATAACAAAAACATTATGTTATAGTAATGCAAAAGAAGACCAAAACAGCACCAAAACAATGCCAAAATGGCGTCAAAACCATCCTCAAAGCCCCCTTAAGACCTAGTCCCAGACGCCCCAAACCGCGCCAAATCAA
>CAMAXX010000039.1 GCA_945862435.1 Pseudorhodobacter antarcticus
CGATGCTGATCGCCGCGCACATGAGGCTGAGGCGGAGGTTGAGGCTGAGGCTGAGGCTGAGGCTGAGGCTGAGGCTGAGGCTGAGGCTGAGGCTGAGGCTGAGGCTGAGGCTGAGGCTGAGGCTGAGGCTGAGGCTGAGGCTGCGGCTGAGGCTGGGAGCCGCAGCACAGATTGTGATACCACACGCGATTGTGCGCGATATCGCGCGCGGGGCGGGAGCGCTATTTGCGCCTGTCACGGCGACGCTGTTTGCCCTAACCTTAAGCAATGCTGCGCCTTTGGCGGTGCTTATCGGGCTGCTTGCGCTGGGCAATGCTGGGTTGGGGCAGATTATTCCAACTTCCTTAGGGATGACGCTGGAAAATCAGGGCAAGCATGCTGGCGTGCCCAGCTCTAATGGTGGAAGTTTCCAAATGCTCCTTTGCAGGGCGATTACGACGCTTGCGGGTGGAATACTTTCGGATCAACCCGCACCGCTGGCGGGGCTGATTGCCGCTGCCGCCACTGTTACCTTCGATCTGGCTTGGGCGGCGAAACGGGCCTAGGAAAACGGGCTAGGCTGCGTCCTGCGCGCGCGTGACTTCGGCCAATGCCGCGTCCAGCACATCCAGCCCTGCGCCAAGGCGCATGCCTTGGGTTGACAGAACACGCCGCCACCCGCGCGCGCCCGGCTGGCCTGTAAAGGCCCCTAACATATGCCGCGTGATTTGATGCAAACGCCCGCCGCTGGCCAAATGTGCAGCAATATACGGGCGCATTTCTGCGACAGCGTCAAGGGGACTGGGGGCAAAGTCTAGCCCCCATATACGATCCGCGCCTTGCAGCACCGACGCTGGGTCGTGATAGGCAGCGCGGCCCACCATCACGCCATCAAGCCCTTGATCTAGAAACGCTTTCGCTTGCGACAAACCGGTGATGCCGCCGTTGATGCTGACCTTTAGGCTTGGAAATTCACGTTTCATCGCCAACACCAAATCATAATCCAAGGGCGGGATCTCGCGGTTTTCCTTTGGGGAGAGGCCCTGCAACCACGCCTTTCGGGCATGGATGATCACATGGCCCACCCCTGCCACCTGCATTGCCTGCAAAAATTCGGGCAAAGCATCGCTCGGGTTTTGATCATCAACCCCGATGCGGCACTTGACAGTGACAGGCACCGCGCTGGCCTCTTGCATCGCGGCCACACAGGCGGCAACCAAGGCAGGTTGCAGCATCAGCACAGCGCCGAAACAGCCCGACTGCACCCGATCTGACGGGCAGCCCACGTTGAGGTTCACCTCGTCATAGCCATAAGGCGCGGCAATGGCGACGGCGCGGGCCAGTTCGGCAGGGTCAGAGCCGCCCAGTTGCAGGGCGACGGGATGCTCGCCAACCGAATAGGCCAAAAGCCTATCCTTTGGCCCGTGGATAATGGCTGCGGCTGTGACCATTTCTGTATAAAGCCACGCACGCCGCGAAAATTGGCGGTGAAACATTCGGCAGTGCCGATCTGTCCAATCCATCATCGGGGCGACGGACAGGCGCGCATCAAAGGGGGTGTGCTGGGACAAATCTGGGATCATTGCGGCCACTTAGCGCAAATTGCGCCCCGCGTCTATTGCGGCAAAACCCGCGCAAGCGGCCCAAATATACAAGCGGGGCGGATTTCCCCCGCCCCGCTCGCCGTCTGGGAAGCATTGATCAGAAGGAATAAACCAATGATACGCCCAGTTTGTTCTCGGTCTCGACCGCGCGGGTCGTTAAACTCGGACAGATAGCTGATACGCGTTGCAAATTGCTCGGACATTTTAACGTTCAGGCCCAAATCGTTGTTCACACGCAGTGCCGGGTCTGTTTTCAGCACATCGGTGTCATTGGTGGCAAACAACATATCCGACAAGCGCACATATAGCCGCGACGAGGCGATCTAGCCTGTCTCGTTCGTCTCAACATCCGTGCCATTTTTCAGATAGCTCATCGCCTTGGCCTCGGTCTCAGCGATCAGCCCATCGGCGTGGTGAGGCGGGCTGTAAGTGAGGCGGGCTGTAAATAGTATGCAGGCGCAGCCACTTTCGCAGCCACTTTTTTCCGGAATTGGTCTGATTGTGCCGCATCCCCGCAGGCACACCAAACCCATCCCCCGCATTTACAGAAATGCGCGCAGAGCCCAGACGAAGCCGCCCCATGCCCTTTTCGATGCGAAAGAACTGATCGCGGCCCTCGTGAATTTCTGATCCAATTGCCTCGTCTGGCTTTAGCGACATCAGCACCACTTGCAGATGCGGCCCTGTGTAGACCACGCGGCGAAAATCGGTGTTCGTTCCCGCCATATCGCCCAAGGGGCCGAAAAAACCTTGCATCTTACGCTCCTGTCAAAGGGAAATAATAGCAAGGCGACAGGCGTGCTGCGCTGATTTGTGTTAGCCGCCCAGGGCGAGCAGCAGCGCAAGGCTGGGCTGGCCTGTGGCGGGCAGACCGCGGCTGGTCTGATAGGCTGAAATCGCGGCGTTGGTTTTTGGGCCAATCACCCCATCTGGGGTGCCGATATCATAGCCCAAACCCGCCAGCCGCTGTTGCAGCGCGCGGCGATGGTCAATGGTCATGCCCGCGCTGTCGGGGCCAAAGCCCGCGCGCAGCGGGCCTGCGCCTGCAATGCGGTCGGACAGATGTCCCACGCCAATGGCATAGGATTGCGCGTTATTATACCGCAAGATGACGTTGTAATTGCCATATAACAAAAAGGCAGGCCCGCCCGTTTGCAAAAGTGTGGCCGCACCAGACCCACGCAGCCTGCCGCCATTCGCGCCCGCAACCCCTAATGCGGCCCATTCTGCGGCCGATTTGCGCGCACTCGCCAGACCTGAGGGCGCGGCTACCTCTTCGCCCCAAGGCTGGCCGCGCTGCCAGCCCGATTTGGCCAGATATGCGGCGGTGGAGGCCAGCGCATCTGTCGGGTCGCCCCCCCAAATATCGCGCCGCCCATCGCCCGTAAAATCAACGGCATAGGCCAAATAGCTGGTCGGAATAAACTGCGTATGGCCCATCGCCCCCGCCCAAGACCCTAGCATGTTTTCAGGCACCACATCCCCTGCCGATACGATTTTCAGTGCCGCGATCAATTGGCTTTCAAAAAACGCCCCGCGCCGCCCGTCATAGGCCAGCGTTGACAGCGCCGAAAACACAGGCACATCGCCCATGCGGGTGCCGTAAAAACTTTCCAGCCCCCAAACGGCAGTCACCACTTCGGCAGGAACACCATAACGCGCCTCAATTGCGTTCAGTGTGCCGCCCATCCGCGCCAGCGCGCCGCGCCCTTGGGCGATGCGTTCGTCTGATGCTGCAATGGCAAGGTAATCTTCAAGGGATCGCTTAACTTCAATCTGGTTGCGGTCTTTTTCCACCACTTCTGGGATAAAGCGAGCGGTTTGCATGGCGCGGCTGACCACATTTGCAGGGATACCGCGCGCCGTTGCGCGGGCAGTAAACCCTTGCACCCATGCATCAAACGCAGGGTTCGCGGCGGCGTGCCAGCGAAAGCTGCTGGGCGCGCGCGCAGCCCCCCCTCCGCCTGCAATGCCGCCACCTGCACCGCCGCCAGCACATGCCGCCAGAAACGCGCCCATGCCCAGCAAAGCCCCACGCCGTGACAAAACCGTTATCCGCGCTTGGTTTATCATCAAACACTCTCCACTTTGAAGTTAACCCATCATATAGCATAGATCATAGGCAAAACCACCACTGCTCGCTTGCCCCGCAGGCGCGTCTGGCATAGAAGGTATCAGGGCAGCACAGGGCGATTTCATGCGGATTTTGATCACAAATGATGACGGTATCATGGCCGAAGGGCTAGAAGTGCTAACCCGCATCGCGGAGGAAATTGCCGGCCCAAAAGGCGAGGTCTTTACTGTGGCCCCCGCCTTTGAACAATCGGGCGTGGGGCATTGCATCAGCTATACCCACCCGATGATGATATCGAAACTAGGGCCGCGCCGCTTTGCCGTAGAAGGCAGCCCTGCCGATTGTATTTTGGTGGGCGTCTATGAAGTAATGGGCGGGCAAAAGCCCGATCTCGTGCTGTCGGGCGTGAACAGGGGCAATAATTCGGGGGAAAATGTGCTGTATTCGGGCACAGTGGGCGGCGCGATGGAGGCGGCGCTGCACGGTATTCCCGCCATTGCGCTGTCACAGTATATGGGCCCAAGAACCGATAAACAGACCGATCCATTTGATGCCGCAAGTGTTCACGGGACAAGCATAATTCGTAAAATGCTGGATCATGCGATCTGGGATGATGCCGATTACCGATTGTTTTATAATGTTAATTTCCCGCCCGTGGTCGCTGGGGATGTCAAGGGTAGCAAGGTTTGCGCGATGGGATTTCGGCGGGATGTGGCCTTTGGTGTGCAGGCGCAAATCTCGCCTTCAGGGCGGAAATTTCTGTGGATCAAGGGGGGCGGGCAGCAGACACCAACCCTGCCTGGCACGGACGTGTCGGCAAATTTGGATGGCTATATATCGATCACGCCGTTGCGTGCGGATCTAACCGCCCATGCCGATTTGACCGCCCTAACGCGTGCATTGGGCTAAGGGATGGCGCGTATCCCCCCCATACCACAGGAACTGGATATGGCGCAGGTTTGGGCCGAAGACGGGCTGCACATGGGGGCAGATTTTATCGCCGAACCTGATGATATCACCACCGCCAAGATGCAGTTCTTTTTGGCGCTACGCTCGCGCGGGGTGAATGATCCGCGCGTGCTGGCCGCGATGGAAAGGGTCGATCGCGGGCTGTTCGTGCGAGGCCTGTTCACCGCCCGCGCCTATGAGGATGTGCCATTGCCCATTGCCTGCGGGCAGACCATAAGCCAGCCATCGGTGGTTGGGCTGATGACGCAAGCCGCCGAGATAACCCCACGCGATGTGGTGCTGGAGGTTGGCACAGGGTCTGGCTATCAGGCGGCTGTGCTGTCGCATTTGGCGCGCAGGGTATATACAGTGGATCGCCACCGCCGCCTAGTCGCCGAGGCGCAGGGCCTGTTTGACCACTTAGGCCTTGGCAATATCACCGCGATGACTGCCGATGGATGCTATGGCTTGCCAAGTGCCGCGCCCTTTGACCGCATCATTGTGACAGCCGCCGCCGAAGACCCGCCAACCCCGCTGCTTGCGCAGTTAAAGGAAGGCGGCATTATGATTGTGCCTGTGGGGCAATCGGATGCCGTGCAGGGCCTGATTAAGGTAACACGCAGCGCGCAGGGCTTTGATTACGAAGAGTTGCGCCAAGTGCGCTTTGTGCCGCTGGTCGAAGGGCTTGGATCAGAATAGAGTGCTGTCAGATACAGAACAAAAATCACGATATGAGGCCGACATGACCGACCTGATGCACATCGCACCTACATTCCGCAAAAGGCCCGCGCTTGGGCTGCTGGCCATATTGCTGCTCACAGCCTGCGGCAATGGGCTGGATTGGGACATGCGCAGTGGCGGGATAAACACCCGCGATGCAGCGCTGGGGGCGGCCAGCGCGCCGCCGCGCGGCGATACCAATGGGCTGATGACCTATTCAGGTTATCAGGCGGTGCAGGCGTCGGGCGGGGAATCTGTGGGCGATATTGCGGCAAGGTTGGGATTGAATGGCGAAGAGCTTGCGCGGTTTAACGCGCTGAAAGTCACCGACCGCCCGCGCATGGGCGAGGTGCTGGTATTGCCAACAACAGTTGCCGCCGCCCCCACTGCGGGCGGGCTTGATGTATCGGCGATTGCAAGTTCCGCCCTTGACCGTGTTCAAACAACCACCTTGGCCCCTGCGGGCGCGCAAAGCACAACGCTTGCCCCTGCTGCAGCGCTGGCCCCATCTGCGGCAGAGCCCGCCCGCCACAAAGTGCAGCGCGGCGAAACTGCCTTTGGCATTGCGCGGCAGTATAACGTTTCGACCAAATCCTTGGCGCAGTGGAATGGGCTTGGCCCCGATCTTTCGGTGCGCGAAGGGCAGTTTCTGATGATACCCGTTGCAGGGGCAGCGCCGCCCGCCGCTGATGTTGCGCAGCCTGGGTCGGGCTCGCTTACCCCTGTGCCGCCATCGGCAAGCGCGCCGCTGCCAGACGAGCCGACCATTCCCGCAGCCGAGGCTAAGGCCAAGGCCGACGCCCCCGCCGCAGACTTGTCTGGCAATGTCAGCGCGGCGTCGGCGGCCGCTTTTGCTATGCCCGTTTCGGGCAAAATCATTCGCGGCTATGCCAAAGGCAAGAATGACGGCATCGACATTGCCGCCCCTGCGGGCACGCCCGTAAAGGCGGCTGGCGATGGCACGATTGCCGCCATCACAAAAAGCACCGCCGGCACGCCGATTGTGCTGATCCGCCATGCTGGCGGGATGCTGACGGTTTATGGCGGGGTTGACGGGCTGACTGTAGCCAAGGGCGACGCTGTCAAACGCGGGCAGGCGATTGCCAATGTTGGCGCGGGTGATCCATCATTCTTGCATTTCGAAGTGCGCAAGGGCGTGGAATCGGCCGATCCTATGGGCTATTTGCAGTAGGTTGGCAGCACTTACACGCCCCGTACATTTGTACAAGCATGTAAATGTTGCAGTTATTCTTCGCTTCGGATCAGCAGCTTATCAATACGCCGCCCGTCCAGATCGATTATTTCAAAGATATAGCCGTGCAGGGTAATCGTCTCGCCCAATTCAGGAAGGCGGCCAAATTGATGCAAGACCAGCCCTGCGGCAGTGTCATATTCGCCCGCCGCCGCGCGCGGAATGCTTAGGCGGTCGCACAACTCGTCCGCTGGCATCCAGCCCGCGACCAAAAGGCTGCCGTCAGTGCGGGTGACAATTGCAGGCTCGCCCGCGCTTTGCGCCGCTTCCGCACCCGTGATCGCCTCTAGCACATCAGCAGTGGTGATGATGCCTTCGAAATGGCCGTATTCATCATAAACCAACGCCATATGATCGGCAGATTTGTGCAGAATTTCCAGCACGTCCAGCGCATCGGCAAGATCTGAAACAACGGGTACCTCGCGGCATAGCGCATCAATATCAAGCGTTTCGCGGCGCGATACGATATTGAACGCGTCCGACAGGCGCACGATGCCTAAAACATCGCCGCTGGCGTCCATTACGGGCATACGCGGGCGGGCAATGCGGCGCACGGCGGCGACAGCCTCGGCCCCTTTTGCGCCTGCCTCTAGCATTTCAACATCTTGGCGCGGGGTCATCAGCACGCGTGCAGTGCGGTCGCCAAGGCGCATCACCCCCGCCATCATCGCATGTTCTTCCTCTTCAATGACGCCGCCTTCGCTGGCCTCGGTCAGCAGAACATGCACTTCTTCTTCGGTCACGCGGTTATCAGCCGTGCCGCGCACACCCAGCAGCCACAGCACCGCGCGGCCCGAAATATCCAAAAGCACGACCAGCGGTGTGGTCACAAAAGACAGCACCATCATCGCAGGGGCCATGCGAATCGCAACGGCTTCGGGGTTGCGCAGGGCCAATTGCTTTGGCACCAATTCGCCAATGATAAGGCTGACATAAGTGATCGCAAGCACGACACCGCCCACGCCCAAAGTGGCGGCCCAGTCACTGTCCACGCCTTGCGCGACAAGCCATACTTGCAGCCGCAAGCCCAGTGTGGCCCCCGACAGCGCGCCGGACAAAACGCCAACCATTGTTATGCCAATTTGCACAGTCGATAAAAACCGCCCCGGGCGCTGCGCCAATATCAGCGCCATCGCGGCCCCGCGCGAACGTGCTGCCAAGGGCTTCAGCCGCCCCGCGCGCGCTGAAACAATCGCCAGTTCCGACATAGCCAAAACGCCGTTCAGCACGATCAGTGCCAGAATCAAGCCAATTTCAAAAAACATGCGCGGATCAAGACCCTGTATATAATCAGGTGAACATAGGCGGTCGCCCGTTAGTGCGCAAGTGTCTGGCCGTGCTGCGCCGCAAGGTCGCAGAAAAACTGCCACGCCACGCGGCCCGACCGCGCGCCGCGCGTGACCTGCCATTCAAGCGCCGCGCCGCGCCAAGCTTCTTGCGGGATTTCCATGCCATAAGCGCGCAAGTATCCTGCAATCATGGCCAAATATTCATCCTGATCGCAGGGATGAAAGCCCAGCCACAGACCGAACCGATCAGAAAGCGACACTTTCTCTTCTATCGCTTCGGCGCTGTGAATTGCGGCCTGCGCTTCGTTTTCGATCATGTCGCGCGGCATAAGATGGCGGCGATTCGATGTCGCATACAGCACCACATTTTCAGGCCGCCCTGCAATGCCGCCATCCAGCACAGCCTTTAAGGACTTATAATGCTGATCGCCCGCATCAAAGGACAGATCATCGCAAAACAGCACAAATCGGTAAGGCGCGGCGCGCAAAACCGCCAGCAAGCGCGGGATGGATGGCAGGTCTTCGCGCGCAAGTTCGACCAGTTTTAGATCGAACCCTTCGGCGCGCAGCGCGCCATGTATCGCCTTGACCAAGGACGATTTCCCCATACCCCGCGCGCCCCACAAGAGGGCATTATTGGCAGGAAGTCCGCGCGCAAAGGCGCGGGTGTTATCCAGCAGCGTGTCGCGCGCGCGGTTGATACCCACCAGCAGCGGCAGATCAACCCCTGCCACATGGGCCACAGGGTCAAGATGGTCTTGCCCAACCTCGCCGCGCCCCCGTTCGCCTGACCCGTGCCACAAAAAGGCGGGCGCAGTGAAATCAGGCGCGGGCGCGGGTGGCGGCGCAATACGCTCTAGCGCCTGCGCAAGCCGCAGCAGCAGGGCTTCAGTCATCGGCGGCCACATCCTCATCGACCCAAGTGCCATTCGCGCGTTCTTCCGCCTCGCGCTGGCGTTCAAACCTAGCGATTAGAAAGATCGAAATTTCGTACAGAGGGTAAACTGCGGCAAACAGGATAAGCTGGCTCATCACATCGGGGGGGGTGACGACAGCTGCCACAAACAAAATCGCCACGACGGCATATTTGCGCGTGGCCTTAAGGCCCGCCGATGTCAGGATCCCTGCCTTGCCCAACAGCGTCAGAAGCACCGGCAATTGAAAGCATAGGCCAAACGCCATCACAAAGGTCATGGTCAAAGACAAATACGCCTCGACACTGCCCTGATAAACCACACCCGCAGGGGCTGTGGCCAGACTTGACCCTTCCATCGCGGCCTTAAAAGTATCTTCAAAGCCAAGGAAAAACTGAAAGGCAAAGGGTAGGATGACGAAATAGGCAAAGGTCGCGCCAACGCCAAACATGATGGGCGAGGCCAGCAAAAACGGCAAAAACGCAGCCTTTTCATTGCGATAGAGGCCGGGGGCGACAAAGCGCCAAAGCTGGAACGCAATGATCGGAAAGGCCATGGCAAACCCGCCCCACATGGCGATTTTGATGGCCACAAAGAAGCCTTCTTGCAGTTTGACCAGAATAAATTGGCATTCTTGGCCGCGCGCCTCTAGCGCGGTGCACATCGGGATCGACAGGATGTTGAAGATCTTGTCCCAGATCAGATAGCCCAGCAAAAATGTGCCCGCAAAGGCGGCGATAGACACCAAAATGCGATAGCGCAGTTCTTTCAGGTGTTCGATCAGGGGGGCGGCGCTGTCATCGACTGTGTCGGATTGGCTCATTTCGGTTCAGCCTTTTTGCGCGGGATTTTTACCGAAGGCGGCGTTTCGGCATGGGCTGCTTCTTGACTGGCCGGTTTAAGGCTGGCTGTTTTCGGGCTGGCCAGTTTAGGTTTTGGCGCAGCTTTCTTGGCGGCAATAGCCGTCTTTGCAACGGCTGCAGGCTGTGTGATAGGCTCTGCCAAAACAGGTTCACCAGCAGCGGCCGCAACTGGGCTCGCAGGCGGCATGGGCGGCGGTGTAAGGGGCTTAACCGCAGGTTTCGCTGGTTTCAGCGGATCCCATTTTTCAAACTTGTCCGCCGCCGCGCGCACTTTATCCAGCCCCATCGCCGTGGGTGATGTTGCGGCGCGCATATCCTTGGCCACATCCGACACGCCAGATTCCTTGGCCGCCTGCTCCATCGCGCGCGAAAAATCACGCGCCATAGCGCGTATCTTCGACGTAACCCGCCCAAGTTGGCGAAACATTTCTGGCAAGTCTTTTGGCCCAATGACGATCAGCGCAACCACGGCAATGATCATCAATTCGGCCCAGCCGATATCCCCAAACATGGCCTATCCTTTGGCTATAAGCGGCTGTTATACTTTGTCTTTTGCCGCAGGGTCTTTTTCCTGTGGGGTCACGTCTTTTGCCACTTCGCTGGCCTCTTTTTCAATTTCAGCAGAGCCGTCCGAAACGCCCTTTTTGAACGCGGTAATTCCCTTGCCCACTTCGCCCATTAGGTTCGCAATTTTGCCGCGCCCAAACAGCACCAGCACAACAATGGCAATCAGCAGAATCTGCAATGGCCCCATTTGCATCGTCGTTCTCCTTAGCTGCACCATACAGCGACAGGGGGTAACTTGCGCCCGAATGGCGGGCCCGCGCAAGGCAAACCCGCGCTTGATTGCAGCATAACTGACATATATATGTCAGTTACCTATTTGATGGATGCCATGCTGGATGCCGCAAAAAGAACTGACCGCTTGTTCGATTTGATCCAAACCTTGCGCGATGGGCGGCTTCACCGCGCCGCTGATTTGGCGCGCGCGCATGGGGTGACGGCACGCACAATCTGGCGCGATATGGACACGCTGCGCCAAACGGGGCTGGCGATTGAGGGCGAGCGCGGGGTTGGCTATATTCTGCGCATGCCGCTGGCGCTGCCGCAAATGATGTTGTCCGCTTCGGAAATGGAGGCTTTGCGCGCGGGTCTGCGCGTTATCGCAGCAGGCACAGATGCGCCTCTGGCAAAAGGCGCGCGCAGTTTGGCCACCAAGATTGCCGCAATCACCCCTGCAAGCGGCGATAAAGCAGATTTATTTGCCGCCAAAGCGCCCCGCGCAGCGCGCGCGCCCGCCTTTGTGCCCGCCCTACGCCGCGCCATCCGCGTGCGCATCTATGTCAGCATCAGCCATATCGAGCCGTCGAATATTCTATCGCACAGCGATATGCGCCCGCTGTATTTGGATTTAAAATCAACGATCTGGACGTTAACAGTCTATTGCGAAACCGCCCAAGCCTTTCGCATTCTGCGCCTTGATCGCATCCAATTGGTTACCCCCCTGCGCGAGGTTTTCGCGCGCGAAGCGGGGCGGGAACTGGCCGATTTTCGCGCGTTGCATTCGCCGCGTTAGCGGGCCAAAGCAAAAGGCCACGTTAATCCACCGATGGAAAAACATGGCAGCGGTCGCGGCGGATCATCAGCCACAGCGCGGTGCCTTTTGCTGGCAAAAACACCCCCGGAACCGAGGCTGTCAGCCGCGATCCATCATAGTCCATCGCAAATTCGACCAAACTTTCGCGGCCCAAAAAGCGGGCGCGCAGCACTGTGCCGCGCGCGGCTGTGCCATCTTGGACAGTGGGGATTGGCCCTCGGCCTGCGCGGTCAAAATCAATTTTCAGATGCTGCGGGCGAATGACAATATCCACGGGTGCCCCATCACCGTGGCCCGGCGTGAGGAACGCGCCAAAGGGCGTATCGGTAAGTGCCCCGCGTGAGATGCCCCGTATAACATTGATATCACTAAAGAAACCTGCCGCTGCGCGGTCGATCGGCGCATTATATACGTTATATGGCGCGCCGCGCTGCACAATCCGCCCCGCCCGCATCAGGGCAATTTCATCGCCCATGCGCATCGCCTCGTCAGGTTCGTGCGTGACCAGCAGCACAGCGGCCCCTTCGTCCTTTAGAATCTGTAACGTTGCATCGCGGATGCCGTCGCGCAGACGGTTATCAAGCCCCGAAAACGGCTCGTCCATCAGCATCACGCGCGGGCGCGGGGCCAGCGCGCGCGCAAGGGCCACGCGCTGCGCCTCGCCGCCCGATAATTCGTGCGGATACTTCTGCTCAAACCCCAGCAAACCCACTTTTTCCAACAACTCCCCGACGCGGGCAACTTTGCGTGCATCACCCCGCGCCAAACCAAAGCCGACATTGCCCGCCACAGTCAAATGCGGAAACAGCGCGAAATCTTGAAACATCAGACCCGCGCCGCGCGCTTCGGGGGGCAGGTTAATACCGCTGCCCACCACAATGCGCCCATCCATCGCGATTTGGCCCGTATCGGGGGCCTCGACCCCTGCGATCATGCGCAAGGTGGTGGATTTTCCGCAGCCCGATGGGCCCAGAAGGCACATTACCCGCCCTGCCGCGATACTGAGTGAGACATCTTGCACCGCCGCCGCCTTTGCCCCCGCAAAACGACGCGACAGGTTTGCGACCATCAGGCGCGGATGGGCAGTTACAGTGACATCGGGCTGGCCTTGGGACATTTTCCCTACAAAATCGCTAAGGTTCTGCATTTTCCTAGCAGGGCGCGGGTAGATCGGCAAGCTGTGCTAAAAGGTTGCGTTGATCGCCCCGCCGTCCAAAAGGATATTTTGTCCCACAATAAACCCCGCTTTATTGCTGCACAAAAAGGCTGCCATCGCGCCAAATTCTTCCGCCGTGCCAATGCGCCCTGCGGGAATTTCGGCAGCGTTTTCGGCATAGACCTGCGCTAAGGGCACGCCGCGCATTGCCGCCTCGGCCCCGTTCAGTTGCGCAATACGATCGGTATCATGGCTGCCCGGCAGCAGGTTGTTGATGCACACACCCTGCCCTGCCACTGCCCGCGCAGTGCCCGCGACAAAGCCCGTCAGCCCCGTGCGCGCGCTGTTGGAAAGGCCCAGCACCGCAATGGGGGCTTTGACAGATTGCGAGGTAATATTAACCACACGGCCCCATTTTTGCCCGATCATATGCGGCAGGCTGGCCTGCATCAGCGCAATCGGGGTCAGCATGTTGGCGTCCAAAGCGCGGATGAAATCGTCGCGCGAATACTCGTTCCACGCGCCTGCGGGCGGCCCGCCCGCGTTGGTGATCAAAATATCATAAGGGCCGTGGGCAAGGGCCGCCGCGCGGCCGCTTGCGGTGGTTATGTCGCCCAAAACGGGGGTGACAGACACGCCAAAGGCGCGCGCCTGCGCTGCGGTGGCTTCCAGCGCCTGTGCCCCGCGCGCGGTGATAACCAGATCTACCCCCGCCTCGGCCAATGCCAAGGCACATCCGCGCCCCAGCCCTTTGCTTGCGGCGCATACCAGCGCCCGCTTGCCCGCAATGCCCAAATCCATTTTATCCCCCGCTTTACCGCGCCACAAATAATCGGTATTGCGCGGGTATGGAAAACACAAGTCTGCCAACCGAAATCGCCCACCCCGAAGTTTTGCGGCGCCGCACCTTTGCAATTATCTCGCACCCTGATGCGGGCAAAACCACGTTGACCGAAAAGTTTTTGCTGTTTGGCGGCGCTATTCAAATGGCAGGCCAAGTGCGCGCCAAGGGCGAAGCGCGGCGCACGCGGTCGGACTTTATGAAGATCGAGGCAGATCGCGGGATCTCGGTTTCTGCATCAGCGATGAGTTTTGATTTTCGCACCTATCGGTTCAACTTGGTCGATACCCCCGGCCACAGCGATTTTTCCGAAGATACCTATCGCACGCTAACGGCGGTTGACGCCGCGATCATGGTGATTGACGGCGCGAAAGGCGTGGAAAGCCAGACGCAAAAGCTGTTCGAAGTCTGCCGTTTGCGCGATTTGCCGATTTTGACCTTTTGCAACAAAATGGACCGCGAGTCGCGCGATGTGTTTGACATAATTGACGAGATTCAAGAAAATCTTGCCATTGATGTGACCCCCGCAAGCTGGCCCATCGGCACGGGGCGCGAGTTTATCGGTGCCTATGACATCTTGCACGACCGCCTTGAAATTATGGATCGCGCCGACCGCAACCGCGTGGCGCAATCCATTCAGATTAGCGGGCTTAATGACCCAAAGCTGGCAGATCATGTCCCCGTTGACCTGCTGGCCAAACTGCGCGAAGATTTGGAAATGGCCCGTGCCCTGCTGCCCGCTTTTGACCGCGCGGCGTTTTTGAACGGGTCGATGACGCCGATCTGGTTTGGCTCTGCGATAAACTCCTTTGGCGTGCGTGATCTGATGGATGGCATGGCCGAATATGGCCCACCGCCGCAGGTGCAAAAGGCCGCTGAACGCGGTATTTCCCCGGCCGAGGCCCCCGTGACGGGATTTGTGTTCAAAGTGCAGGCCAATATGGATGCCAAGCACCGCGACCGCGTGGCCTTTGTGCGCCTGGCCTCGGGCCATTTTGAGCGCGGCATGAAGCTGCTACATGTGCGGTCAAAGAAACAAATGGCCATTGCCAGCCCCGTGATGTTTTTGGCCGCTGACCGCGAACTTGCCCAAGAAGCTTGGGCAGGCGACATCATTGGTATTCCCAACCACGGCCAATTGCGTATTGGCGATGCACTGACCGAAGGCGAGGTTTTGCGCTTTACGGGCATACCAAGTTTCGCGCCCGAACTGCTGCAAGTCGTGCGCGCGGGCGATCCGATGAAGGCCAAGCATTTGGAAAAGGCCCTGATGCAATTTTCCGAAGAAGGCGCGGCCAAAGTGTTCAAACCGATGATCGGGTCGGGCTTTATCGTGGGCGTGGTGGGGGCACTGCAATTTGAAGTGCTGGCCAGCCGCATTGAGCAGGAATATTCCCTGCCCGTGCGGTTTGAACCATCGCAGTTCACCTCGGCCCGCTGGGTGTCAGGCGCCAAGGCAGATGTCGAAAAATTCGTGAACGTCAATAAGGGGCATATCGCTGTCGATAACGATGGCGATATGGTTTATCTGACACGCCTGAAATGGGACATTGACCGGATCGAGCGCGATCATCCCGAGCTGCGACTTACGGCGACAAAAGAGATGATGGTTTAGCCCCGCATCTGCGCCCGCAGCCGCGCCCGCCGATTCTTTGCGCGGCGCAGGCGCGGGGCGATGAACAGATACAGGCCCGTGCTGCCAAAGATCACCAAGGCAGCCGCTACAATATCGGCAGGCCAAGAGCCAAGCGCGCCGCCGACCCACCCGTCGCGGTGCAGGCGGGACAAGATTTTGCTCCAATAGGGACGGCTCGCCACTCGGTGCCCTGTCCGGTTGTAAAGCTGCATAAAATATCTATATTTAACAGAAACATAACCCGTATCTTGATCTACCACAGCTTCAAAATCGTCGGCGACAAAGACATATCCAGTGCGCCCATTTTGCCTGCCGCTGCCCATGTCATCAAATCGCGTGTTTGGATACATCGCTTGGACAATTTCTGCCGCGCTATCTTCGGTTTGCGGCAATGCAGGCGCGCCCAGCAGCAGTTCCTCAGTATTGCCAACAGGAAAAACCGATAAGATCAGCGAGGAGTGGTTCATATATAAACCCGTCACACCGGCAATAATGACCCAAGGCAAAATCATCACGCCCAGCCATGTGTGCAAGTTGCGCAACAGTCGTTCAAATCCGAACATTTCAATCCCTTTTCCAAGGCCAACGGGCAAATTGCCCCTTCCTTGACCTTTATCTCTATTTCCGCTAACGCCTAAGCCGAGGCAAGCGTCCAATTGCGCCTGCGCTCTATCCGCTCGGGCGCGGGACAAGCGCCCTTTACCCGTGGGGCCATCCCCATTGCAAAGGATGCTATGACCAAGTTTTCTGACCTCGCGCTAGATCCGCGCGTATTACAAGCCGTGGCTGACGCTGGCTATGAAACCCCCACCCCCATTCAGGCGCAGGCCATTCCGCACGCCCTTGCAGGGCGCGATGTGCTGGGCATTGCGCAAACAGGCACCGGCAAAACCGCCTCTTTCACCTTGCCAATGATTACCCTGCTGGGCCAGGGCCGCGCCAAAGCGCGGATGCCGCGATCGTTGGTGCTGTGCCCCACGCGCGAACTTGCCGCCCAAGTTGCTGAAAACTTTGAAGTTTACGCCAAATATACCAAGCTGACCAAGGCACTACTGATCGGCGGCGTAGCGTTCGGCGAGCAGGACAAGCTGATTGATCGCGGCGTTGACGTGCTGATTGCCACACCTGGCCGCCTGCTGGATCACCATTCGCGCGGGAAACTTTTGCTGACAGGCGTGCAGATTATGGTGGTGGACGAGGCCGACCGTATGCTGGACATGGGCTTTATCCCCGATATCGAAAAGATTTTCTCACTGACCCCGTTCACGCGGCAAACCTTCTTCTATTCCGCGACTATGGCCCCTGAAATTGAGCGGATTACCAACACTTTCCTGTCATCGGCCGTGAAGATCGAAGTAGAGCGGCAAAACTCGGCCTCTGCTACGATTGAACAAAAGCTGATCCAGTTTACGCCAAGCCGCAAAGACAAATCTTTCGCCGAAAAACGCGCTGTGCTGCGTGCGCTGATTCGCAGCGAAGGCGATGCCTGCACCAATGCCATCATCTTTTGCAACCGCAAGATGGACGTGGATGTGCTGGCCAAGTCTCTGAAACAACACGGGTTTAACGCAGCACCCATCCACGGCGATTTGGATCAATCCTTGCGCACCAAAACGCTAGACGGTTTCCGCGATGGATCAATCCGCTTGCTGATCGCATCTGATGTGGCCGCACGCGGGTTGGATATTCCCGCCGTCAGCCATGTGTTTAACTTTGATGTGCCGTCCCACCCCGAAGATTATGTCCACCGCATTGGCCGCACAGGGCGCGCGGGGCGCCTCGGTAAGGCGTTTACCATCGCGGTGCCGTTTGATGACAAATATCTGACCCATATTGAAGCGTTGGTCAAACAACCCATCCCGCGCGGCGAATTACCCGAAGGTGCGCTGAATGGTGGCGAATCCAGCCTGACCCCGCGCCCTGCAACCGAAGAGTCAGAGACACCACGCACCGAGCGCGCCCGCCGCACCCGCGGTGGTCGCGGCCGCGATAAAGATGCGTTGCAGACAGCGCAAACTGCTGTTGAGGCCCCCGCAGTGACCCAAGTTGCGGTGGAACCTGCGGCAGAACCCGCACGCGAACGTTCGCCCCGCCGTGATGATCGCCGTGATGATTGCCGTGATGATCGGGGCACTGAACCACGCCGCGACGACCGCAACGCTGAACGCACCTACGAGCGCAATGAGCCGCGACGCGAAGCACCCCGTGATGATCGAGGCGGCGAGCGTCGCTACCGCGACTATGACCGTGGCCCTTCGGTCATTGGCATGGGCGATCACATGCCCGAATTCCTAACGCGGAGCTTCAAAATCGAAACCCGCACGACCGAGGGCGAAGATCAAGCGCCTTCGCCCGAGGCATTGGCCGAAGCAAACGCGGAAAACCACAGCGATTTGGCGAGTTAAAAAAGGGGGCTTTGCCCCCAAGCTTGCGAAGGAACTTCGCAAGTATCGCTGCGCTCGCCCCTCAGGATATTTTCACAGTTAGGAAGCAGGCAGATGGTCTGACCTTCCTAACTCCTCAAATATCTTGGGGGGAGCGAAGCGGGGGGGGAAGCGAAGCGGGGGGCAAAGCCCCCTACTTGTCCGACTGCTATTCCGCCGCGAGACGGCTGACAACAACCGTCACTTCGGGCTTTTTGCCGATTTCCTCCATCGCCACTTGGCGGGCGATTTTGGTCATGACTTCGGACAACTTGTCATCATCGGCCAGCAGTTTACGACCTGCCGCCTCTAGGTAGTCTGTCAGCTCTCTTTCTAGCACTTCAGCCCAAGCGCGGCCTGTTTTGCCGCGCGGTGGAAGGCCCGACAGTTCCACCCATGCATCCCCCAGCGGGCGATCATCTTCGTCCATCAGTATTGTCACCATCACACGTCCATTCAGCGCCATACGGATACGGTCGCGCACGATGCCATCCATTGCGCCAATGATTACCGATCCATCTAAGTAACTGCGGCCCGCGTCGATGTATTCGACCACTTTCGGCTCGTCGCCAGAAATATCCACCATCATGCCATTGGTCGCCACAACAGACGCAATGCCCGACGCATGGGCGATGCGCATATGTTCGCGCAAATGGCGGTGTTCGCCGTGCATGGGCAGCAGCATATCGGGCAGGAAAATGCGGTGCGCATGTTCCAGATCGGGGCGGTTGGCATGTCCAGATACATGGTATTTTCCGCCCGCATCATCCTGAATATCCACGCCTTTTTCGGACAGGCCGTTCATAATGGTCAGCACGCCGCGCTCATTTCCAGGAATGGTTTTGGACGAGAAAAGGAACAAGTCCCCCTCTTTCATCTCGATCCCCAGATATTTGCCGCGCGCCAGTTGCGCCGAGGCAGCGCGCCGTTCGCCTTGGCTGCCCGTAACAATCAACATCAGATTGCGGCGCGGAATTTCTAGCGCCTCTTCTGGGGTAATCGTGCGGGGAAAGTCCTTTAGCACGCCCGAAATTTCTGCCGCTGACACCATGCGCTTCATCGCGCGGCCCAGAAGGCATATCGAACGATCAGCGGCCTTGGCCGCTTCGGCCAAGGTTTTTAGCCGCGCTACGTTACTGGCAAATGTGGTCGCCACGACCATGCCGCCTGCGCCTTTGATGAGTTCCGAAAGCGGCTCTTTCAGCGTGGATTCGCTGCGGCCTTCATGGGTGCTAAATACATTTGTCGAATCGCACATCAGCGCCTTTACGGGGCGCTCGGCGGCGATGGCGGACAGCATCGCATCATCCCATCCTTCGCCCACGATAGGATTGGCGTCGCGTTTGAAATCGCCCGAATGCACGATCCGCCCCAAAGGCGTGTCGATGATCAGCGCGCTAGATTCGGGGATGGAATGGCTGATAGGCACAAATTGCACCTCGAACGGGCCAGCTTTCACCACTTCGGGGCGCGCGGCCACCGTGGTGATTGCGTCTTTCGGGTGGCCCGCCTCTTCAAACTTCATCCGCCCGATTGTGGCGGTGAATTTGCGCATATAGATGGGCTTTTGCAGTCGCTCCCACAGATGGGCCAACGCGCCGATATGGTCTTCGTGCGCATGGGTGATAAAAATCGCCTCTAGGCGCGAAACATTGGCCTCTAGCCATGCGATGTCGGGCAAGATCAAATCCACGCCCGGAGATGTGTCCATATCTGGAAAGGCCACCCCCAGATCGACCAAAATCAGCCGCTCGCGCCCCTTTGGGCCATAGCCGTAGACATAGGCGTTCATGCCAATTTCGCCAGCGCCGCCTAGGGGGAGGTATATCAGCCGTTCACCGCTCATGCTGTGTCCTTGTTATAGGTGTTGATCAGCACAAGTCCGTGCATC
>CAMAXX010000040.1 GCA_945862435.1 Pseudorhodobacter antarcticus
AACTATCCAACCGTGGCAAAGGGCACCGAACGCCTGCGCATCACCCCCTCGCCCTATCATACCGATGCCGATATCGACCATCTGGCAACCGCCCTCCACTCCCTTTGGTCACGCTGCGCTATTTCGCATGCGGTGGCGTAAGGCGGGGCGCGCTTCCTAACTCGTTAAATATCCTCAGGGGGTGAGCGCAGCGAGGGGGCGCGAGCGCCCCCTTGTCAGTCAAAAAAACCAGCGCCTGCACGGCCCAGCAGTGCATCGGCCAAGTCCACGCCAATGGCCGCGCCATCGACGGACTTGCCGCGCATATGTCCCGCAATAACGCGGCTGCCATCTGGGCGCAAAATCTCGCCGCGCAGCCAAAGGTCGTCGCCATCCAGCACCGCAAGCCCTGCAATGGGCGTCTCGCAAGACCCGTCCAGCCGCGCCAAAAACGCGCGCTCGGAGGTCAGTTGCAGGCCCGTGGGGGAATGGTGAATGGCATCGAGCATGGTTTTTGCACGGGTGTCAAACAGCCTCCGTTCAATGCCAATTGCCCCTTGCGCAACGGCGGGCAGCATTTCGCCCAAATCAATTGGCCCGCGCGCATGATGCGCCATGCCCAATCTGTTTAGCCCCGCCATCGCCAAGAACGTGGCATCGGCCACGCCACCCTCTAGCTTTTTCATGCGCGTTTGCACATTGCCGCGAAATTCAACCAATTGCAGATCGGGCCGTCTATGCGCCAATTGCGCGCGCCGCCGCAGGCTGCTTGACCCCACCTTTGCCCCCTGTGGCAGCATGTCCAAACTGCCAAATCCTGGCGAGACAAAGGCATCGCGCACATCTTCGCGCGGCAGATAGCAGTCCAATATCAACCCATCTGGCTGAACTGTAGGCATATCTTTCATCGAATGCACCGCAATATCGATATCGCCCGCAAGCAGCGCCTCTTCAATCTCGCGGGTGAACAGACCTTTGCCGCCAATATCTTTCAGCGCGCGGTCAAGGATTTCGTCGCCCATCACCTTGATTACCACAATATCAAAGGCCGCTTCGGGCAGATCAAAAGCAACCATCAGGCTGCGGCGTGTTTCATGCGCCTGCCACAACGCCAGCGGCGAGCCGCGCGTGCCAATGCGAAAGGGTGCGTCGGGTGTGGGAAACTGTATATCCATACCGCAGATTAGCCAGCGCGCGCAAAGGCTTCAAGCCCCCGCATGATCGTCACTTTTAGACAAATACCAGTTGCGCTATTTCGATCAGCGAAATAGAATTTCCCAACTTGGCAAAAGGCCCATCTCTAAATGCCCACATCAGACCCTGACGCGCCAACTCAGCGCATTTTGGCCATTACCGAAATGATCGCCGAGCGCGGGCCGATCACTTTGGTGGAACTGTCGGCCGCCCTGCCCTTTAGCCGCGCGGCCATTTGGCGCGCAGTTGATACTTTACGCCTGCAAGGCTGGGTGCGGATGCGGGCGGGGGATAATGCATTTGAACTGCGCCGCGAATTGGCCGATCGCCTAGCCCGCGGCCATCACAGCAGCCCCGAGGTCGAGGCGATTGCCCCGATCCGCGATCGCATCATGGAATTTGGTCCCGTGCATGTGGAACTGGGCGGCTTGACCGATACAGGGGTGTTTCGCGTTTTAGAAAGCACGCGCAAATCCTATTATGCAGGACAGTTGAGCGTGCCATCTTTGGTGGACGATGATCTGGCAATTGCAGCACAGCTGACAATACCGCCACCCAGCTTGGTGCTGCATTTACGCGCCTTTATGGTCAGCGCCCGTGATGATGAACGGCGGGTGATTACGTCAGGCGAACATGGCCGCCTGATCGCAAAGCTGCGCGATATTGGCCATATCTGGCAAGAAGATCATAGCGGCATTTCACTGGCTTTGCCCGAATTTCGCGGCTTTGCCTTGCGCGCCGAATTGTGGCGCGTGGGTAAAGGCGATATCGCGCGATTCCGCATGCTGGTCGAGGCATTTTTGGCCGAGCAGCGGGGGCTGTTCCCCGCCACGCCCCTACCGTCGGGCGATTATGTGGCTAACCCCAAAGTACCGTCTTCAGTTAGAAAAGCATAGCCATTGGCGGGCAGGCTTAGGTTGCCTCCATTCAAACTGGCCAAATGCGGCCCCAGAAGCAGCGCTTGACCACGCAGGCGCAACTGCACTGGGCTGGCCGATAGATTGAAAACACAGCTCAAGCTTGCGCCGTTCAACGCGCGGCGCAGGGCCAGAATAGGTTCGGGAAGATCAAAGAACTGCGCGCTGCCAAAGCGCAGGGCAGGCGTATCGCGGCGCAGGGCAAGGGCGGCGCGATAGGCATTCAATACCGATCCGTGCCCTTGAATATCCAGCGCCGCGCGCAGTTGCGCAGGTTTCACAGGCAGCCACGGCTCGGCGGTGGAAAAGCCACCAAAGGGCGCGTTATGCGCCCAAACCATTGGCGAGCGGCACCCATCGCGGCCTTTATTTTCAGGCCAAAAATCGATATATCCCAAATCCCGCAATTCGTGAAACTCGATATCGGTTTCGGTCTGGCCCAACTCTTCGCCCTGATAAATACCCAGCGTTCCGGGCAGGGATACCAAAAGGTTGATCGCTTGGCGCGCGACAGCGTTTGTATCGCCGCCTTCTGGTGTCCAGCGGCTGACATGGCGCATGACATCATGGTTGGAAAACGACCAGCAGGGCCAGCCATCAGGCGCGTCCGTTTGAAAATCACTGATACATTTGCGAAAATGCGACGCAGTATAATCTGGCCCAAGCATGGCAAAGGAATAGGCCATATGCAGGCGCTTTTGCCCCGATGTATAGGCGCCCATCAGGCCAATTTGCCGGGCCTCGCTATCGCCCACTTCGCCGACCAAAGTGCGCGTGTCATACTTATCGACCAGCGCGCGGATACGTTCCAAAATGGCCAGGTTTTCGGGCTGCGATTTGGAATATTCGTGGTCTTGCGCCTCGTACGGGTTGATCGGAAAGCCCTTTGGCCCCAGCGGGGCTGGGCCATTGTCGCGCAGCTTTGCATCATGGGTATAGAAATTCACTGTGTCTAAACGGAACCCATCCACGCCGCGTTCAAGCCAAAAGCGCATCGTATCCAGCAGGGCATCCACCGCATCCGTGCAATGAAAATTCAAATCAGGCTGCGAGGTTAAAAAATTATGCAGATAATACTGGCGGCGGCGCGGATCAAACATCCAAGCGCTGCCGCCAAAGACAGAAAGCCAATTATTGGGCGGGCCGCCATCGGGTTTTGGGTCTGCCCAAACATACCAATCAGCCTTCGGATTAGCGCGATTGGCGCGGCTTTCTATGAACCACGGGTGTTGGTCGGAGGAATGCGAGATCACCTGATCGATGATCACCTTTAGGCCCAAATCATGTGCGCGCGCAAGCAGCGCGTCAAAATCATCCATCGTGCCGAACAGAGGGTTTATGCCTGTATAATCAGACACATCATACCCCATATCGCGGTCGGGCGAGGTGAAGAATGGGGATAGCCAAATTGCGTCAACGCCCAAATCGGCCACATGCGACAGGCGTTGGGTGATGCCAGGCAAATCGCCTATGCCATCGCCATTGCTGTCTTGAAAAGAGCGCGGGTAAATCTGGTAAATTACCCCGCCGCGCCACCAATCTTGATCCATCTTCCCCCCCGCACTACCTTTTAAATTGCTTGCACATTATGCCCGCGATTTGCAAGCAAGGGCGCGCTATGGATGGTTGCAATAGTCAAAGCGCGTGAAATCCGCGCTCCAGCCCTGCCCCGTTAAATCCATCGCAAACATGCCAATGAAAGCGCCCGTAAAGCTGGCATGTTCGCCCGCGCCGCCCTCATCAGAGATCAGCGCGGCATCAAGGGACGGGCCAAAAGCCGCCCGCGCGCCCGTTTGCTGCCAAAAGAATTGCAAATCAGCTCCGCGCACTTCGGCGCTGATGGTGATGGGGCCAGCCTCAATCGCAACACTTGCGCCAAAACTCAGCGCCTCAGTCACATCGCCCGCGCAGGACACTTGTTGCAGCACAAGCGCGCCCATTGCATCGCGCGTCACCCAAGCGGCGTGAAATTTGTGGCGGTTGTAGTAATGCACAAAACCCGCCGCGCGCTGAAAATTGGGCGGCGCGGCACTGAGTGTAGCAGCCGCGTCAATGGATGGTTCTTCTTGCCTGCGCGCGATCAGCGATTGTTCAAACCACGACCCGATGCTTTCGCGCCCAATCAGGCGCAGCCCCCGCTGCCCCAACGTGAACATCCGTTCGGGATAAGGGGTGCGCAGCCATTGAAAATCGTTCGGCAGTTGCGTGGCGGTGGTGAAATCATACTGCATCGGCACGTCAGGCACCCGCGCGGGGCCCGCTTTGAATATGAACGGCGGGGCCAGACCATTGCCCGTTTGGGCGCAAGGCGTCAGGTATAGCCAATCATTCCCGCGCCATTCGACGCGAGCCAGCCCTGTCTCGCGCCCTGTAGTGCAGAACGCGCCGCGCAGGCCCTGCATTGGTCGGCCGCACAAGAATGTGTGATAGGCCGCGCCGTCTGGCCCTTCGACATATTGACCGTGACCTGTGCGTTGCAACGGGTGATCGGGGGTAAAGCGGGCGGTCATCAGATGCTTATCTGGGTGCATCTCATAAGGCCCTGTGATGGATTTTGACCGCGCCATAGTGACGGCATGGTCATACCCTGTGCCGCCTTCGGCAGTCGTCAGGTAATAATAATCGCCGCGCTGGAACAGATGCGGCGCTTCGGTCAGGCCCAATTCGCTGCCTGCAAAAATATCATAGACAGGCCCGATTAAACCCTGCTGCGGGTGCCATTCTTGCAATGCGACCCCGTCAAAACGGTCGTTGGCTGGGTTTTGACCGCTGCCTTTGGGGCCGTGGTTCCAGCGCATGTTCAAAAACCATTTACGCCCGCCCACGTCATGAAATAGGCTGGGATCAAAGCCTGAGGAGTTCACATAAATCGGGTCGGACCATGGCCCTTCAATGCTGGGCGCGGTGGTTATGTAATTATGCGCGTCTTTGAAATCGCCCGACAGGCGTTTGACATCGGTATAAACCAGCCAAAAAATGCCATCTGCATAGGATAGGCAGGGCGCCCAAACGCCGCAACTGTCAGGGTTGCCGCGCATATCCAAAAGTGCCGCGCGCGTCAGTGGGCGGCAGGCCAACCGCCAATTTGCCAAATCTTCCGACGCATGAATTTGCACGCCTGGATACCATTCAAAGGTAGATGTAGCGATGAAATACCTATCCCCTGCGCGGCAAATGCTGGGATCAGGATTAAATCCGCGCAGTATGGGATTTTCGATCATAACGTCGCTCCAACTTTGGACGCAGGGCGCGCAACCGGGGGGAAGCGCGCCCTGCGAGTAAGACTGTTCCTAGGGAGAACCACCAGCCTTATTCATTGAAAGCCATCCTAGCGCAGCAGCGCGCGGGCAGCCTCTGGCCCCAATGCCTCGGGCCTTGTGCAAGTCGTGGACAGGGTAACGAACTTCCCCGTCTCGCCCGATTTCAGGATTGATGTCATCACATCCACCCCGTGCAAAGTGCGCTCTAGGCTGCAGCGTGTATCGCGCCCTGCGGCTATGGCGGCGACCATATCGGCCAGCCCTGCGGTGCGGTAATTGGCCAGAGGCGCTCCTTGGTGGCTGACATCGTTTACAACGCCAAAGGGATGCTCCCAAGGGGCGACATCGTGCACTTCGCCGTCAGTGCCTGCCATTTGCAAAGCTCCACCAAAAAAGTTCGGATCAGGCACATAAAGCGTGCCTTCCGTGCCATACAATTCGAAATGGTTGCGTTTGTGGTGCCAAACATCCCAACTGGCGGAAAAGGCAATCGTCGCGCCAGACTGAAACTGCATCAATGCCTGAATGTTAGAAGGGGTGTTGACTGGCACAGTTTGCCCCGCCAAATCGCCCGACCCAATCGTGCGGGTTTGGCTGGCCGAAGATGTCAGTGCGCCGACGCGGGCCACGGGGCCAAGCAGGTTGATAAGGTTCGCAATATAATACGGCCCCATGTCCATGATTGGGCCCGCACCTGGCATGTAGAAAAACGCAGGGTTTGGGTGCCAACTTTCGGGGCCATGACCCTGAATGGCTGCATTGCCTGTCGTAATCTGGCCCAGCTTGCCGCTGTCGATCAGATCGCGCGCCTGTTGATGCGCCGCGCCAAGGAAAGTATCTGGCGCGCAGCCCACGCGCAGATTTTTGGCCGCAGCCAGCGCGCGCAGATCTTCGCCCTCTGCCAAAGTCAGCACCAGCGGCTTTTCCGAATAGGCATGTTTTCCCGCCTGCAAAATGCTGCGCGTCACCGCAAAATGCACGGCGGGGATGGTTAGGTTGATGACCACATCAATATCGCCCCGCGCCAGCAGATCATTTACCGAATAGGCGGTGGTGTTAAAGGCAGCGGCCTGATTTTCGGCCACCTCCATATTCACATCCGCAACCCCGCGCACATTCAACCCCTTAAACAGCGGTGCAAGGCGCAAATACGCCGAACTGATATTGCCGCAACCGATTATTCCGATACCCATTTCCATAATTCGCTCCCTAAAATGTCTTGGCTGATGCCAACGCGCGGCGCGCAAAGCGGGTGTGATCTGATGGGTTGTCGTGCTCCATCACAAAATTCTCAACGCCAATGGCGCGCAGGGCAGGCATAATTGTGCCCCAATTCACAGTGCCATGGCCGACATCGGCCCAGCCGTCTTCGTCCGCGTTCTGGCCTGCGGGCGCAATGTCTTTCACATGGGCGGCGATAATACGGTGTTTGTGTGCGTCAATCCATGCCAGCGGATCAGCCCCGCCGCGCACGACCCAAGCCACGTCCATCTCCCACGCCAAATCTGGCCCGCCTTCAAACAGGGCGGTTTGCGGGATGGTGCCATCGGGCAGCGCTACAAATTCAAAATCGTGGTTGTGCCAGCCAAATTTCAAGCCCGCCGCAACCACAGGCTCCCCCGCCTTTTGCATCCGCGCGCCAAGCGCCCGCCAGCCAACCGCGTCAGTGGGGCGCATATCGGGATGAATCCATGGCACAATCACCTGGGCCATGCCCAGCGTTTTGGCCACTTCAATCGCCCAATCTGGCGTTTGTTCGACCTGATCCAGCCCAAAATGCCCCGAATGCATTTTCAACCCCGTGGCCTGCAAACCCGCCGCCAAAGCGTCCAAAGTCGCGCGGTCGGCATAAAGCCCGCCAAAGCCTTCGGCCCCGTCATAGCCTAAATCAGCCAATATTTTCAGCGTATCACTTAAAGGTGGATAATTGCGGGACGAGTAAAGTTGATAGGAAAACATCATAAATCCTTGAGCTTAGCCATAAGTGGCGGAATGCAGATCGCGCAGGGTAAAGCGCGGGGTCGCGCCTGGAATGGCGGGGGTAAAAGTGATGAACGCGGAATGGCCGGGAAACAGCGTGACCGCATTGTGCGAAAAACGCCCCGCTACATTCGCCTCGACAGCGACGAACAGCGCAAGATTTTCTGCGGCAATTTCAAGTTCAAACGCCGCGCCCTTGGCGGTGATATTATACGTCAGGCCAGCGGGAAGCAGATCGTAGGATTTGTAGGGGTGTGGCGCGAAATGGTCGCCGCCCAATTGCTGTAAACCTGCCAGCCAAATATAGGCCAGCATCTCGCCCGCGCGCAGATCAGCCTTTGGAATGGTCAGCGCGCACACGGCATCGCCTGCCACATGCACCGTGGCCTGTGCCAAATCGCGGGTTTTGCCTGCCATATCCACAGCCACAGCGGAAACGGTCACATCCAGCGCCGCACCATCGTTGATCGCGCGCAGTTCGATGTTTTCCCCAACTGGCACGGCAGAAACAAACACAGGCGCATAGAACGCTTTAGCCATATGATGCATCAATTTCCAGCCGCCGCCGTGGTCAAGCGATGACCACGAACAGACGGGCCAAGTGTCATTTAACTGCCAAATCAGCGTGCCCATGCAATGCGGCTTTAGGCTGCGCCAATGCGTCACAGCGGTCTTAATCGCCAACCCCTGCTGCACT
This sequence comes from Pseudorhodobacter antarcticus, assembly GCA_945862435.1. Lineage (GTDB taxonomy): Bacteria > Pseudomonadota > Alphaproteobacteria > Rhodobacterales > Rhodobacteraceae > Cypionkella > Cypionkella antarctica_C. The sequence continues at coordinate 8,028 of CAMAXX010000040.1, forward strand.
TGGGATAGATAAACAAAATTTTCAAAATCTACAGGAAAGCGGAAATAGCGGAACATGGTTTCGGCAACGCGCGCATTGCCGCCCGCGTTCTTTTGATGGCTTTCCATCACTGGAGCGGCGATGTTGAAATCAGACGCGTCCGCAAATTTGCGGATCACATCCATCGACGGATAGGATTGAAAACCAAATTCACTGCAAAAACGGGGGCTTACATCGCGGTAATGGTCAAAATCACGCCCCTCGTGCCACACGCTCCAAAAATGCATATCGCCTTTTGAATCGTCATGCCAGGCATCACCAAAATCCATTGGGCCAGGGCTGGGGCTGGACGGCCACCACACCGCATGCGGCACGGCAGCCTTTAGCGCAGCTTCAATAGTGCGGTTCAGGCGGTCATAGCCCACCAAATACCGGTCACGGTTGGCGCGGGTTTCAGGAAACCACGTCAGCGCACCGATCAGTTCATTGTCACCGCACCACAAAACCATCGAGGCGTGGTGGTGCAGCCGCAGGGCTTGCTCGCGCACTTCTACGGCAACATCGGATAGAAAGGCATCATCGGCAGGGTATATGTGGCAAGAAAACATGAAATCTTGCCAGACCATTAGGCCCAATTCGTCGCACAGATCATAGAACCACGTCGGTTCATACCGCCCTCCGCCCCAAACGCGGATCATGTTCATATTGGCAACCACCGCCGATTGCAGCAAATCGCGCGTGGCTTCAATCGTGATACGCCCCGCCAGCGCATCGGCAGGTATCCAGTTCGCGCCTTTTGCAAAAATTTCGCGACCATTAATGGCAAATTTAAAGCCAAGGCCAGCATCGTCTTTAGTGGTGATCAGCTTTGCATCGCGCAGGCCAATGCGGCGCGTCACGCGCTGCGCGCCCATTGTCACACCCAAATCATGCAAAGGCTGCGCGCCCTGCCCCGCAGGCCACCACAAAACGGGGTTTTTGATGGCCAAAATCACATGGGCACGGCCATTTTGCACAGCAGCGGTGGCGCTTTGCCCGCAAAGAGTAAAGGTAATTTCCCCCTGCCCCGCCACCATGGCCGTGACTGCGACCTCGACCAACCCATCGCTATGGCACTGTGAAATCGTTAGGTTTTCGATGCGGTCTGCCGCAATAGGTTCTAAATGTAAATCGCCATACAGCCCGAAAGTCGCCAGTGCGATGTTCCAATCCCACCCAAAATCACAAGACGGTTTGCGCAGCATATTGCCGTTGTGTATTGGGGTATTGTTTGCCGAAAACGGTACAAAATAGGGCTGGGCTGCCTGCCGCCGCGCCGCCTCGATTTGGGGCGATCGGAATGTAATTGCAATATCATTCGCCCCTTTGAGAACGGCATGCGACACGTCTATCCGATAGCTGCGGAACATGTTGTCGCACGCATGAACAACAACGCCGTTGATCGCAATTTCCGCCACCGTGTCCAGCATTGAAACGACCAGCACCATATCGCTGCGGTCACAGTCAAACTTGCGCGTCGCGACCCAATCGGCGGCGCAAATCCAGCGCAGGTCATACTCATTGCGCCCAAAATATGGGTCTGGGATCATCCCCGCGCTGTGCAGCGCTGAAATCCCATCGCCTGGCAAGGCCAACGCGCATGCGTGGCTACCAGTGGCATCACACAAATCCCATATTCCATGCAAATTCAGCATCTTAGACCCGCTGTTCAGTTACCTTGTCAAAGATTGATGCTTTGGTGATATCAACCTTCAGATGCACCTTTTTGCCTAGCTCTAGCCGCCGCTCAACGGGCACGCGCACGGACATCTGTGTGCCATTGGCAAGTAACCAAACCAAACTGTCAGCGCCCATCGGCTCGTCAATTTCGACAATCGCGGAAATGGTCTTGCCCGCCTCGGCCTGATCTTGAATGGTCAAATGCTCGGGGCGAAGGCCAAGAATTGCCTTGGATCGCTCCAAAATTGCGCCGCCTTCATAGCCCGCCAGATCAATTTTCGTTTCGCCAAACTGAAACGCTTTGCCGTTATCAACCGTGGCCCCATGCAGAAAATTCATCGACGGGCTACCGATGAACCCGGCCACAAATAGATTGGACGGGCGATTGTAAATTTCTTGCGGGGCGGCAAGCTGCTGGATAATTCCGCCACGCATCACGGCAATGCGGTCGGCCAATGTCAGCGCTTCGATCTGGTCATGCGTCACATAAACCATGGTATTTTTGAGACGCGAATGCAGGCGCTTAATTTCCACCCGCAACTCGCTGCGCAGTTTCGCGTCAAGGTTCGACAAAGGTTCGTCAAACAAAAACACATCCACATCGCGCACCAGGGCGCGGCCAATGGCGACACGCTGACGCTGCCCACCCGATAGGGCCGCAGGCTTGCGATCCAGCAGCGGTTCCAATTGCAAAATCTCGGCGGCACGGGCCACACGGCGTTCAATCTCATCCTTGGGAACGCGGGCGTTTTTCAACCCGAACGACATATTTCCGCGCACCGTCATCTGCGGGTAAAGTGCATAGGATTGGAACACCATGCCGATACCCCGCTCAGACGGTTCGGCCCAAGTTACATTCTTACCCTTAATAAAAATCTGGCCATCGGTGATGTCCAAAAGTCCCGCAAGGCAGTTCAGCAGCGTGGACTTACCGCAGCCCGAAGGCCCCAGCAGCACAACAAACTCGCCTTCCGCCACATCGAGGTTCATGTTTTTCAGAACCGAAACAGCCCCAAAATTTAGCGTCAAATCTTTGACTTCAATAGAATTTGTCATGATTAGCCTTTCACAGCACCCGCAGCGATGCCGCGCACAAAGAGTTTGCCCGAAGCGAAGTAGATAAACAGCGGTACAAGGCCCGTCAGCATGGTCGCCGCCATGTTGACGTTATATTCCTTAACCCCCTGCACCGAATTGACGATGTTGTTGAGTTGCACTGTCATTGGGTAAATTTCGGGCTTGGTGAACACCACGCCGAATAGAAAATCGTTCCAAATCCCCGTCACCTGCAAGATCAGCGCCACGACAAACATCGGCAGGCTCATCGGCAGCATGATTTGCAGGTAAATTCCCCAAAACCCTGCACCATCGACGCGGGCGGCTTTGAACAACTCTTCTGGAAGCGATGAGAAATAGTTGCGAAACAGCAGCGTCAAAATTGGCATCCCAAAGATGGTATGCACCAGAACCAGCCCGCCAAGGCTGCCATAAAGCCCCAATTCGCGCAGCAAAATCACCATCGGATAGAGCATAATCTGATAGGGAATAAAGCTACCGAAAATCAGAATCGTAAAGAACACTTCGGACCCTTTGAATTTCCAATTCACCAGCGCATAGCCGTTCACTGATGCCACAATGATCGAAATAATCACAGATGGCACAGTAATTTGCACCGAATTCCAAAACCCACGCGATAGGCCATCGCAGTTCAGCCCAGTGCAGGCGGATGACCATGCCTTGATCCAAGGCTCGAACGTAATTTCGACAGGCGGGGCAAAAATATTGCCTATCCGAATTTCTGGCATGCCTTTCAACGATGTCATCATCATCACCCAAAGTGGCAGCAGGTAATACAGGCACATCAAAATCAGCGTGCCATAAAGCATGATGTTGCGCGGCGACAGGACGCGGCGCGGCTTTGGCCCGCGTGCGGACGACCGTCCTACATTGGCCGCGACATTTGTTGTTACACTAGCCACGCTTTTTGCCTCCAAATTCAAGATAGGCCCAAGGGATCAGCACAATCAGCACCGAAAGCAGCATCATGGTTGATGCAGCAAATCCTTGGCCCAGATTTTGCGCCGAAAACATATAGCGGTAGACATACATCGCAGGGACTTGGCTAGATATACCCGGCCCGCCCGATGTTTGCGCCACGACCAAATCATAAAGGCGAATAATCCCCGCCGCAGCCAGCACCAGAACAGTAATAAACACTGGGCGCATCATGGGGATAATCACGAAAAGATAGGCTTTCCATGTGGGGATGCCATCTACCTTGACGGCTTTCCAAATATCTTCGTCAATTCCGCGCAGGCCCGACAGCATCAGCACCATGGTAAAACCCGTGCCCTGCCATAGCCCCGCAATAAGTAGCCCGTATAGGACGGTGTCAGGGTTGTTCATCGGATCGAAATTAAATGTCGTCCACCCCATCTCGCGCACAACATGCTGAATGCCCAGATCAGGGTTCAAGATCCACTGCCACACCAGCCCCGTTACCACAAAAGACAGCGCGAAAGGATACAGCATGATGGTGCGGAACGTATCTTCAAAGCGGATTTTCTGATCCATCAGTGCGGCAAGGACAAATCCCATCACGATTGTAAACACCAGCGACATCGCGCCAAAGAACATGATATTCTGGATCGAGGTCACCCACAGGCTGCTGCCCCAGAGCCTTTCGTATTGGTCAAATCCAACAAAACGCTCACGCGGCAACAATTTTGAATCTGTGAACGAATAGAAAACTGTCCAAAGCGTTCCGCCGACAAACACCACCAAAGTGGTAAAAATCATCGGTAATGCGGCGATTTTTGCGTTGAGGTTACGAAACAATCGCATCCCTTTTGGTGCCGAAGCCATGGATTTCCCCCAGTAACAGCCAGCCCCCCGGTCGGGGTGAAAAAAGGGCCGCTCGCGCATGGCAAGCGGCCCTTCCGATGTGGTGTGATTACAGACCCGAGGTCAGAATTTCGGCGTACTTCTTGTGGGCATCTTCTGCCGACATGTCGGTTTTCCAGAATTCGCCCTGCAAGTCGCCCAATTGGGTTTGAACGTCTGGCGACCATAGCTGGTCACCCGCTGGCATGACGTTGCCGCTTGCCAGAATTTCCAGACCTTTTTTCATGCAGTCGTTTGCAGCAGCCAAATCGACATCACCGCGAATTGGCAGCGAGCCTTTCTTCAAGTTGAAGGCAACCTGTACTGCGGGCGATACCATCAAAGCAGCCAGACGCTTTTGCGCAGCTTCTTTTTCTGGATCATCCAGTTTGGGGAAATAGAACGCATCGCCGCCGGTCGACAGGTAGGCGTTCAGGCCCATGCCAGGAAGGCAGGTATAGTCTTTGCCAGCCACTTCGCCGGCCACTTGGAATTCGCCTTGCGCCCAGTCACCCATGATTTGGCCAGCGGCCTCGTCGGTGATGACCAAGTTTGTCGCTTGGTTCCAGTCTTGCACAGTCGATTTCGCAGCCAGTTTGCGCGCATCAGCAGCAGCCGTGAACACGGCAGCCATTTCCGCGCCAGCAGCCACTGCCATATCTTTGTCGATGTTCACTTTCTTCCAAACGTCAAGACCAGCAACTGCGACAGTCAACGCGCCAAAGGCAAGGTTCGACTGCCAAGGCTGGTTGCCCAGTGCCAATGGAATTTTGCCAGCAGCTTCAACTTGCGGTGCCGATGCCACAAATTCGTTCCAGTTTTGCGGAACTGGAATGCCGATATCTTCATAGACCTTGTTCGACAGCCACAGCCATTCTGGCGAGTGAATGTTCACTGGCGCACAGTAGATTTTGCCATCAACAGTGCAGCTGTCCAGCAGGCCTGGTGGGAAAACCGTGTCTTTCCAGCCCTCTGCCTCGGCCACATCGGTCAGATCCAGCATCAGACCAGCTTCGACCAATTCCAGCGCCTGCTGGCCGTGGTTGAACTGCGTCATACCCATAGGATCGCCGCCCGTGATCCGCGCAATCATTACGGGACGCGCGACATCGCCGCCGCCTGCAATGGCGCCATCAACCCATTTGTCCCCCGAAGCGTCAAAAGCCTTGGCCAATTCCGCCACAGCGGCTGCTTCGCCACCCGAAGTCCACCAGTGGGTCACTTCCAATTCCACCGCAAATGCCGAAGTTGGCAGCGCGGCCGACACCAAAAGTGCCGACATTAGTTTCCAGTTTTTCATTCAGTCCTCCCAGACCTGCAACGTTATAAAATAAGGCTAAAACGATATAGATTTTCAATCAAGACATTTTTTTTCGCAAACCCCGCTATATTTTGCACAGGATTTCAGCTAACAATAGAAGGCGTTACGCGCACATCCTTGGCAAAAAACGCCAACACACTTCCCGCTACCCACCGCTTTGCATAAAGAATCGCCATTGTTATGAACGTGTCACATTTATCATTGCCGCGCCCAAAATCGATGTTTCGCCCTCTAAAAGCGAATCACCCAAAGGCGCGGATCACTCTAGTTCGGGGACTTGATGGCACAGTTTGATTCGGCCGCCGCAACGCAGGCCCGCCCCACTCTGAAGACCATCGCGCAAGAGACGGGGCTTGCGGTGGCGACTGTCAGCCGCGCGCTGTCGGATGCCCCCGATATTGGCGAGGCAACAAAGGTCCGCGTGCGCGAAGCGGCGATAAAACTGGGTTATCGCCCCAACCGCGCAGGTGTGCGTTTGCGCACAGGTAAGACCAATGTGATTGCGCTGGTGATCTCGGCGGAAGCGGATGTTATGAACAACACCGCCAAACTGCTCTATGCCATTGCCGACAGTTTGCGCGGCTCATCCTATCATCTGGTCGTCATGCCCTATTTCCCAGATCAAGACCCGCTTGATCCCATTCGGTATCTGGTGGAAACAGGGTCTGCGGATGGGATCATCTTTAACCAAACCAAGGCAGACGATCCCCGCGTCGCCTATCTTGCGCAGCACCGTATTCCATTTGCCACCCATGGGCGCAGCAATATGGGCCTGTCGCACCCCTATTTTGATTATGACAATCAGGCCTTTGGAATTCTGGCGGTCAAGGCGTTGGCTGCGCGTGGATGCCGCCACATCTACGGCATCGTCCCACCGCAAGACCAGATGTATGCGCAGCATATGATTGCGGGGATGTTTGAGGCTGCGGCGGCCTGTGACATCACAGTGGAATTGGCCAGCGGCTTTACATCTGACAGCAGCGGCGCGCACATTGAAGGGGATGTTGCCACACGCTGGGGCCAAAACCCACGCCCTGATGGCATTGTATCGTCATCCACCACAGGGGCTATGTCTGCGGTTGCCGCGCTAGAGCGGTGGGGCCTGTGCACTGGCGTTGATTTTCAGATCGCCTCGAAAGAGGCCATTCAGTTTTTGCACCGCTTTCGGCGCGAGATATTGGTTGCCAGCGAAGATGTCGATCAAGCAGGCCGCAGCCTTGCCCGCGCGGTGATGGACGCCATCGAAGGCCGTCCTGCCGAAACGGGCCAGCGTCTGCAAGTGCCTCAATTATCCGATTTCAAGACAGGAGAATAGACAATGGCCCCCACAACGGCGATGACCACGCTAAAAGGCCCCGCGCTGTTTTTGGCGCAATTTGCGGGCGATACCGCGCCCTTTAACAGCCTTGATGCCATTACCAAATGGGCAGGCAGTTTGGGTTACAAAGGCGTGCAGGTACCTTCATGGGACGCGCGGCTGATCGATTTGGACAAGGCCGCCACATCACAAACCTACTGTGATGAAATTGCGGGCATTTGCGCAGGTAACGGCGTGCAAATCACCGAACTTTCCACCCATTTGCAAGGGCAGTTGGTGGCGGTGCATCCTGCCTACGACACCGCCTTTGATAGCTTTGCCGCCCCCGCCGTGCGCGGCAACTCCGCCGCGCGGGCCGAGTGGGCAAAGGACCAAGTGACCAAGGCCCTAACTGCCAGCAAGAACCTTGGCCTGACCGCGCAGGCCACATTTTCGGGCGCGCTGGCTTGGCCGTACCTCTATCCATGGCCGCAGCGCCCTGCCGGGCTGGTTGAAGAGGCATTTGACGAGCTTGCACGCCGCTGGACACCGCTTTTGAACCATGCCGACAGGTGCGGCGTGGATCTGTGCTATGAAATCCACCCGGGCGAAGACCTGCATGATGGCATATCCTTCGAGATGTTCTTGGCACGTGTCGGCAATCACAACCGCGCCAACATGCTGTATGATCCCAGCCATTATGTGCTGCAACATCTTGATTATCTTGAACATATCGACATCTATCACGACCGCATCAAAATGTTCCATGTCAAAGATGCAGAACTAAACCCTACCGGCCGCCAAGGTGTTTATGGCGGGTTCCAGTCGTGGATCAACCGCGCCGGCCGCTTCCGAAGCCTTGGCGATGGTCAGGTGGATTTTGGCGGCATTTTCAGCAAACTGGCGCAGTACGGCTTTGGCGGCTGGGCCGTGGTTGAATGGGAATGCTGCATCAAACATCCGGAAGACGGCGCGCGCGAAGGGGCCGAATTTGTCGCAGCCCATATCATCCGCGTCACTGAAAAGGCTTTTGATGATTTCGCGGGTGCAGGCACTGACCGCGCCGCAAACCGCAAAATGTTAGGATTGGGGGCATAAATGGCCATCACAGCAGCACATGTGGCCCGCGCGCCGCGCATTCGTTTAGGCATGGTCGGCGGTGGGCGCGGGGCGTTTATTGGCGCAGTGCACCGCATAGCATCGCGCATTGATGACCAATATGAATTGGTTGCGGGGTGTTTTTCATCCGACGCAGACCGAGCGGCAGCCTCTGCCGCCGATCTGGGGGTCGCTCGCAGTTATGCCAGTTTTGCCGATATGGCCATGCGTGAGGCGCGCCGCAAAGACGGGATCGAGGCAGTGGCAATTGTCACCCCCAACCACATGCACGCCCCGGTGGCGATGCAGTTCCTAAAACGCGGCATCCATGTCATTTGCGACAAGCCGCTGACGCATAATTTGGCCGAGGCCAAGAAACTCGCCAAAGCCGCTAATGCATCTGGCGTGGTTTTTGCCCTCACGCATAATTATACGGGCTATCCGATGATACGGCAGGCCAAGGCGCTGGTGGATAGCGACGCTTTGGGCGATATTCGTCTTGTGCAGGTGGAATACGCGCAAGACTGGCTTGCCGAACCCGTTGAACAAACGGGTCAAAAGCAGGCCGATTGGCGCACAGACCCTGCCCGCAGCGGTGCTGGCGGGGCCACGGGCGATATTGGCACCCATGCGTTTAACCTTGCCAATTTTGTGTCTGGCCTGACGCTGGACAGCCTGTCGGCCGATTTGCAATCCTTCGTGGCGGGCCGCCGCGTGGATGACAATGCCCATGTTTTGCTGCGCTATACATCAGGCGCGCGGGGAATGCTGTGGTGTTCGCAAGTCGCGTCAGGTCTGGAAAACGGTCTAAAGCTGCGTGTCTTTGGCACCAAGGCTGGCCTTGCGTGGGAGCAGGAAAACCCCAACTATCTGAACGTCACCCCCTTGGGTGCGCCGCCTTATCGGTTGTCACGCGGCGGCGCGGGCACAGCGGAGGCTGCCGCCCGTATGACACGCATTCCAGCGGGCCATCCCGAAGGCTATCTAGAAGGCTTTGCCAACATTTACGCCGAAGCCGCCCGCGCCATTATCGCGCGGCGGGATGGCGTAGCGCTGGACAGCGCAGTTACTTTTCCAGGGCTTCACGAAGGGCTAGAAGGCGTGGCTTTTGTCGATGCGTGTGTTCGCTCGTCTGCGCGTAATGCGGCATGGGTAAAACTGGCGCTTTAACCTGCCCCTCCAATGCAAGATTTTGCCCTTTGGGCAAGCCCGTCCCAAAACAGGGCAGCCGCCCAAGGTAAGGAGATTGCGATGTCTATTCGCGTCACGGTTTGGGGTGAAAATGTCAACGAGCATGAAACAGAGGTGTTCGCGGAATTTCGGGCCATTTGTTAAGATGGATTTCTTGATGCGAGAGATCATCCAGAATGATGAAGAGAAAGAACCACGCGCCCGAGTTCAAGGCCAAGGTTGCGCTTGAGGCGATCCGTGAGGAGATGACGCTTTCAGAGCTGTCAAAGAAGTATGGGGTGCATGCGACCCAGATCAGCACGTGGAAGCGGGCAGCGATTGAGAATATGGTCGCGAAGTTTGGGCGACGTGGACCTGATCCCGATACGGCAAGCTCGGCTGATATAGCAAAGCTGCACTCAAAGATTGGGCAGCTTGTCGTAGAGCGGGATTTTTTGGCAAATGCCTCGGTTCAACTGCTCGGGACGCGAGGCAAAAAATGGTGAGCAAGGATCATAAGCTGAGCGTGCGGCGTCAGTGCGCGCTGCTGACGCTGGTGCGGTCGAACCTTTTTTATGAGCCAAAGGGTGAGAGCGCGCACAATCTGCGGTTCATGGGAATTATCGACAAGCAGTTTTTGGAGATGCCGTGGTATGGGTCGCGCCAGATGGCCCGCTATATGATGCGACAAGGCCACGCCTGTGGTCTAGAACGCCACAACCGGCATCGTCATGTCGCCGCTCAAGGTCCGACCCTTGGTCTCGGGCTCTTAACGAAAGTAGCCGGCCGATCCATGTTTGGAACGCTGGAAACGCATGCAGGCACAGACGGTTTCCGGATCGCTCCAAATCATATGAAGCAAGATGCCGTCATTGAACAAAAGCTAGTCCGGCTCGTCTGCATCTCGGCCTTGTATTTTGCTGCAGTACTGTGGGAACGCCACCGCCCCCCGGGGAATGAATGGACCTGTCACGGTTTCGTTCCGGTCTTTTGAGAGCAATACTCGCCATCAAGGAGACCGAATATGGCAATTATACACAGCGACGAGTTCAAACGGGATGCAGTTCGCATAGCGACGACCAGTGGCCTGACACGGCGTCAGGTTGCG
>CAMAXX010000041.1 GCA_945862435.1 Pseudorhodobacter antarcticus
GGCTAAGCAGCCAGATCGCTTCGGTCAAGAGTTCTCCCCTGACAGCGCCCGGGCACGCATCAGGCGTTAGGCCTGCTGACATGCAAGGCTGCGGCATGCGATGCGATTGTGGCCGCCTGATCCAACGCCACGCCTTGGACAAGTGCGGAACACAGCGTGCCGATAAAGGCGTCTCCGGCGCCGTGGCTGGATAGGAGCTCCACCTTTTGCGCGGGAAGAGTGAGCACCGTATCATCAGGGGCTACAGCGGCCAAACCTTTGCTGCCGGCAGTTACAATCACCGATTCGAACTTCGCGGCAAGATGGCGCGCTGCATCTGCCGCGCTGTGCAAACAACAAACGGTATTTGCACCCATCATTTCCGCCTCGACAGCGTTGACGATCAACAGATCGACAAGGGCAATTAGATCAGGTGCCAAGGCGCGGGTGGGGGCCGCATTGAGCACTGTGCGAATACCGCGCGCGCGGGCCTGCAGGGCTGCTGCAATATTCACCTCCTCTGGCACTTCGTTTTGCAACACCAACAATGCCACATCTTGCCACACTGCGTCATCTTGCAGCACAGCGGCGTTTATATGCAAGTTCGCGCCCGAAACGATGGTCGCGGCATAATCGCCCTGCGCGTCGACAATTGCCACGCTTATGCCTGACGGCACGCCGGCCAATATGGCCACGAAATCATCTTGCACCCTGCCCGCCTGAAGCGCGGCGCGCATATACAGGCCAAAATCATCATTACCTATGGCGCCAAACATTCGGCTGTGCCCGCCCGCGCGCGCCACTGCCAAGGCCTGATTGCCCCCCTTGCCGCCAAATTTGGGAAACCAGCGCGTACCGACGGCGGTTTCATCCTTGCGTGGCAAATGTGGCGCTTCAACCATGATATCGTAGTGCAAACTGCCAACGATTAGAACTACAGGGGGGGCCATTGCATACCTCAATTTCGGCGTTTCGATTGAACAGCCTGCATGGTGCGGGCCAAGTTGGCATCGGCGGTTGCGCGGTCTTGTTGGGCTACAGCCACAAACAACGCGTCCATTAGGTTTAATTGCGCAATACGCGCGGCAGCATTTTCGCCTAAAAGCGGGTTGTTCTGCGCGGTTGATCGCAGCACCATATCGACCATCTGCGCCATCGGGCTGTCAGGATAATTCGTGACTACGATAATGCGTGCGCCGTTTTTGCCAGCCAGATCAACAGCGTCCAGTACCGCCGCTGTGCGCCCCGAATGAGAAAAAGCAATCACAGTATCTTGCGGGCCCAGCAATGCCGCCGACATCATCATATGTGCATCGTCATAAACATTTGACCGAATGCCAATGCGCAAAAACTTGTGCGCCACATCACGCGCAATTTGTGCAGACCCCCCTAGGCCGTAAAAATCGCGCTGCCGCGCGCTGTGCAAAAACCTTGCGGCGCGGTCAAATGCAGCCAAATCCAATATGGCAAAGGTTTCTTCCAGCGCCTGCATCGCCGTACGTGATACCTTTTGTACGATCATGGCCGAAGTATCACCCGACAATATTTCGGAATGCAAGGCGGCTGTATCAAGGCGGTAATAATCTGCCAGCCCTTGGCGAAACGCGCGAAACCCCGCAAAGCCCAACTTTTTGGCCACTTTGACCACCATCGCTTCGGATACGCCCGACCCAATGGCAACATCGCGCAGGGGCATTGCAGCACCTAAGTCTTTGCGCGCCAGAATATGGCTGGCAACTTTGTATTCAATCGGTGTTAAGCTGGGCAGTTTCATGCGGATTTGCGCGCCAACTGCTTTTGGATCGCCCATCTAAATGTGCCCTTTTTACAATAATTCGCACCAGAAACTATCAGCAGCATATCGGCACTGCGCGCCGTTTCAACACAATTTTCGCTAATTTCGTAAACTTATTGAAAGTATCCAAAAGCAGCGCGGCATATAAAGCGTTTATAATATAGCTAGCATAAGCGCCGCACACTTCATGTGACAGATCAAGAATACTTTTCAAGCAACCGTCTCTGCATAAAGATATTTTCGGGACTGGAGGATTCACCGCATCTGCATTACCCTTGGTGTAATCTGGCCAAGCTGCTCTTACGCACCGATTTTGCCTCCGCCGCCAGTGCCATTACGGGCGACCAATTGGTGTTTTTGGAATGCGCCCCCGTTGTGTCGCAGTCGTTGGACGAGCCGCGCTGAGTATTGGCGCTGCAACCGAGGCGAAAGCGGGCGGCATACCAGATACCCCAAGCCGATACTCGGATCATGCGCTGGCCCTTTGGCCCAGATCTGCTGACAGTACCAGTTCGAAGTGGATTGAGATCATCGGTAGCCTGCTTGCGCCGCTAACGCAGGACGAACATCGACAGATATATCGCGGCAGGGCCCAGCGTCTTTATCGAATGGACGCGCCGCTACATTACCGCGCCAATTTGCCAAGGCACAAATTCTGCCCCGCCAAAGCCCAAGTCTTCGGAAAGGCTTTTTTGCCCCGATGCCACAGCGATAATCCGTTCCAAAATTTCTGCGCCCTTTGCTGCAAGGCTAACGCCATCTATGATATCGCCGCAGTTGATATCCATATCCTCACTCATGCGGGCATACATTTCATTGTTGGTGGCCAGTTTGATGCAAGGACTGGGCTTATACCCTGAAACCGACCCGCGCCCTGTGGTGAACACAATCATCGTGGCCCCCGACGCAATTTGCCCGGTGACAGAACACGGATCATAACCAGGGCTGTCCATATACACAAAACCTGGCGTGGTGATAGGTTCGGCGAATTTATAAACCCCCGCCAAAGGCGCAGTTCCGCCCTTGGCCACTGCGCCCAATGATTTTTCCAAAATTGTGGTTAGCCCGCCGCGTTTGTTGCCTGGGCTGGGGTTGTTGTCCATCTCGCCGCCATTGATAGCGGTGTAGTTTTCCCACCATTTGATACGCTCGATCAGCTTTTCGCCGATTTCGCGGCTTACAGCGCGGCGGGTCAGCAGATGTTCTGCGCCGTAAATCTCGGGGGTTTCGGACAGGATTGTTGTACCGCCCATTGCTACTAGCATATCTGATGCTACCCCCAGCGCGGGGTTGGCCGTGATGCCCGAATAGCCATCCGATCCACCGCATTGCAGCCCGACCACCAACTTGGACACAGAGGCAGGCGCGCGGCTAACTTTTGCGGCCACGGCTGCCATTTCAGTCAGCACTTGAAGCCCCTTGGCAATAGTTGCCCGCGTGCCGCCTGTACCCTGAATGGTCATATAGCGAAAATTGCCGTCAGGGCGTAGCCTGCCTGCACCTACCAAATCGGGCACTTGCATCACTTCGCAGCCTAGCCCCAGGAGTAAAATGCCGCCGAAATTTGGATTGCGCGCATAGCCCTTAAGTGTGCGCATCAGGGTATCATACCCTTCGTTATCGCCCGCCATGCCGCAGCCCGAATTGTGCACAATGGGCACAAATCCGTCGATATTGGGCATGGAGGACAAAATGAGGTCTTTCTCAGCCGCCTCGGCAATAAAGCGCGCAACCGAGCCTGAGCAATTCACCGAAGTCAGAATGCCAATGTAATTGCGCGTGCCGACCGAACCATCGGGGCGGTGGTAACCCATAAATGTGCGTGCTGGCAGCGGCGGCAAGGGGGTGGCCTGCGCGCCAATGGCGTAATCGGTGCTGTGCGGCCCCATGCCTAAGTTATGGCTGTGAATGTGCCCGCCTGCGGCAATATCTTCCAAGGCTTGCCCGATGGTTTGCCCGTAGCGCAGCACCATCTCGCCCTTGGCAATCGCGCGCGCTGCAACTTTGTGCCCGCGCGGCACCGCGGCGGGTAGAGGCGCGTCAATTCCTGTCAGCACGGCACCAGCGGGTAAATCGTTTAGCGCAACGCAAAGGTTGTCTATTTCATGTAATCTAATTAATGCTTCCTTCATTGCGTCATCCTAAATTGTACTTACCGCAACGCCCTTTCTTGACAGGCGGGCTGTAACATCTAACATGTTAGCATGCTACAGTCAGATATTGTACTTTCACAAGACCAGAATGGTGCAGCCCGTTTGCTGCCGATGGATCGTTTTTCCGGCGCGTTGGGAAGTAAAGTGTACCAATGCCTAAAACAGGCTATTCTGACGCTGTCTTATCGGCCCGGCGAGATCATCCGCAAACCAGAAATCTGTGAAAAGCTGGGCGTATCGCGCAGCCCAGTGGCTGATGCTGTGGCGCGATTAGCCGCTGATGGTCTGGTCGAAGTCGTGCCCCAAGCGGGCACGTTTGTGGCGCGCCTGTCGATGACCGACATCCGCGAAGGCGCATTTATTCGCCACGCGATAGAAGTTTCCGCTGCCGAGTTGGTGGCCACAACCATCACAGACGAGCAATTGCGCGAACTACGTCGCAACCTAATGCTACAAGGGTCGCTGGAGGCAGATGGTGACAGAGCAGAGTTCATGAGCCTTGACGGACAGATGCATGACATGATTTTGTCATTCACAGGATTTCCGCGTCTGCACCTTGTTTCGCAAACTGCCTGGCTGAATGTGCAGCGCGCGCGGCAATTGATATTGCCCGTGCCAGGTAGATTGCGAACCACGCTGGATGAACACCGCCAAATACTGGCATCGCTAGAGGCACGCGATCCGCAAGCCGCACGCGCAGCCATTGGCCACCATTTGAGCCAATTGTTGGTGCAATTGCACCCTCTAGAGCGCACGCACCCTGAATTTTTCCAAAATCAAGGATAGCTATGACACTGCCAAACCGCCCTCGCTATGCCACACGCCTGAACGCCTTTAAGCAAAAGGGCGATACTGTGGCGCATATGATCGCCGCTGCCGGGCGTGTCGGCGGGCTGGATGCGGCAGATTTGAACTTTCCCGATCATTTCGACCATCACAGCCCCGCGCAACTGGGTCAAATCATGGCCGATCATGGTATGGCGCTTAACGGGCTTGCGATGCGCTATTATACCGACCCGAACTTTCGGCTGGGGGCGTTTACTCATCCAGATGCAGCCGTGCGCCGCGCCGCAATTGATTTAACCAAACGCGGGTTGGATGCGCTGACTGAAATGCGCGGAGATTTGATGACCCTGTGGCTGGGCCAAGACGGGTTTGATTATAGTTTTCAGGCCGATTATTCCCGCCTGTGGGAGGACAGCATTTCTGCCATAGCCGAAGTGGCCGATCACTACCGTGCCATCAAAATCGCCATTGAATACAAACCGAACGAGCCGCGCGCACATGTGGTCATGCCGGATATGGCCACGACTTTGCTGGCCCTTAGCGAAATTGCGCGGCCCAATACAGGTGTTACGTTGGATTTTTGCCACATGCTATTTGCAGGCGAAATGCCTGCGCGCGCCGCAATGCTGGCCGCGCGCAGCAGCCGTATTTTAGGCGTTCATTTAAATGACGGCTATGGCAAGCGTGATGATGGACTGATTGCAGGTTCGGTGCATCCTATGCAAACGATCGAGCTATTTATGGCTCTGGATACAGTGGGTTATGACGGAGTGATTTATTTTGATACTTTTCCTGATCATGGCGGCACAGACCCGATGGGCGAGGCCCGCGCGAACATAGCCGCAACCAATCGGCTGCGCGCCATTGCCCGCGATCTTGGTCAGAATGCTGACCTTGCCCGCGCCAGAGGTGACCAAGATGCGGCGGCCGTGACCCGCATCGTGATGGGCGCGCTCTATGGCGTTTAAAAAGCCTCAGTTGGGCTAAACAGGCGCGTCTTTGTGCAATAGGCCTTGATCTTTCATCTCGGCCCACAAGGCTGGCGGAATAACCGCGCCTGCTGCGCGCAGATTCGCTTGCATTTCAGCCACGCCTTGCCCGCCCGGAATAACCGACAACACCGCAGGATGGCGCAGCGCAAACTGAAACGCCGCATCCACCAGACGTACGCCATGATTGCGGCAAACGGAATCCAACTGGCCCGCCCGCGCCAGCGCCCACGGCGTGGCAGGGGCATAATTATAATGGGCGCCTATCACTGGCCCTGTGGCCAAAATGCCCGAATTATACGGCCCGCCCACCACTATACCAACGCCGCGCGCCGCAGCCATTGGCAAAAAGCTGTCCAAAGCGTGCTGTTCCAGCAGCGTATAGCGCCCAGCCAGCAGAAAAATATCAAAATCGCCCCGCTCTAGAAGCCATTGGCATGGCTGCCATTCATTCACGCCCGCGCCAAATGCCTTAATCACACCCTGATCGCGCAAGGCCAGCAAGGCGCGGTAGCCGCCTGACATGAACGTGTCCAAATGGGCTTGCAACGCCGCCTGTGTGCCGTGATTAAATATATCTAAATCATGGGCATAAAGAATATCGATGCTATCAACGCCCAGCCGTTCCAGCGAAAACTCCAAGCTTCGCATGATTGCATCATAGCCGTAATCGTAATCCTGAATGCGCGACGGGGTGTCGTACCACTTGCCATGCCCGTCGCGCGTAGCCTGTGTTGCGGGTTTAAAGAGCCGGCCGACTTTACTGGACAGTACAAACTCGCTGCGCTTTTGCCCGCGCAAAAAATGATTCAACCGCGTTTCTGAGAGCCCGTAGCCGTACAAGGGTGCGGTATCAAAGTAGCGCACCCCGCCGGATGCTGCCGCGTTTAGCACCGCCTGCGCGTCCGCTTCTGAAATGGCGCGGAATAAATTTCCAATAGGCGCTGCGCCAAAACCCAATTCGGTAAACCGCAGCCCGCCGTTGCCGTGCCGCTCCCATTGCCGCGTTGCCAGCATGTGTGCCCCCGTTGATGTCCCTAACATGCTAATGTGTTAGCGCTTTATTTCCAATATCTTTCGCGCTAACGTTCGTATTAGGGGGAATATCATGACACGTTTTCAATCGGTTTTTGGGCAGACCAAGCCCGTTATTGCCATGGTCCATTTGGGCGCGATGCCGGGTACGCCGCTATATGACGCGGCAGGCGGGGTTCAGGCGATTGTAGCAAATGCCCGCGCTGATTTGATGGCGCTGCAAAGCGCTGGATTTGATGCGGTAATGTTTGGCAACGAAAATGACCGCCCGTATGAGTTAAAAGTAGATACCGCGAGTTCGGCAACAATGGCCTATGTTATTGGCCGGTTGCGCAGCGAAATTACTGTCCCATTTGGGGTGAACGTGCTGTGGGATCCTAGTAGCAGCTTTGCGGTGGCCGCAGCCACGGGCGCGCGTTTTGTCCGCGAGATTTTTACGGGGGCCTATGCGTCGGATATGGGGATTTGGGCACCAAATGCGGGGGCGGCCGTGCGCTATGCCCACCGCCTTGGTGTGGGCGATGTTGCGCGGCTGTACAACGTATCGGCAGAATTTGCCGACAGTTTGGATAAGCGAGCGCTGTCTGACCGCGCGCGATCTGCTGTGTTTTCGTCCATTCCCGATGCGGTGTTGGTTTCGGGCACCATTACGGGCGAGGCGGCGGCAATGGGCGATCTGGAAGCTGTCAAGCGCGCGCTGCCCGACACACCCGTTCTGGCAAACACAGGGGTAAAACATGCCACTGTCGCCGATGTTTTGGCCGTGGCCGATGGGGCAATTGTCGGCTCGGCGCTTAAATACGGAGGCAATACTTGGGCGGCAGTTGACCCAGACCGCGCAAGTGATTTTATGGCGCGGGTGCGCGCGGCGCGGGGCGGGAAATGAGCGGAGCATTGCCCCTGCCTTCAGTCGCCGATCTGACGATTGAATTGATGCTGATTTCGGGCCTGTCGGGCTATGAAAGCCGCGTAGCGGCCGCCATTGCGGGCCATCTTGACACGCTTGGCCTTACCCACAGCACCGACCGTTTGGGCAATCTGGCTTGCACAATTGCTGGCGATCCAGATCGCCCGTCAGTAATGGTGTTCACCCATATGGATCAACTGGGTTTTGTGGTGCGAAAGATTGAAGATAACGGCATGATCCGCCTTGAACGCTTGGGCGGCGTTCCCGAACGGGCGCTGGCTGCCCAAGCGGTTGTGCTGTGCACAGCGCAAGGCGATCTACCTGCGGTAATTGCCAACAAAAGCCACCACGCTACAACCCCAGATGAAAAGTACAAAGTCCTGCCTTATGCCGATCTTTATGTTGATGGCGGGTTTGCCACCAAGGCGCAGGCACGTGCGGCTGGGGTAAATATCGGCACGCCTGTTACCTATTTGCCGCGCGCCATTACGCTGGCCAATGGCCGTATTGCGGGCACATCCATTGATGACCGCGCGGGCTGTGCGGCGCTGCTAAAATTGGCCGAGGCGCGGGCGCGCAGCACGGCCCCAGCCCCCACGGTGCATTTCGTATGGTCGGTGCAAGAGGAGTATAACCTACGCGGCGTGCTGCCTGCCGCCACTGCCTGCGCGCCCGATATTGCACTGCAAATTGATTTGCTGCTGGCTTGCGATACCCCAGATATGGAAACGCGCGGCGATGTTACGTTAGGCGGTGGGGCCGGCATATCGATGTATTCATTTCACGGGCGCGGCACATTGAACGGGGTTATTCCGCATCCCGCGCTGGTACGGTTGTTTGAAGACGCGGCGCAATCGGCTGATTTGCCGCTGCAACGATCGGCCCATACTGGCGCTCTGACCGACCTAAGTTACATTCAGTTCATGGGAACCCAGGGGGTTGCCTGCCTAGATGTGGGGTTTCCCATGCGCTATAGCCATTCCGCGCTGGAGGTGGTTGACCCTGCCGATCTGCATGCGCTGGTAACGCTGCTGGACACAGCCATTTGTGCCATTTCCCCCCATATGGCATTGGCGCGCTGACATGTCATTGACCCTTGGGATTGATATCGGAACTTACTCGTCCAAAGGCGTTTTGGTGGATTCGCAAGGCGCAATCATTGCCAGTGCGGCGCGTGCGCATGATATGATCGTGCCGCGTGCGGGCTGGGCCGAACATGACGCAAACCGTGATTGGTGGGGCGATTTTGTAGCCATCACGCGCGAATTGCTGGCCACGTCGGGCGCTGACCCGCGCGATATTGCGGCTGTGGCGGCATCAGCGATTGGCCCCTGTATGCTGCCAGTGGGCGACGATGGCGCGCCATTAATGAACGGCGTGCTTTATGGTGTGGACACGCGCGCCGCCGCGCAAATCGATGCGCTAAATGGTCAGATCGGCGCAGAAGTCATACATGCACGCTGCGGTAATGCGCTAACCTCGCAATCAGTGGGGCCAAAAATACTGTGGCTGGCGCAAACGCGGCCCGATATCTTTGCCAAAACGGCAATGGTGCTGACATCGACCAGCTATCTTACGTGGAAGCTAACAGGCGAATATGTGATAGATCACTACACCGCTGCCAATTTCTCGCCCCTTTACGATGTGCATACGCAAAATTGGACAGCCGATTTGGCTCCCGATATTTTGCCACTGTCCAAACTGCCACGCCTGCAGTGGTCTACGCAAATTGCGGGCCATGTCACGGCGCAGGCTGCAGCGGAAACGGGTCTTGCCGTGGGCACGCCTGTTACCTGCGGCACCATTGATGCTGCAGCCGAGGCAGTGAGCGTGGGCGTCCAGCACGCAGGGCAAATGATGATGATGTACGGATCGACCATTTTCATCATCCAAGTCACCGCCGACCCCGTGCGCGATCCGCGTTTATGGTATGCGCCGTGGCTGTTTGCGGGCAGTTATGCGTCTATGGCTGGCCTTGCCACGTCGGGCACATTGACCACGTGGTTTCGCGATACGCTGGGACAAGGGACCAGTTTTTCAGATTTGGTAGCCGAGGCGGGAATCAGCCCAAAAGGAGCCAAGGGCCTGCTATGCCTGCCCTATTTTTCGGGCGAGCGTACCCCCTTATATGATACACGTGCGCGCGGTGCGTTCTTTGGGCTGAACCTTACCCACACGCGCGGCGATATGTTTCGCGCTGCAATCGAAGGGATTGCAGCGGCCACCGCCCATGTGTTGGAAACCTATGCTGAGGTGGGGGCTGCGCCTGCGCAAATTATGGCCGTCGGGGGTGGCACGAAAAACGCTTTGTGGATGCAGGCCACATCGGATTTCGCGGGTGTGCCCCAGCAGGTTTGCGCCAAAACCGTGGGGGCCAGTTATGGCAACGCGTTTTTGGCCGCCGTGGCGATTGGGGCGGCCCAGCCCGCTGATATTGCCCGCTGGAACCCCAACGCCAGCACTGTGCAGCCCCAGAATGTGCCTGAATACGCCGTGCAATATCCGCTGTGGCGGCGTCTTTATGCGCAGACCAAGGATATCATGCACGCGCTTCCCTAAGTTCGGGAGCCATAAGATAATTAGGGTTAAAGGGGCGGTAAATCCACCACGCCTTTTCGCAGAATAAAACAGCCATAAGGGCCAGAATCCGCCGTGCGAATAATAGCAAATGACTTACGGGCGGCTGCGTAAAAGTCAAAGCGTTCTAGGGATTTCACCATCACGGGCGCGCCATGCGCTGCGTCCAGCGCCGCCTGCATACGGGCAAAAATCGGCACTTCGCCCGATGGGTCACCCACCACCTGCATCCGCATCACCGGCGCCGGGACAAAGCTGTCCAGCGGCATCAGCGATAAAATTGCGCGCGTGGCGGTGGGAATATCGCAGCCCGCCATATCCACCAAGCTACCATAGCTTGTATCGCGCGCAATGCTGGCGGCTGGGTGGTTCACATCGCACAGCACCAAATCATCGCCATGCCCCATCAGCATCAACACATGCACGATTTGGGCCGACAACTGCTGATCTATGCCCTTTAGCATGGTGAGAGCCTCATTTCACTGCCCCTGCGACCATGCCTTTTATAATGTATTTTTCGAGCACCACGCCAATGACAATCAGCGGCAAAATTGCAGCCCATGCCAGCGCGGCCATCGACCACCAAGAAATGCCCTGACTGCCTGTTTGGCTGGCCACCATCACGGGCAGCGTGTTGGCATGGGTGGATGTTAATAGGGCGGCAAAGAAATATTCGTTCCATGTTAGCACCAATGAAAGGATGAACGCAGCCACCATACCCGGCAAGGCAATAGGCAGGATAATGGTGATAAACGCACCCCAGATAGATAAACCATCCACCAAAGCGGCCTCTTCTAGGTCGGTTGGGATAGATGCAAACTGATCGCGCATGATCCAAATTACAATCGGCAGGACCGATAAAGTATACAGCAATATCAGACCAATACGCGTGTCCAGTAGCGCCAGTTCTTTGTACAAAACCAGCATTGGCAGGGCCAGCACCACAGGCGGCAGAATAAGTTGGCTAAGGAAAAAGAACGAAATATCGCTGTTTTTCATATAACCGAATTTATAACTGAACCTCGTTAAACCATATGCCGCTAACGATCCCAGCACCACGGCCAATACCGAAGATGTAACCGAGGTTATCGCCGAATTGGCAAATCGCTTCAAAAACTCGGCCCGCACCGTGCTTTCGGCGCCCCATGTATCAGGCGATAGGCCCAGTGATCTCCAGCCCAACCATTTGGGCGTAAAATCTCCCCACGGGATCATATTGCCCTTCATCACATCTGGGGCCATTTTGAAACTGGTCGTCAGCGTCCAATAGATCGGAAACAGACAAATCACCGACCACAGAATCAGCAGCGCATAAACCGCCAGTCGCCCCCAGTTCCAATTGCCGCGCGGCGGGGCATCCTGCGGGCTGTCAAAAAAAATCTGCGTCATGTCTTGCGTCATGTTCTAGGCCTTGTGATACGGTCTGCCAGTTTCATCAGCAGCGTCATCGCAATGATGATCACCACCAGATACACCATCGCCAGCAGCGTGCCGTAGCCAACGTTCGATCTGTCCCGATATTCGCGGAAAATGAACGATGTGACAGTGTCCGTGGCCCCACCAGGCCCGCCAGAGGTGACGGCAATCACAATATCGGCCAGCTTTAATTTAAAAATGATACGAATCAAAATTGCCGTAATTGACACAGGAAGCATCAACGGAAAGGTCACTTCCCAAAAGGCGCGCCAGCCAGTTGCCCCATCTACTTTTGCCGCCTCTGATAGCTCTTTGGGAATGGCCTGAAGGCCCGCCAAAATCATGATCATCATAAAAGGGATAAACGTCCAAGCATCCATGATCATGATGGTGGCCTTGGCCACAATAGGATCGCCAAAAAATGATGGATTCTCCCACCCCAGTTCGCGTGCAAGGCGGGCAACGGGGCCAAAGCGCGGCTCTAACATGGATTTTCCGATCATCCAGCTAACGGCCACGGGTGATAACATCAGCGGTAGCAGAAACGCGACGCGAAAAAATTTACGCGCCCTAATTTCGGCATTCAGCGCCAGAGCAAGGCCGAACGCGATGGCATATTCCACCAAAATGGCCAGCGTATACCAAACCATATTGGTCATAGCGTTCCAATAAAACGGGTCTGCCAGCATCTGGCGTACATTATCCAGCCCGTTAAAGTGCCGTCCCGTTGGACTGGAAAGGTTCCAGTCCGAAAATGCGATAATTAGGCCAAATAGCAGCGGAAATACCGTTAAAGAAATGACAAACAGCGCAGCAGGCAGCACAAACAATGTGCGCTTACCGTTTTCGCCATGCAGCAAAACTTGGCCCCAGCACAGGCATATTGCCCATGCGACATAGGCATAAAGGGTGGGACGCCAATTTTCAAACCCCAGCGCAGCATTGCCCGTGCTGTGCAGTGTTTGCGCTGCCCCCACGCCCAGCATCAGCAGGCCAGACCCCCAAATGGTCAGACGCGCAAAGGTTTTGCGCCGCGCCGAGATGGTGTCGTTGCTTACCACATGTAAAAGATCGCCTGCACCGCTCACATTTGCCCCGCAAAAGCCAATTTAGGAAAAACAGGGCGCGCATTTGTAGCGCGCCCTGTTGATGGGAAAAAGGGGCGCAGTGCGCGCCCCTGATATTTTACATGCCCAAGCTGGCCTTATACAGCGCTATCTGGCTTTCGCGGCCAATCTGATCGGTGATCTTTTCCCACGCAGCGGCAATGGCATCAGCGGTTTCTTGCGCCGATGCATATTGCCCTGCATAGCCCTTGGCCAACTCGTCCTCGGCCACCGAATAATACTGGAAAATTCCTGGAATACGCGGTTCGATTGCTGCGTTGGGGTGGTTATAGCTGTCGGCGTTGGACCCAAGATAGTCCTCGACAAATGCGCGATCGTAGCCCGCAGCTTCCCATTCGTCATATTGAAAGTGCGAGTTCCGATACGGCTGAAAGCCGGAAGGGTAAGCTGACATCCACAACGACAAATCCTTGCCGCCCAGATGGGCCGCTGCCGACCATGCTGCTTTGCGCTTTTTTTCGTCGCCCGACACGCGGTTGGTGACGTATACGCCCCAGCCCAAATAGGCCATGTTCGGCGATTCGTTATAGGTTTCCTCCCAAGCGCCTGCTTGGCTGTTATAAACCTTGTCCGAACCACGGTTAATCCCAAAGCCAATGACATCACCCACAACCGAAGTATCGGATGTGCGGGCGTTCGAGCCGATGTCACCCCACCATGTCAACATAGACCCTGTGCCTGCCAAGAATTGCGAAAAGCCCGTCGTGCCAGGATCGGCGTTGATTTGATCGGCTGGATAGGCGTTTGGCGTAGCAATCAAATCCATCACGTCCTGAATCGCTTGTACCCAAGCAGGGTTATTGACGCGTGGTTTCATCGTGTCTGCATCAAACAGCCATGCGGGATCCGCTGGATGTTTGGCATAGGCGGCTGCGCGGTTTTCCAAGAAATAGAACCCGAACCCGCCCCAACCTTTAAGCGGGTCAAGATAGCCATGCGCTGGCAAGCCGGTCAGTGGATCAGTTTGCCCAGCCAAGGCCTTGGATACCGCGTTCACCTCTTGCCAAGTCTTTGGCACTTCTGCCCCGCCAATTGCGCCTTCACCGAAATAATCCGTGCGATAGGCAAATGTATGGCAATCGCCATCAATCGAAATGCGATAGGTTTTGCCATCCCACGTGCCAACAGGCGCCTTGAGATAGTTTACATAATCATCCATGTCGATTTGGGCTTTCACCCAATCGGGCATTTCATCCAAAAGGCCCTTGCTGGCCGTATCGCCTTCAAGGGGCGCGCCCATCGCCAAGATGTCAAAATCGACGGTGCCTGTAGCGATGTTTTGCTGTAGGCGCGGATTATAATCGGCCTGTGCAAGGTCGATCCAGTTAATTTTCGCTCCTGTATAGGTCTCCCAACCCTTCAACAAACCGCGGAACAGGATATTGTGCAAACCGTTGTTGTTGATACCAAAAAAGGTCAACTCAACACCCGCAAACTCGCCTTCGGCAACGTTGGCTTTGGTTGCGCCCAGGCACAACTCGCCCACTTTTTGCCAATCGGCATCGGTCGGGCTACCAGCGCCCACACCTGGAATGGCCAAAATTTGCGCGCGCACATTGTCTTGTGCCAGCGCGGGGCCAAAACCCATAACTGACGGCATCATGGCCGTAGCGCCCAGCGCAGCCGAGCCTTGCAGCATGCGGCGGCGGCTGAATTTGGCGCGCGACATAGTTTCGTAAAGATCAACCTTCAAGATAACTCCTCCCTTTGGAACATACCCGTGTTGCGGCAAAGCAACGGGTTTGATGTATGGTTTATCATTCTAAGGTGCCGCAGACGGCGTTGGTTGTTGTGCAGCCCGCGCCTAATGGGGTCTCCCAGCCCCGATCTAGCAGCCTCTCGCTGTGCAGCTTCGCAAGAAGAAAGGCCCCTGTCAAGATTCTAACATGTTAGTATGTTCAGCAATGGACATACCCGCGCCACGTGGTCTAAACATCACGCCTAAGTGCATGCCCGCTTGATCTGGGAGGATAAGGTTTTGGCAGAAGTGACGATCCGCGCGTTGCGCAAAAGCTATGGCGGCTTAGAGGTGATCCACGGGCTGGATTTGGACATGCCGGATGGCGCGTTTGTGGTGCTGGTGGGGCCATCGGGGTGCGGCAAGTCTACGCTGTTGCGCATGATTGCAGGGCTAGAAGAGGTCAGCGCGGGCGATGTGTTAATCGGTGGCAAGCGGGTAAACAACCTGCCCCCCTCCGAGCGTGACATTGCAATGGTGTTTCAAAACTATGCGCTTTACCCGCACAAAACGGTTGCTGCAAATATGGGATTCGCGCTGAAAATGCGCGGCATGGACAAAGTTACAGTACGCGCCAAGGTCGAGCATGCGGCAGGTATTCTGGGCCTCACCCCCTATCTTGAACGCTTTCCGCGCGCGCTGTCTGGCGGGCAGCGACAGCGCGTGGCAATGGGCCGCGCTATTGTGCGCGATCCGCGCGTGTTCTTGTTTGACGAGCCTCTGTCGAACCTTGATGCCAAATTACGCGTGCAAATGCGCACGGAAATCAAAGAATTGCACCAGCGCCTGAAAACCACAATCGTTTATGTAACGCACGATCAGATCGAAGCGATGACGATGGCTGATCAGATTGTTGTTATGCAGGGGGGGCGCGTCGAGCAGGTTGGCGCGCCGCTAGAGCTTTATGACCGCCCCACCAATACCTTTGTCGCCGCCTTTATTGGAAGCCCGTCGATGAACCTACTTGATGGGATAATCAAAGACGGCATGGTGCAGGTAGGCGATGCGCGTTTGGCCCCGCCCTCAGGTACCACGACGCACGAGGGGCGCGAGGTGACACTTGGCATCCGCCCCGAACATTTGATTGAAAGCAGCGCGGGGCTGACAGGCACTGTGGCCGTGATCGAACCTACGGGGTCGGAAACCCATGTTATCGTGCGCCTTGCAGGACGCGAAGTGACGGCAGTGTTTCGCAACCGCGTGGCCTTTAAGCCTGGCGATGCCATCACGCTTGCGCCGCAGGATGCTTCATCGCATTTATTCGATAAGGCCACTGGAAAGCGTATTTAGGCCACTTCGGTTATCTTTTTTGGGAGACGTCAAATGCTAAAAGGAATAGACAATCGTTTGAACGCTGATGTGCTGGGTGCTTTGCGTGCGATGGGGCATGGCGATGTGGTGATCATATCTGACACCAACTTTCCCGCCGATTCGGTTGCGCGCCACACCACCGTTGGCCACTTGCTGCGGATGGAAAACCTGACAGCCGCGCAGGCGGTGCAAGCTGTTCTATCGGTTCTGCCGCTAGATACGTTTGTCGAAGATTTTGCAGGCCGTATGGAAATTGTGGGTGACGCCGCACAAATTCCGCCCGTTCAGACCGAAGTGCAGATGCAGATCGACGCCGCCGAGGGTCGCCCCCGTCCCATGATTTCAATTGAACGATTTGCGTTTTACGATCTGGCACGCAAATCCTATGCCGTCATTCAAACCGGCGAGCGGCGGTTCTACGGCTGCTTTATGTTGCGCAAGGGCGTGATCCCGCCTCAGGAATAGTCATGAAACCTATTGTTATTCTGGGAATTTTTGTGGTCGATACGGCGTACCGCGCCACTCGCCAGCCCAAAATGGGCGAAACGATTCTGGGTACGTCTTTTGTGTTGGGGCCAGGCGGCAAGGGGTCTAATCAGGCTGTTGCCGCCGCTATGGCAGCGCCGCAGGGCGCTGTGCATTTTATCACCCGCCTTGGCGATGACGCCTTTGCACAGATCGGCTATCAAACATGGGAAAAAGCCGGGGTTAAACCGCAGATTACTGTGGACGCGACCAGCTATACAGGCGCTGCCTATATCTTTATTGAAAATGAAACAGGCAATAACGCAATCATCGTCGCGCCGGGCGCTGCGGGGCACGTATCTGTGCAAGATGTCGATGCAAACGACGCTTTGATCGGCTCGGCGGGGGTGTTTATGACCCAGTTAGAGCAGCCGATTGAGGCGGCGGAGCGCGGTTTGTCTATTGCGCGGGCGGCTGGCGCGACCACGATTCTGAATCCAGCCCCTGCTGCCAGCTTGACGGATGAAATGCTGGCCCTGTGCGATTTTATTACCCCCAACGAAACTGAAGCCGAGGCCCTGACAGGCCTGCCCGTTATGTCGCTGGATCAGGCGCGCACGGCAGCTGCGGCTTTGTTGGCCAAAGGGGTAGGCGCGGTTGTCATCACCTTAGGCGCGGAGGGCGCGCTATATCATGATGCGCGCCAATCTGTGCATGTACCTGCTCTTACGGCGGGGCCTACGCTTGAAACTACAGGTGCAGGGGATGCGTTTAACGGTGGCTTTGCCGTGGCCCTGTCCGAAGGGCGCGATGTCATCAGCGCGGTGCGATTTGGCTGTGCAACCGCTGGAATTTCAGTGACCCGCGCAGGCACGGCCCCATCCATGCCAGCCCGCGCAGAAATTGACAAGCTGCTGCAAGGGCACCCTTAGTTTTCTATCTCATTGTTTGTTTTTGAGCATTGAAGGATTTTCTACGGAGGCCACTGTCAGGCTCTATTGCAATTGCCCAGCGCGATCGAGTGAGGTTTGGTACACGAGGACGGCGACCAATCTGTTGTCTTCCAACAGAATGTTGACGCCGCACAGATCGGCGTCTGGTTCAGTTGGCATTAGATTTGGCTGCTATCTTTAGGTCAATG
>CAMAXX010000042.1 GCA_945862435.1 Pseudorhodobacter antarcticus
CCGTTTTTCATGACCTTTGATCAGGCCGAACTTGGGGCGGGACCAATGGGATACATGGTGGAAGACCGCCATGTTTACGCAGGCTTTTTGGCCGCGATGCAGGGGCAGGAAAAGATCACCCTCGTCTCTGGCCAAAGCGTGGTCGCGCAAAATGTGCAGGCAGGCCACGCCAGTGTGGCGCTGGCGGATGGACGGGTGCTGACGGCGCGCTTGATTGTGGGGGCCGATGGGCGGACAAGCGGCGTGGCGCAGCGCGCGGGTATCACGCGCTGGGGCTGGGATTACGGGCAAACCGCGCTGGTGACGGCCGTTCGCCACGAAAAACCCCATAACGGCATTGCACATCAATACTTTCTGCCCTCTGGCCCCTTGGCGATTTTGCCACTGCACGGCGGGCACCATTCATCCATCGTGTGGAGCGAAAAAACCGCGATTGCCGCGCAGATACAGGCGCTGGATGATGCTGGATACCTTGCCGCCCTGCGCCCGCGCTTTGGCCTTTTTCTGGGGCAGATTGCGCTGGCTGGCGCGCGGTTTACCTATCCGTTGAACCTGACTGTGGCGAGGGAATTTATCGCACCGCGCGTTGCCCTGATCGGCGATGCCGCCCACGGCGTGCATCCGATTGCGGGGCAAGGCCTAAACCTTGGCCTGCGCGATGTCGCCGCGTTGGCCGAAGTTCTGACAGACGCCGCCCGCCTTGGGCTGGATATTGGGGCTGCGGACGTGCTGGCGCGCTATCAGGAATGGCGGCGGTTCGATACTACGCTGATGGCGCTGGGGATGGACGGGGTGAATAAACTGTTTTCCAACGACAACCCCATCCTGCGTGGATTGCGGGATTTGGGAATGGGCGCGATTGCGGCGGCCCCCGCCCTGCGGCGGGCGTTTATGAGCCGCGCGGCGGGGGTCGCGGGGGAAGGGATGCCAAGGCTGCTGCGGGGGGAGATGGTTTAACCCACCCCCTCAAATCATTCGAATAGCATCCTTGCCCACCACCAGCGCGTAACCCCGTTTCGCTACGGTTTTCACCAACAACTCCGCCACCAATTGATTCCCCAGCGCGTCGCGCAGGCGTTTGATGCGGGTAGCCCCTGCCGCCTCGTCACAATCGGCGGCGTCGCGACCCGAGATCACGCCTTCGATCTGCGCGCCTGTCAGAATGTCATCGTCCATCCGCGCCTCGGCCAGAACGGATAAAGTTTCAAGGGCGGCTTCGGTCAGGTCAAACTCCATATCGTTGATGTAAACCGTGCGCGCCTCGCGCGATATTAGGATCGATTGCACCTGTATCCCGTTGCGGGCGATGGCGGATATACGGCGATTTTGTGTGATGATCGTCACCAAAAACACCAGCGCGGCAATCATCAGCGCAGTGGAAAAGGCCAGCAAAACAAAGATCACTTGGCGGTAACTTTGCAGCACTTCGGAAAAGGCGGTGCCAGAGCCTGCCAGAATTTCCAGTAGCTTA
Source organism: Pseudorhodobacter antarcticus (assembly GCA_945862435.1). GTDB lineage: Bacteria > Pseudomonadota > Alphaproteobacteria > Rhodobacterales > Rhodobacteraceae > Cypionkella > Cypionkella antarctica_C. The sequence continues at coordinate 1,472 of CAMAXX010000042.1, forward strand.
ATCTCGGCCCCCGACGTCAGGTCGGCATTGGCGACAAACAGCGCCTCGACCCGCGCGTTAAAGGCGTTGGCATCGGGCAGATAGGCGAACAGAAACACTGCCGTTGCCAGCAGCACGGCAACAATCGCAGCCATCCCGAAAAGAACCGCGCGGTTGCCTGCACGAAGCAAATCAGAAGCGAAGGAAGTAATTGGCCGCACTATCTTGTCTTTCCGCCAAACCCGTTTCATCGAAATTGGACACAATGGCAAGCAATGTCCAGCCATTTGCCGCCAAACGATCCGCCAATTCACCATAGGCATCGCCGCCGCAGGCCACTTCTGCCACGCCGTAATGCAGGCGGAGGGGGTCATCCTTTTTCGCCTTATAGTCGACATAGCAGGCGGCGTGGGCCGGCAGCGTCAAAGCGATTAGGGCAGTTAGGGTTAGGATAAGCTGTTTCATGGCGGGCCTTTGGCTGATCTGGGAAAAGCATGGCGCAAAGGCGGGTTGTTATGCAATAGCGGTCAATCTTGCGCCGAATCCCAGCCCGAAATTGCCTTCACCTCAAGGAATTCTTCTAGCCCCCAATGCCCGCCTTCGCGCGCGCGGCCCGATTGCTTGACCCCGCCGAACGGACTGCCAGCGCCGCGTCCGTTGTAGTTCATTTCCACCATGCCCGACCGCAGCCCCAGCGCCAGCCGATTACGCCGCGCGCCGTCTTGGGTTTGCACAAAATTGGTTAGACCGTAAGGCGTGTCATTGGCGATATGCAGGGCTTCCTCCTCGGTATCAAAGGGGATCATGCACATCACAGGGCCAAAGATTTCTTCGCGTTCAATCGTCATTCCAGGGCGCACATCGGCAAACACTGTGGGGCGAACGAAATAGCCGCGATTGACGCTATCGGGCAGGCCAAGGCCGCCCGCGATTAGGCGCGCGCCCTCATCAATGCCCTTTTGAATGTAGCCTTGAATTTGGTCAAACTGGCGTTTGTTCACCACAGGGCCCATATGATCGCCTTCTAGGTGCGTTGGCAAAACTTTGATGGCATTTGCAGTTTGCGCAGCCACCTCAACCGCACGGTCATAAAGGGGGCGCTCGACCAGCATACGGCTGGGGGCGTTGCAGGACTGGCCCGAATTCATCATCATCTTGCGGACACCGCGCGCAACCGCCTCTTCGCCAGCATCGGCAAAAATGATATTCGCACCTTTGCCGCCCAGTTCCAGCGTGACACGCTTTAGCGTTTGCGCGGCGGCAGCAGAAATGGCACGGCCCGCGCGCGTTGACCCCGTAAAGGATATCATTTCGATATCGGGATGGGCCGACATCGCAGCCCCCACGCCCATTCCGTCGCCATTCACCAAATTGAACACCCCCGCAGGCAGGCCCGCATCATGGCAAAATTCGGCAAAGATCATCGCGTTCAGGGGGCTTTCTTCGGATGGTTTTAGAACGCAAGTGCAGCCCGCCAAAATCGCAGGAATGGCTTTCAGCGCGATTTGGTTCATCGGCCAGTTCCACGGCGTAATCAGCCCAACTACGCCAATTGGTTCCAGCGTTATGCGGTCATTGGGCGCATGGGGGCCAAGCGGGCGGATCCATTCCATTTTGTCGAAAGCGGTTAGAAAGTTTTCCAAATGCCAAGGCAGGCAGGGCGATTGTTCTTCGCGCGCCAGGTCAATTGGCGCGCCCATTTCCATGGAAATCGCTTGGCTAAGTTCTTCAACGCGCGCGTGATATTGCTGTAAAATCCGTTCCACCACCGCGCGGCGCTGCGCCAGCGGGGTCGCCGCCCATTTGGGAAAGGCAGCCTTTGCCGCAGCGACAGCAGCGTTCAGATCGGCCTCTGATCCCATCGAGATCACCGCACAAGGCTCTTCTGTCGAGGGGTTGATGACATCGCAATCGCGCGGGGCCTTTGGGGCAACCCATGCGCCATTGATATAAAAATCGCGTTTGTGCAGCATACTGGCCCCCATAATTTGATCATATTCTGGCGCAACTGCGCCCTTTGGGCAAGGCATAGGCCCGTTCGTTTACAGATTTATAGAATGACACCCCAATTTGCACCGCCCATTTGCGACATTCTTTTAGCCGCCCGCGCGCAGCATAGGAAAATATTCTATTCTGCGGCATCCTAACCTGCGTATCTAGAATTTTCTTCCAAAGCATATAGGTATGTAACAGCTGATAACACAGGAGAGACCCATGTCGATTCGCATCAATGATCTTGCACCCGATTTTACCGCCGAAAGCACAGCGGGAACCATCCATTTTCACGACTGGCTGGCAGGTGGCTATGCCATTATCTTCAGTCATCCGCGCGATTTTACCCCCGTTTGCACCACCGAATTTGGCGCAGTGGCCCAGCTTGCCGCCGAATGGAAGGCCCGCAATACCAAGGTGATTGGCGTGTCGGTTGACAGCGTAGAGGATCACGGCAAATGGAAGCGTGATATCGAAGCCTTTGCAGGCAGCCAAGCCGATTTTCCCATCATCGATGACACCAGCCTGACCGTGGCCAAAGCCTATGACATGCTGCCCGCCGATTATTACCTGCCCGCCGAGGGGCGCACGCCCGCCAACACCGCCACTGTGCGCACTGTCTATATCATCGGGCCCGACAAAAAAGTGCGCCTGACGATGAGCTATCCGATGTCGGTGGGCCGCAACTTTGCCGAGATTTTGCGCGCTCTGGATGCAGTGCAAGCCACCGACGGCGTGCCGCTGGCCACCCCCGCCAATTGGCAACCTGGCCAAGATGTGATCGTGGCGCTGTCGCTGAATAACGATCAGGCGAAAGAGCGGTTTGGCGATCTGGACATCAAACTGCCCTACCTGCGCTTTGCCAAAGCGCCGAAATAGTTGAATAAATTCGCCCGCGCAGCCAAATGGCGCGGGCGGCTATTCTGGTCGTTCGACCAACTCTACCCGCCTGTTCAAGGCGCGCCCCGCTTCGGTTGCATTGCTGGCGCGCGGGGCAAACAGCCCCATTCCAGCCGCACCCAAACGTCCCTTGTCAATTCCCGCGTTCACAAGCGCGTCCACAACGGCCTGCGCGCGCTGAGCAGACAGTGTTTGATTTGCGCCCGCATCGCCGATCCAATCGGTATGGCCCACAATATAGACCTTTAGCACGGTATTCTCGCTAAGCAGCTTAACCATTTCCATAATGGCAGGGGCCGCGTCGGGCGAAAGCTGCGCGGTGCCAAAATCGAAAAAGACATTGTCTAGCGCGATATGGCCGTCCTCGGTAATGCCCTTAGCCATCGCGGCGGCATCAATCATCTTGGCTTCAAGTGCGGCGGCAGTAATCAGATCAATATGCACCGCCGCGCGCCCTGCCGCCTGCTCTGAAATGGACTTTTCTTTGTTTTGCGCGACATAAACCGCGATATGACGTGCGCCATCTGCAGATTTTGCAACAAAGAAATGTTCGTCCCCCTCAATATAAAGCGCAAATTCCGAATCTTGCCCCAGATTTTTCAGCTTTCGATCAGGCCCGTAAATCGCCAACTTGCCTAGCAAGGCATTCGGGCTACCGCATTCTCGGCGCGCACATTCAAACAGCGTTACAAAACCCGCATCTGCCAAAGCAGCTTTGTAATTTCCAAACAAATCCGCGGCGCTTGTCCCTTCGGGGGCTACATAAAGGCGGCGCTGCAACTGGCCTTCAACGACCAAAACATCGCCCAAAGTGCGGCCTTTCATTGGGCCAATTGGCAAAGAAAAATTACCATATCCCGCATCATCGGCGCCGAAAAGGCAGGCCTCTTTATACACAGGCAGCCCTTCAATATCGCCAAACCCTTCCATCACTGGGCAGGTTTGCGCCCCGCTTGGTGCCGCGACTACGCAGATAAGCGCGGCGCAAAGGGCGGTGATTTGCAAAAAACGCATCGAATGTCCTGACATTTTCACGGGGGCGCGAGCACAACTTTAAGGCTAAGATCGCGCACTTGGCCCTTTCAAGCAAGCAAATCCTTGCCTAGCCCTTGGCGTTAAAGAAATCTGATATCTGCTGCGCCATCGCCTCAGATATGCCGGGCACCGCCATCAGATCGGGCAGGCCCGCCCGCGCCACGGCCTTGGCGCTGCCGAAATGCGCAAGCAAAGCGCGTTTGCGCACCGCGCCAATGCCGGGCACATCATCCAAGGGCGTGGCAGAAATAGCCTTACTGCGCTTGGCGCGGTGTGCGCCAATGGCCCAGCGGTGCGCCTCATCGCGCAGGCGCTGGATGAAATATAGCACCGGATCATTGCGTTGCAGGGCAAACGGGGCATCGCCGCTGCGATAGAATTCTTCCTTGCCTTGGTCGCGGTCAACGCCTTTGGCGACCCCAACCATGGCAATATCATCCACGCCAAGTTCGGCCAAAATCCCCGCTACGGCAGACACTTGCCCTGCCCCGCCATCAATCAATAGCAGGTCAGGCCACATATCTGATTTACGTTCTGGGTCTTCTTTCAGCAGCCGTTCAAAGCGGCGGGTCAGCACCTCGCGCATCATGCCAAAATCGTCGCTGTTCGCGCCTGCCGATGATTTGATGTTGAACTTGCGGTACTGGCTTTTCAAAAACCCGTCCACACCTGCAACAACCATTCCACCCACGGCGTCCGCGCCTTGGATATGCGAGTTATCATAAACCTCGATCCGCTTTGGTGGGCCGTCCAAATCAAACGCCTCGGCCAGACCTTCAAGGAGGCGGTTCTGCGTGCTGGATTCCGACATTTTGCGCGCCAAACTTTCGCGGGCATTGCGGGCGGCGTTTTCCACCAATTCCAACTTTTCGCCCCGCTGCGGCACAGCAATTTCCACGCGTCGCCCCGCGCGGTCTGCCAAAAGCTGCAACATAAGATCTTCGTTATCGATGGCATGAGACAACAGGATCAGGCGCGGCGGTTCTTTATCGTCATAGAACTGGCCCAAGAACGCCTCAAGAATTTCGGCTTCTTCTGCCCCTGCCCCCGTCCGCGGGTAAAAGTCGCGGTTGCCCCAGCTTTGATGGGCGCGGATGAAAAACACCTGCACGCAGGCCTGACCGCCGTCTAAATGCAGGGCAATGACATCGGCCTCGGTCACACCAGCGGGGTTGATACCTTGGGATTGCTGCACGGTGGTCAGCGCGCGGATACGATCGCGCAGGGCGGCGGCGCGTTCAAACAACATGCCATCGCTGGCATCGGCCATTTCGCGCGCAAGGTTGGCCTGAACAGCAGTTGTTTTACCTTCCAGAAATCGCTGTGCATCGGCAACCAGCCCCGCATAACCTGCTTCATCAATTTTGCCCACGCATGGCGCAGCGCAGCGTTTGATTTGATACTGCAAACAGGGCCGCGTGCGGCTGTCGAACATCGCGTCAGAGCAATTGCGCAGCAAAAACACTTTTTGCAATTGATTCAAGGTGCGCGTTACCGCCCCCGCACTGGCAAAGGGGCCATAGTAAGCCCCCTTTTCGCTGCGTTTACCGCGATGCTTTTTCAGTTGCGGAAACGGGTGCGTGGTGGAAATCAGTATATTGGGAAAGGATTTATCATCGCGCAGCAGCACATTGTAGCGCGGTTTTAATTGCTTGATTAGGTTCTGTTCCAGCAAAAGCGCTTCGGTCTCTGTCCGCGTGGTCAGAAACATCATCGATGCAGTCTCGAAGATCATCCGCGCGATCCGCGCCGAATGCCCAGATGGGCGGGCATAATTTGAAACCCGCGCCCGCAAATTGCGCGCTTTGCCCACATACAACACTTCGGATGCGGCATTTAGCATCCGATATACACCAGGGCTGCCGTCTATTGTTTTCAAATACGATTGGATCAGTTCGTACCCAGTTGGCGGCAAGGTCGACGTATCTGTCATTGTAGGCGCGCACTCTCGCTTTGGTTGATTCGGGCATTTAGCTGCACTGGGGGCGGGTAAAGTTCAAGAGGAAAGCTATCCACGCATTCTGTGGATAACTCTGCGGACAAACTTTATGTTGCAGCAAATTTGCCTTGTTTTCTAGGCCTATGATTGATTTGCCTATTTTTTAGGCAGATTAATAAGCTTTTGATAGTAAACAATAAAAAATAAACAAGCAGTGCAACGCACTGATTTCGCATGGCTTTTGTGAAGATTTTGTAACCGAACAACGAAAAGTGGACAACTTTCCGCCTCGCCGGCGCAAAGGCTTATTCTGTGCCCATCACATCGGGGGTTTGCCATGCCAAATGCTGCCCCCCATCTACCGCAATCATCTGCCCAGTGACCGAAGGGGAATCGATAAAGTATCCCAATGCAGCGGTTATATCCTTTGGATTGGCGCCGCGCTGCAAAAGGGTAGATTGTCGCTGTTTTGCAAACAATTCAGGTGATTGCCGCGCGCCTTGTAGTGTGGGGCCAGGCCCAATGCCGTTGACACGCACATGCGGCGCCAGCGCCTGCGCAGCGGTGCGCGTCATTGCCCAAAGACCCATTTTGGCGATGGTATAGCTGAAATGTTCTGGGGTTAGTTTATGCACCCGTTGGTCAATCATATTGATAATCAACGCTGCCGCCTCAGGTTCGCCTGCTTCGTCCAGCGCTGCCCTTGGCGCTTGGGCTGCAAAAGCTTGGCTCAGCACAAAGGGCGCGCGCAGATTGCTTTCAATATGCCGATCCCAAGATTTGCGCGTAGCGGTTTCAAAACTGTCGTATTCAAAAATAGACGCGTTGTTCACCAGCAATGTCAAAGGCCCAACCAACCCTTGCGCAGCGGTGGCAACCAGCTTTTCGACTTGGCTTTCAATCAGCAAATCTGCGCGCAGGGCCACAGCCTTGCGCCCCATATCGCGGATCTCTTTAGCAAGCGCCTCGGCCTCATCACGCGATGTTGCGTAATGCAGTGCGACATCGAACCCACGCTGCGCCAAATACAACGCCATGCTGCGGCCTAAACGTCGCCCTGCGCCAGTTACCAAAGCTCGCATTATTTTGTCTCGCACCAACAACTTTTGCGGCCCAGAATCGCGCCTGCAATGTCTTTGCGCCCACAATGGGGACAGGCCCGCACATTTGCAACACCAAGTGGTCTTATTTTACGGCCGCTCGCGCGGGTTATGGCGCGGCCAATCATCGCGATGATCACCATCACCAACAAAAAAAACAAAATAGCCTTGACCATGCTACAGCCCAAACCGCGAAAGCAGCGCGCGCTCTTCAATCTTGCCCAGAACGGCATTGCCGAAATCCAGCCCAAACCGCGACAACAGGCTTTGGCGCTGGCCCAAATGCCGCAATCGTACACTGTCGCCGTAGAGTGATTTAAGTTTGGGGACAAGGTGCGCCACCCCATCGGCAAGACCCAATTCGACCGCGCCTTGGCCCACCCAAACATCGGCATTGAACAGGTCTGCTTCCCCCAAACGTGCGCCGCGCCGCGCCTTTACATGGGCGATGAACGCCGCATGAATAGGCTCTTGCAGTGCCTTTAGGCGCGCGACATCGGCGGGTTTTTGCGGCAAAAACGGGTCAGCTAAACTTTTTGATTTACCCGCAGTCACTACCCGCCGCTCAATCCCCTGCCGCGCCATAATTTCGGTAAACCCAAAAGACGCGAAAATAACCCCGATAGAGCCGACGATTGAACTGTCATCCACCCAAATCTGATCGCCCGCGCAGGCCAGCCAATACCCACCCGAGGCAGCCACATCTTCCACAAAGGCATGCACAGGAACGCCCTTTTCATCGGCAAGCCGCCTGATCCGCGCTGCGATCAGGCTGGATTGCACCGCCGATCCACCTGGCGAATTGACCACTAAGGCCACAGCAGCAGGCTTTATCGCAAAGGCTTTTTCAATGACGGGGGCAAGCCCCGCATCAGACAAGCCGCCCCGCCCCATGCCAATGGCCCCGTTCAAGCGGATCACAGAGACCAAAGGCGGCTTTTTTAGAAAGGGGATGAAATTTTTCATGTGCTATACCTAATCCGCCCCCCTTGGCAAAACAACGCTTTAGCGTTCACTTTGGCAAAAATATCCCCGTCATGGCGTGCGGCCCCTCCCCTGCCCTTGCGCGTCAAGACATTTCCCGCCAGCATTACCGCATGATTGATAAGTTGGAAATGTTCATAGCATTAGCCGCCGAACGCCACTTTGGGCGCGCGGCGCTGGCCTGCGGGGTGACGCAACCTTCTTTGTCGTCGGCTATTCGGCAACTGGAAGACCAACTTGGCGTGCAACTCGTTCATCGTGGATCGCGGTTTATGGGCCTGACACCCGAAGGCGCGCGCGTGCTGGATTGGGCACGGCGCATTGTGGGCGATGTGCGCGCTTTAAAGGCCGAAATGCGCAGCGTCCATTCGGGCCTTTCGGGCAATTTGCGCATTGGGGTCATTCCAACGGCGCTGCCGATGGTGGCGGAACTGACCGCTCCGTTCATCGCGCGCCACCCTAATATGCGGGTGACCATCCTGTCGCGCACGTCGGCCGAAATTTTGGCGGGAATCGATACGTTGGAATTGGATGCGGGCATCACCTATTTGGATAACGAACCGCTAGGCCGCGTTGCGCAAGTTCCGCTTTACACCGAATTTTATCGATTCTTGTGCAGTCCCGATGCACCTCTGTCCCATAAACCCGCCGTCACTTGGGCCGAGGTCGCCGTGCAGCCTTTGTGCCTGTTGACCGCAGACATGCAGAACCGCCGCATCGTCAATCAGCACCTGACTGACGCGGGTATAGCTGGCCAAACCGGGGCGATGGTGGAAAGTAATTCGACCATCGCGTTGATTTCGCATGTTAAAACGGGTGCTTGGGCGTCGATCGTGCCCAAGAAACTGGCCGATATGCTGGGGGGCACGGGAATGGTGTCCATCCCCATCATCCAGCCCGAAGCAGAGCATTTGGTGGGCCTCATCACCGCCAAGATTGACCCACAAACACCCGTTTTGCAGGCATTGATCGATGCTGCGGCAAAATTCAAAGATTGATAGCCGCAGCCTATCGCTTCACGGATATTCGATATTGATTTCCCAATCAAAACCGCTAGGTCTCAGAAAATTATTTTTGAGGGCTCCATGCTGGACACTGCCACCCTTACGACCCGAACAGACGAGATTTGTGCCGCCCATCTGGGGCGGGAGGGGGCTTTGCTGCCGATCTTGCATGATATTCAAGCTGAATTTGGCTATGTCCCGCAAGATTGTCTGCAGCAGATAGCGCGCGCTCTGAATATCAGCCGTGCAGAAGTGCATGGCGTGGTGTCATTTTACCACGATTTCCGCGAGATGCCTGCCGGACGCCATGTGATCAAACTGTGCCGCGCAGAAGCGTGCCAAGCTGTGGGCGCTGACGATTTATCTGCCTATGCGCGTGCGAAACTGGGGGTGGATTGGCATGAAACCACACCAGATGGCTCGGTCACTCTAGAGCCTGTGTTCTGTCTTGGACTTTGCGCGTGCGGCCCTGCAGCGTTAATAGACGGAAAACTGACTGCACGTTTAGATACTGCGAAACTTGATGAAATCTTGGGGGATTTGGCATGAAGATTTACCTGCCCCTAGACAGCGTGGCGGTAGCCCTTGGCGCGGATGATCTTGCTGCGGCCATAACCGCCCACGCATCTAAAACAGGCGTTCAGGTTGAGCTGATTCGCAACGGATCGCGCGGAATGGTCTGGCTGGAACCGCTTATCGAAATAGAAGCACCTGAAGGCCGCATTGGCTTTGGCCCAATGACACTCGCCGATATTCCCGCACTTTTTGCCGATTTAGCGCAGCATCCCAAAGCTGTGGGCCTTGTTGAAGCCCTGCCTTGGATGGCGGGCCAAACACGCCTGACCTTTGCGCGCTGCGGCGTGATTGACCCGCTAAATTTCAACGATTTCAACGCGAACGACGGCTTTGCAGGCCTCGCCCGCGCGCTGGATATGACCAGCAGCGATATTGTTGCCGAAGTCACCGCATCGGGCCTGCGCGGGCGTGGCGGCGCAGGCTTTCCAACTGGGATCAAGTGGAAGACAGTCGCAGAAGCCAAAGCGGCGCAGAAATACATCGTTTGCAATGCCGACGAAGGTGATAGCGCGACCTTTGCAGACCGTATGATAATGGAAGGTGACCCGCTGACCCTGATCGAAGGTATGGCTATTGCGGGGCTTGCAACGGGCGCAACCAAGGGATTTGTGTACATTCGTTCTGAATACCCTATTGCAATTGACATTATGCAAAAGGCCGTTCTGCTTGCCCGTGTCAACGGCGTTCTAGGGGCCAGCGTTATGGGGCGCGGCCCTGCCTTTGATATGGAAATTCGCGTGGGTGCAGGTGCCTATGTCTGCGGCGAAGAAACCAGCCTTTTGAACAGCCTGGAGGGCAAGCGTGGCGTTGTGCGCGCCAAGCCGCCCCTGCCCGCACTGCAAGGGTTTATGGGCCTGCCAACGGTGGTGAACAACGTCATCTCGCTGGCATCCATTCCTGTGATAATGGCCAAAGGGGCTGCGCATTACGCCGCCATTGGGCTGGGGCGTTCGCGCGGCACGATCCCGCTGCAAATTGCGGGCAATGTCAAATATGGCGGACTGTTCGAGGTGGGTTTTGGCCTGACCTTGGGGCAGATCGTGGACGATATCGCAGGTGGCACGGCAACGGGGCGGCCTGTTAAGGCGGTGCAAGTGGGCGGGCCGCTGGGGGCTTATTTCCCGCGCGCACTGTTCGATACGCCCTTTGGATACGAGGAATTTGCTGGCAAAGAAGGGCTGATCGGCCACGCGGGCCTAACCGTGTTTGACGACAGCGCTGATATGCTGGCGCAGGCCCGCTTTGCTATGGAATTCTGTGCCATCGAATCCTGCGGCAAATGCACGCCCTGCCGCATTGGCGCCGTGCGCGGGGTTGAAACGGTTGATCGTATCGCCAAGGGCGATACCGCAGCTATTCCCTTGCTGACCGATCTTTGCGCGACTATGAAATCAGGCTCGCTTTGCGCCCTTGGCGGGTTCACGCCCTATCCAGTTCTGTCCGCGCTAAACCATTTCCCCGCCGATTTCGCACGAACGAAAGAGGCTGTTGAATGACCGAACCCGTTAAAGGCCCCGCGTCCTATTTCCCATCGATCGAGGTGAAATATGGCCAACCGATGCAGCATTGGTTCGATGTGATCGCCCCTTTACTAGACAATCCGCAGATGCAGATAGTCGCCCATTTGAAAGATAATCACGCCATGGGACACGGGCACGCCAATGCCATCGTGGCCCATCAGCTTGTCACTAAGAAAGGTGCTTGAAATGAAAGATTTCATCATTCCCGACCGAGATTATGGTACCCCTGCGGCCAAATCTAAACAGATGGTCACATTGACGATTGACGGCTTTGATGTGACGGTTCCAGAAGGAACTTCGATCATGCGGGCGGCGGCAGAAATTGGTATTTCCGTGCCGAAACTGTGCGCTACTGACAGCGTGGATGCCTTCGGCTCGTGCCGCCTGTGCTTGGTTGAAATCGAAGGCCGCAATGGCACGCCTGCGTCCTGCACTACTCCCGTGGCGGCAGGGCTGAAGGTCACCACGCAAAATACGAAGCTGAAGCAGTTGCGGCGCGGGGTGATGGAACTGTATATCAGCGACCACCCACTGGATTGCCTGACGTGCAGCGCCAACGGCGACTGTGAATTGCAGGACATGGCAGGTGCCGTGGGCTTGCGCGATGTGCGCTACGAGGCGGTTCAAACCCACTTCCGCGCGAAAAACACCAGCGGGCAAGTGAACCCGCAATACATTCCGCGCGACGATTCCAACCCCTATTTTAGCTATGATCCACAAAAATGCATCGTCTGTTCGCGCTGCGTGCGCGCCTGCGAAGAAGTGCAAGGCACCTTCGCACTTACCATCGAAGGGCGGGGCTTTGACAGCCGCGTTTCTTTTGGAGCAAAAACCGACACTGCTCTCACGTCAGATTGCGTGTCTTGCGGGGCCTGCGTCGCCGCTTGCCCGACGGCGACGCTGCAAGAAAAATCAATAATTGAAATCGGTACGCCAGAACGCAGCGTCATCACCACCTGCGCCTACTGCGGGGTAGGTTGTTCGTTCAAGGCCGAAATGCGCGGCGACGAGTTGGTGCGCATGGTGCCTTACAAGCACGGCAAAGCAAACCGCGGCCATTCCTGTGTTAAAGGCCGCTTTGCTTATGGCTATGCCAGCCATCAAGATCGCATCCTGAACCCGATGATCCGCGAGAATATCAGCGACCCGTGGCGCGAAGTGTCTTGGGCCGAGGCGATGGAGTTTACTGCCGTCCGCATGAAGGGCATTATTGACACGCATGGCCGTCATTCGGTTGGCGTTATTACATCCAGCCGCTGCACCAACGAAGAGGCGTATTTGGTCCAAAAGCTAACTCGCGCTGTATTTATGAACAACAATACAGATACCTGCGCGCGGGTCTGTCATTCGCCGACGGGTTACGGCCTTGGCCAAACGCTGGGCACCAGCGCAGGCACGCAAGACTTTGATTCGGTTGAGAAAACTGATGTTGTGATCCTGATTGGTGCAAACCCAACCGATGGTCACCCTGTATTTGCCAGCCGCTTGAAAAAGCGTCTGCGCGCTGGGGCCAAGCTGATTGTCATCGACCCGCGTCGTACTGACATCGTGCAAAGCCCGCATATAAAGGCATCTCATCATCTGGCGCTGACGCCCGGCACCAACGTGGCCGTGGTTACAGCTCTTGCGAATGTGATCGTCACCGAGGGTCTGTTTGACGAGGCATTTATCCGCGAACGCTGCGATTGGGACGAATTCCAAGATTATGCCGAATTTGCCGCGCGTCCTGAAAACAGCCCCGAAGCAACCGCGTTGCTGACTGGCGTTTCGGCAGAAGAACTGCGCGCCGCAGCCCGCCTATATGCCAAGGGCGGCAACGGCGCAATCTACTATGGGCTGGGCGTGACCGAGCATTCGCAGGGGTCAACCACTGTGATCGGCATTGCTAATTTAGCAATGATGACGGGCAATATTGGCCGCGCGGGCGTGGGCGTGAACCCATTGCGCGGGCAAAACAACGTACAAGGCAGCTGCGATATGGGCAGCTTCCCGCACGAACTTCCGGGCTATCGCCATGTTAAAGGCGAAGGCGTGCGCGAGATTTTTCAAAAGGTCTGGGGCGTTCAGATTGATGACGAACCAGGTCTGCGCATCCCCAATATGCTGGACGCGGCAATGGAAGGCACGTTCAAGGGCCTGTATTGCCAAGGCGAAGACATCCTTCAATCCGACCCCGACACCAAGCACGTTGCAGCCGGCCTTGCAGCGATGGACTGCGTCATCGTGCATGACCTGTTCCTGAATGAAACCGCGAATTACGCGCATGTGTTCTTGCCCGGTTCCACTTTCTTGGAAAAAGATGGCACTTTTACAAACGCCGAACGCCGCATCAACCGCGTGCGCAAGGTAATGGCCCCGCGCAACGGCTATGCCGATTGGGAAATCACGCAGATGCTGGCCAATGCTATCTTGAAAGAATCTGCTATTGGCGCGAATTGGGGCTATACGCATCCCTCGCAAATCATGGACGAGATTGCCATGACTACCCCCAGCTTTGCAGGGGTCAGCTATGAGCGGCTAGAGGAACTGGGCTCAGTTCAATGGCCATGCAACGAGAAGGCTCCCGAAGGCACACCGATGATGCATGTCGATGGTTTTGTGCGCGGCAAGGGCAAGTTCATCAACACCGAATATGTTGCAACCGATGAACGCACTGGCCCGCGTTTTCCGCTGCTGCTGACCACAGGGCGCATACTGTCTCAGTATAATGTCGGCGCGCAAACGCGGCGCACCGCCAACGTGGCGTGGCACACCGAGGACCTGCTGGAAATTCACCCGCATGACGCTGAAGTGCGCGGGATCAAGGATGGCAATTATGTCCGCCTCGCCTCGCGCTCTGGCGAAACCAGCCTACGCGCCAATGTCACTGATCGTGTTAATCCAGGCGTGGTCTATACCACCTTCCACCACCCCGACACACAGGCCAATGTGATTACAACCGATTATTCAGATTGGGCAACCAATTGCCCTGAATATAAAGTAACGGCTGTTCAGGTTGGCCTGTCGAACGGGCCGTCCGAGTGGCAACAGGACTATGCGGCACAGGCAGCGCAATCACGGCGCATCGCTGCGGCAGAATGATACAAACTGCACGCCCAGCAGCGCGGATCAGCTTTGGGCGGGGCGATGTCCCCGCCCGTCCCCCAATTCGCCCCTTGGCAGCCGAGGTGGCGATCGCGCTGTCTTTCAACGGCACTACGCAGGCGGTCATGATGGCCAGCCCTGCCGATCTGGTCGATTTTGCCTATGGCTTTGCGGCCAGCGAAGGCATTGCACAGGCAGAACAAATCCAATCGGTCGAGGCTGTAACAACCCCGCTAGGAATTGATCTGCAAATTTGGGTCGACGCCCATGCTGAGGCGCGCCTGTCCGCACGCCGCCGCACTATGGCGGGGCCCGTCGGCTGCGGGCTGTGCGGGATTGACAGTTTAGAAGAAGCGCTGCGCGCGGCGAAGCCTGTTTCTGACCGCACATTCACAATGACGCCATCGCAGGTGATGTCAGCTATGGCTGACCTGCCCGGCCATCAACCATTGCATGATGCCACCCGCGCCATTCATGCCGCCGGCTTTTGGACAGATACCATGGTTGCTGTGCGCGAAGATGTTGGCCGCCACAATGCGCTGGATAAATTGGTTGGGCATTTATGCCGCGCAGGAATTGCTCCTAATGGCGCAGTCCTTCTGACATCTCGCGTCTCAATAGATATGGTGCAAAAGGTGGCCGCGCTTGGTGCGCCCATCCTTATCGCTGCATCAGCCCCCACCGATGCAGCCCTGCGCATGGCCGACGGCGCGGGCATTACCATGATTGCACAGGCACGCGGAGACCGATTTGACCTATTCACCCATCCAAACCGCATTTCCAAAGAGGCCGCCGATGTCGCCTGAAACTATGCACGCTAAGCTGATTTATCAGGCAAACCAAATTGCCAAATTTATGGAAAGCAAACCGCATGCCGAAGGAGTTGCACTGCTGGCATCCCATATTAACGACTTTTGGGAACCCCGCATGCGGCTTAAATTGTTCGCCGTGCTCGACGAGGGCGGCGCAGGCTTGCGCCCCTTGGTTCTAGAGGCTGCGAATAAAATTAAACGACCTGTTTCGGCGTAAATGGCCAATCAGGGGCTTTGCACAAACTTGCGAAGAAACTTCGCAAGCCATCGCTTCGCTCACGCCAAGATACTGGTGGAGCAAGCAAGAACCAGGCTCTGCCTGCTTCCTAACTCTAAAAATATCCTCGGGGGTGACATTCCAAAATTACAAGGCACACGATTTGTGTTGTAAATACAGCGTTTTTGCAGTTATTCTGGTGTCGCAGAGATACTTTTTCGGTATCAATTGCACACAATTTGCACAGGGATGTGCAGTGTGTTTAACGTAATTGCAACTTCGTCTTACAGGCTTCGCACATGGCAACGATCACCAAGCTTCCCTCGGGAAAATACCGCGCGCAAATCCGGCGCAACGGGGTCTACCGCGCTCAGACCTTTCTGCGCAAACTCGATGCGCAGGCCTGGTCATCGGAATTGGAGCGATCGATTGAGGGGGGCAGTTCGGCGGGTGTTATTCAACCACCCTCGCGAATGTTGGTTGCAGATGTGATAGATGCCTATCTGCGGCAGGTGCGCGTCTCGAAGGCGGC
>CAMAXX010000043.1 GCA_945862435.1 Pseudorhodobacter antarcticus
GGACAACGCGACCCGCAACGCTGGCGAGATGATCACCAAATATACGACCATCTACAACCGCTCGCGCCAAGCTGCGATCACCAAAGAGCTGATTGAAATCATTTCGGGCGCGGAAGCGCTCTGACGAACTGGAGAAAGACACATGGCAAAAGCACCCAATGCAGCGGCTGCGACCGGCAAGGTCACTCAGGTGATCGGCGCCGTGGTGGACGTGCAGTTTGAAGGCGCGCTTCCCGCGATTTTGAACGCGATCATCACCGATAACAATGGCAAGCCACTGGTTCTGGAAGTGGCCCAGCACCTTGGCGAAAACACGGTGCGCGCTGTGGCTATGGACGCAACCGAGGGCCTCGTGCGTGGCGCCCCCGTGTCGGATACTGGATCGCCCATTCAGGTGCCCGTCGGCAAGGCCACCCTTGGCCGCATCATGAACGTGATCGGCGAGCCTGTGGACGAACGCGGCCCCGTCAATGCAACCGAAACCCGTTCGATCCACCGGCCAGCCCCCGGCTTTTCCGAACAAGCAACCGAAAGCCAGATCCTGGTCACAGGCATCAAAGTGATTGACCTTTTGGCCCCCTACACCAAGGGCGGCAAGATCGGTCTGTTCGGCGGCGCTGGCGTGGGCAAAACCGTTTTGATCATGGAATTGATCAACAACATCGCCAAAGTGCACTCGGGCGTGTCGGTGTTTGCCGGTGTGGGCGAGCGGACACGTGAGGGCAACGATCTTTACCACGAGATGATTGAATCGGGCGTTATAGATCTGGAGGACATGTCCAAATCGAAAATCGCGCTGGTTTATGGCCAGATGAACGAGCCTCCGGGCGCACGCATGCGTATCGCGCTGTCGGGTCTGACCATGGCCGAACAGTTCCGCGACGAAACCGGCGCAGACGTTTTGTTCTTTGTGGACAACATTTTCCGCTTTACCCAAGCTGGTTCCGAAGTGTCGGCGCTGCTGGGCCGTATCCCTTCGGCTGTGGGCTATCAGCCAACGCTGGCCACCGACATGGGCGCGATGCAGGAACGCATCACTTCGACCAAGAATGGCTCGATCACCTCGGTTCAGGCCGTGTATGTGCCAGCCGATGACTT
The DNA here is from genome assembly GCA_945862435.1 of Pseudorhodobacter antarcticus. Lineage (GTDB taxonomy): Bacteria > Pseudomonadota > Alphaproteobacteria > Rhodobacterales > Rhodobacteraceae > Cypionkella > Cypionkella antarctica_C. Next base: position 1,099 of record CAMAXX010000043.1, read on the forward strand.
GACCGACCCTGCGCCAGCCACCTCGTTTGCGCACCTTGACGCGACGACGGTTCTGGATCGCTCGATCTCGGAAAAGGGGATTTATCCTGCTGTGGACCCGCTGGGTTCCACCTCGCGCCTTTTAGACCCGCTGATCATTGGCGAAGAGCATTACAAGGTGGCGACAGACGTGCAAAAGGTTCTGCAGCGCTACAAATCGCTGCAAGATATCATCGCGATCTTGGGCATGGACGAATTGTCGGAAGATGACAAAATGGCCGTGTCGCGCGCACGCAAACTGGAACGCTTTTTGTCCCAGCCTTTCGACGTGGCAAAGGTGTTCACGGGTTCTGACGGGGTTCAGGTTCCGCTAGAGGTTACCATCGCTTCGTTCAAGGCGGTTGTGGCGGGCGAGTATGACCACCTGCCTGAAGCGGCCTTCTACATGGTGGGCGGTATCGACGACGTGAAGGCCAAGGCCGCTAAACTTGCCGCAGCAGCGGCCTAAGGGGGCGATATGGCAGGCAACGTGCAATTTGATCTGGTGTCCCCTGAACGTCGGCTTGCCAGCTTTGCAGCCAGCGATGTGGGTATTCCCGCAGCCGATGGTGATATGACAGCGATGGAGGGGCATGCCCCCACCATCACCGGCCTGCGCCCAGGCATTTTGCGGGCGACAGGTGCGGATGGTGTCAAAAGCTATGTCGTGACGGGCGGTTTTGCCGAGATTTCGTCGAAATCAGTGTCAGTTCTGGCAGAGCGCGCGATTGCGTTGGAAGATTTGACACCTGCGATCATGGATGCGCTGGTGGCTGATGCCTGCGAAGCGGCCGCCGTTTCGTCCAGCAAAGACGTAGCAGATAAGGCCGTGGCAGATATTATGGCTGTAAAGGCTGCTGCTGGATTTTGACCTTGCAGGTTACAAAAACTATAAAAAATCCTCGCTTTGGCGGGGTTTTTTTATGGAAACCGAAAGATACGCCAAAGTTTTGCCAAGTTCTCTGGTTAACGGATTGTTGCAAGTTTTCGATGAGTGTTGTGATATGAATCGTATCAACGGCGATAATATTGGTATCACTCAGGGCAGCAAAATGCTGTTTTCTGATTACATCAATGACGGCCCTATGTGGGCAGGGCAGGACGACCGCGAAACGCGCAGCACCATTAATTTTCCCGAATCTTTTGCGAGAGCGCCCATGGTGCATGTCTCGATTGGCCTATGGGATATGGATCACAAGCATAACATCCGTGCTGATATCAGCGCCGAAAAGATTACCACCAAAGGCTTTGAAGTGGTGTTTCGCACGTGGGGAGATACGCGCATTGCGCGGATGCGGGTAGATTGGATGGCGATTGGTGCGTTGGTTTCCGAAGATGATTGGCAGCTTTATTGATTGCCTTTCAAGGCGCGGCGCAGCTCGCTCTCTAGGCTGACACGTTCGGCTTCTGTCAAAAATGCGCCCAGTTCCACCTCGCGCCCCGCGCCCCGCAGGGTTAGGTATTGCGGCACAGGCCCGCCAGAGGGGTGCAATGTTACCTGCACCCAATGGGGATTGGCCTGCCAGTCTGCCCGCCGCCCACGAGGGCCGTGGCGGGTAAGCCTTGCCGTATCTGGCGATAAGTGTAGCACTTCAATAATCTCGCCATCACGAAAGCTACGGTTCAGTGCGGCCCAAATCGCCCAGATCGCGCCCATCAGAAACGGCAGCAGCCCCCACAGCACGGGAGAGCCGATCAGCACCAGCGCGGGCAGACCCAGCAGCGCGGCTGTGATGCCCAAAAACCAAACCATCCCGCGCCTAGGCAGCGACCGATAGGGCCAAAGGTGCAATTCTGCGGTGCCCTCTGGGGCCTGTGTCCATTCATAGGGCATTCGTAAAAACTAGGTCAAAATTGCCCGATTGAAAAGGGCGGAGGCTGCGGCAAACTGGCCGCTTCTGTGCGCCATTCCCTTACCCTACCGTGCAAAGCAAAAGGCCCCAGATTTCTCTGGGGCCTTTTCATTTGGGTATCGCGCGATCAGTGCGCGTGGCCTTTATCCCAATCCGACTGCTTTGGCAGCGTCTCGAACGTGTGTTCGGGCGGTGGGCAAGGCAGTGTCCATTCCAACGTGTCGGCGTGTTCGTTCCAATAGTTGTTCACGGTCACTTTCTTGCCCGCAAACAACGTGTAGAACACGATTCCGATAAAGAACAAGAACGACGCAAACGACAGGAACGCGCCCCACGACGAGATCAGGTTCCAGTAGGCATATGCTTCTGGGTAGTCGATGTAGCGGCGAGGCATGCCCTGACGGCCCAAGAAATGCTGCGGGAAGAAGGTGATGTTCGCACCGATGAACATCGCCCAAAAATGCAGCTTGCCTGCCCACTCAGGGTATTGGCGACCGGACATTTTGCCGATGTAGAAGTATATCCCTGCAAAGATGCCAAACACCGCGCCCAGGCTCATCACATAGTGGAAATGCGCGATCACATAGTAGGTGTCATGATAGGCGCGATCCACAGGCGCTTGGGCTAGGACAATACCAGTCACTCCGCCCACAGTGAACAAAAAGATAAAGCCGATGGAAAACAGCATCGGCGTTTCGAAGGTCAGCGAGCCGCCCCACATGGTTGCGATCCAAGAAAATATTTTGATACCCGTTGGCACGGCAATTACCATCGTCGCCAGCATGAAATAGCTTTGCTGCGTCACGGACATACCCACTGTGTACATGTGGTGCGCCCAGACGACAAAACCCAGCACGCCGATTGCGACCATCGCGTAAACCATCGGCAGATATCCAAAGATCGGCTTGCGCGAGAAGGTCGAGATGACTTGGCTGACGATACCAAAGGCGGGGATGACGATAATATACACCTCTGGGTGTCCAAAGAACCACAGAATGTGTTGATACAAAATTGGATCACCGCCGCCTGCGGCATTAAAGAATGTGGTGCCAAAATTGCGATCAGTCAAAAGCATGGTTATCGCGCCTGCCAAAACGGGCAGGGCTAGCAAGATCAGCCAAGCGGTCACAAAAATCGACCATGCAAACAGCGGAACTTTGTGCATGGTCATGCCGGGTGCGCGCATGTTCAAGAATGTGGTGATCATGTTGATCGCGCCTAAGATCGAGCTTGCGCCCGATAGGTGCACCGCGAAAATTGCCAAGTCCATCGCATAGCCCGGCTCGTTGCTGGACAGCGGTGGATACAAAACCCAGCCCACGCCCGAGCCGATTTGGTCATCGCCGCCGGGGGCTACAACCGAAGCGATCGCCAGTGAGGTGCCCGCAACATACAGCCAGAACGATAGGTTGTTCAGGCGCGGAAAGGCCATGTCAGGCGCGCCAATTTGCAGCGGCATGAAATAGTTGCCAAAGCCGCCAAACAGGGCTGGGATCACTACAAAGAACATCATCAAAATGCCATGTGCTGTGATCGTGACGTTCCAGATATGTCCGTTGGGTGTGCATTCGGCGGCGCTGTCGGCAACAAAGCGCAAACCTTCTTGGCACATGTACTGAACGCCAGGATGCATCAATTCAAGGCGCATATACACCGTGAAGATCACTGCAAGCAGGCCAACAAACCCCGAGGTGAACAGATAGATAATCCCGATATCTTTGTGGTTGGTCGACATGAACCAGCGGGTAAAGAACCCGCGGTGGTCGTCATGGTCGCCGTGGATCGCTGCGTCGGCCATTGGCATCTCCCGCTAAATTACAAAATGGGCGCGCAGATGGCGCGCAACAATGGCCCTTGTTTAGATTGGCCGCGCTTTTTGCGCAATCGCAGACTTTGATTTGGATCAACAATTTATGGTCAAATTGACGCAGGTGCGGTGGCTTTTTAGAAACTGGACAAAAAAAGGGCAGGCCTTGTGGCCCGCCCTATTCGCCATTGCAATCGCGGTGCAGCTTACTGCGCGGCCGCTGCCAGATAAGCGGCCACATCGGCCCCGCCTTTTGCCAGCTTGAACGACATTTTCGATTTGGCCGCGCTGTCGCCCGTTTGCTCTTTCAGCCAAGCGGCTGGATCGGCGACATAAGCGGTAAGCAAAGCCTCGTCCCAGACCACGCCAGCAGCGCCTACGGCCAAGATCGATTCGCCGTATTTAAAATCGGCGATGCTGGCCACAGGGCGGCCAACCACGCCATAAAGGTTCGGGCCCGTTTTGCCGCCCTTTATAATCGCCGTGCCATCATCGGCCACGATCGAATGGCAGGCCTTGCATTTGTTGAATTCTTTCTCGCCAGCCGCGGCGTCTTGGGCCAAGGCAGAACCTGCCAGTGCCACAATCGCCAGACTTGCTAACATCAGTGTCTTTTTCATCTTGCCCTCTTTTTTGGCGTGAATGTCTTTCAAAAGCCTGAGTCGCCTTAGACATATGTATTTCAATATGAATGGGACTGATATGCAATAGCAAGCAGTGTCGCAGTGGTTAGACTTTACATTCGGCGGGCCCATCGCCAGAAAGCCGCGCAAGCATCTGCGGCAACTCGGCCAGCAGGGCAGCGTCCAAGTCGGCCAGCGTCACGGGCAGACCTAAATCGACAAGACTGGTCACGCCATGGTTTTTGATCCCGCAGGGCACGATGCCGCTGAAATGCGAAAGGTCGGGTTCGACATTGATAGAAATACCGTGATAGCTGACCCAGCGGCGCAGTTTGACGCCAATCGCGGCGATTTTATCTTCAGTTGGCGCGCCTCCCGCGCCTAAGCGATCAGGTCGCACTACCCAGACGCCCACGCGGCCCGCTCTGCGCTCGCCGCGCACATTAAAAGCGTCAAGAGCCGCGATAATCCAATCTTCCAGCGCGCAAACAAAGCGTCGCACATCGCGCCCGCGCGCGTTCAAATCCAACATAACATAGACCACCCGCTGCCCGGGCCCATGATAGGTATACTGACCGCCGCGCCCCGCGATATGCACGGGAAAGCGGTTTGGGTCGGTCAGGTCGGCAGGGTTGGTTGACGTGCCTGCGGTGTAAAGGGGTGGATGTTCCAGAAGCCAAATTGCCTCGTCCGCCGTGCCTGCAGCGATCTGGGCCACGCGCGCCTCCATGGCCGCCAAGGTTTCGATGTAGGGGGCAAACCCGCTGATATGTTTGACTTCCATCCTTAATCCCCTTTGCGTGGCAACAGCCCAGCGGCACGTGCCGCTGCGATACGCGCGCGGGCGATGGGCAGGCGGTCGCCATTTATCAAAAGCGCCTCTGCACCGTCGCCCACGCGAGCGACCGATACAACCCCCGCCAATGCCACCCAATGCGAGCGGTGGATTTGCAAGCCCGCAACTGGTGCGGCCTCGCGCATGGCATCGGCAAGGCGCAAAAGCAGCATCTCGCGCCCCTTGGTGGTGACGACAATGATATAGTGATCCTCGGCGGTTAGGGCCAGCAGCGCGCCACGTTTTTCCAGTGGCAGGCGGGATAACAGCGCGGGGATGCGTGCCGTGCTGTCCAGTTTTTGTGATTGCGATTGCAGCACCGCGCCGACGGCTTCGATGACAAGGCAAATCACATATACAGCGGCAAATCCAAGGGCGAGGTCGCGCGCGCCGCCCAAATCCAACCCTAGCCCTGTGTTCAAGACCCCCAAGACCAGCGCGACAGCTATGGCCGATCCCAATGCTGCAAGCGCAATGCGCAAGCCCTGCGGGCCGCTTGGCAGATAAGGGCGCACGGCCATAGTGCCTAAGAACCCTGCGCCATAGGTCAGCGGGACAACTATCATCCAATAGGCAAGGCGCGGGATCAGGCCAAAAGCGTCCATCGTGCCAAAGGGGCCAGAGATGCCCACGACAACCGATACCCCTGCCAGCGCGGCAAGCGTGACGGGGTGCGAAAACTCTTCCCGCAGATCACGCAGCGCCAATTGCATCTGCCCGCCGTTCACGAAGAAACCCTTTTGTTTACGCATCCGAAGTTGCGGGCGCGGCCCGCGTCTTGGCAAAGCTAGCACAGATCGAAGCCACGGGCAAAGCGCCCCAATATCAAGGAGATTACATGTCACTAACCGCCCTCACCTCGGCCTCCATGGCAATACAAATTCATGCGATGCTGGCGATTTTATCTTTTGTCATTGGCCCTTTAGCCCTGCTGCGCAGGCAAAGAGATAGGATACATAAGAGTGTCGGTTATATTTGGGTTTTGGCGATGTTTGGCACGGCAGTCTCGTCGCTATTCATTTCCGAAAGCCCCACGTTCGGGCCGTTCTCGCCCATTCATATCCTTAGCTTTATCACGCTGGGCGGGCTGACCTATGCGCTGCGCGCCGCCATCAGGCGCGATACCATTGCGCATGGTCGGGCGATGCGGGCGCTGTATGCGCAGGCGCTGATTATTCCCGGCGTGTTTACGTTTCTGCCCGCGCGGCGGATGAACGCCCTGTTTGGGGACGGGCAGGATATGGCAGTGTTTTGGGGGGCGGCCATTGTGGGCGCGCTGGTGATGGTGGGGATTTGGTTTCACCCCATGCTGTCGCGTGCAGTGGGGCTGCAGGGTGCGGGTCGGCGCAGAATCCCTCTTTTCTTTAGCCGCCCTAGCCGCTAAAGACACCGCCATACCAAGAGTGCGGATGTGGCGGAATTGGTAGACGCGCAGCGTTGAGGTCGCTGTTCCTTAACCGGAGTGAAGGTTCGAGTCCTTTCATCCGCACCAATGGTAAAATGGGCTGCACCCAAGGGTGCGGCCCTTTTCTTTGGCGTGGCGCATGGCCCTGCAAAAAGGGGGCTTCGCGCCCACGCCTGCTTTGCGCGGCAAAGCAGGCCTCCTCGCGAGGTATTTGGGCCAATGTGAAAGGGGCCTCAAGGCAAGATATGCAGCCAAACCCAAACCGAGACAAGCGCGCCAAGCGTGCCGATTAGCACGGCGGAGGCCGCCACGCGCCGCCCCAGTCCAAACATATTGGCGAACATATAGGCGCTGACGCCGGGGGCCATCGCGGCGGTCAGCGTGGCCGAGCGTAACGCGGCAGTGTCGAGGGCGAAGATCCAGCGCGCAAGGACATAGGTGATTGCTGGGTGCAAGATCAGCGACGCGGCAACGACCATCGCAATCAGGCGCATCTCGCCTTCGGGACGGTAGCGCAGCAGCACGCCGCCCAGTCCAAACAAGGCAGCAGGAATACCAGATCTGGCGAGCATTTCGGTGGCGCTATCCAAAACGCTTGGCATAGGCAAGTTTGAAAGGTTCAACGCAAAACCGCACAAAATGCCTATGACAAGGGGCTGGGTGAAGATGCCCTTCGCCGCGTTTTGGGCAAGGGCGAGTGCGCCTTGTGCAGGCGCGCCTTTGGCCTGCGCCAGCACCATTGCGACAATGCCGCAGGTATAAAGCAGCGGCGCGTGGATGGAAATAATGGCGAAATTGCCTGCCAGCGCCTCGGTGCCATAAGCACGTTCTGTGATGGGCACGCCTAGCAGAAGGGTGTTAGAGAAATAGGCAGCAAAGCCAGCGGCCACGGATTCAGGCAAGCTGCGGCCAAAGCCCCAGCGGGCGGCGGCGAAGAGGGCGGCAAAGGATGCAAATGCGCCGATGTAGAAAGATGCCATAAGGCCGATGCTATAGGCGGCGCCAAGGTCAAGCGTTGCGATGGCGCGAAACAACAGCACCGGCAGGGCAAAGCTTTGCGCATAGGTCATAATGCCATCGACTGCTGCGCCGTTCAGTGCGCCAAATCGGGCGGCAAGATAGCCTGCCCCAATCAGCAAAAATACGGGCAGTATCACGTCTAAAAGTGCGCTCATTCGGGCATTTCGGTAGAAGGAAGTTCAAGGGTAAGGGCCAGACCATCATAGGCGGGGGTGATATAGGCAGGCAACTGCGCACACAGCGTGTCATAGTCCATATCAAGGTGCATATTGGTCAGCACAGCGCGGCGGGGCGCTGCGCGGGCGATCCATTCCAGCGCAAGGTCAAGGTGCGCGTGGCTGGGATGCGGCGTGCGGCGCAGCGCGTCCAAAATCCATAATTCAAGGCCATGCAAATGCTGCCAAGCGGCGGCGGGGATGTCCAGCACATCGGGCAAATAGGCGGCATCAAAAATGCGAAACCCCAGCGCATCGATACTGCCGTGGTTTACAGTAAACGGGGTGAGCGGGATAGGGCCAGCGGGGCCATCCACCACGAAAGGTCCATCAATAGGCCGCAAATCCAAAATGGCGGGGTAGGGCGATCCTGCCTCTTGTTCAAAGGCATAGGCAAAACGCGCGCGAAGGTCGGCGGATGTCGGCGCGTCGGCCCAAACGGGCAAGCGTCGGCGGATGTTGAACACGACTTGGCGCAGATCATCCAGGCCGTGGACGTGATCGGCGTGGGAATGGGTGTAGACCACCCCGTCCAGTTGGCCGACTTGAGATGATAGCAGTTGCTCGCGCACATCGGGTGAGGTGTCGATCAGCACCCGAGTGACGGCATTGCCGTTGATTTTCTCGACCAGCAGGCTGCAACGGCGGCGGCGGTTTTTGGGGTTGGCGGGATCGCAATCGCCCCAATCGCCAGTGCCATCAGGGGACAGGCGCGGCACGCCGCCCGATGATCCACAGCCAAGGATGGTTAGGCGCAACTGGGCGGTCATATCAGCGCCGCCTTGGGGAACAGGCGGTTGAAATTGGCGGTGGTTTGGCTGGCAAATTCGGTTTCGGTCAGCCCATACAAATCCGCGCCTTTAGCGGCAGTAAAGGCGGTATAGGCAGGTTCATTGCGGCGCCCGCGATAGGGCGGCGGTGCAAGATAAGGGCTGTCGGTTTCAAGCAAAATGCGGGTCAGGGGCGCGGTTTTGAAAATGGCGCGCAAATCGCCGCTTTTGGGAAAGGCGGTGATGCCCGACATCGACAAATAGAATCCCATATCAAGGGCTGCGGCGGCAAGCGCGGGGCCAGAGGAAAAGCAGTGCATCACGCAGGAATAGGGGGCAATAGCCAGATCTTCGGCTAATATCTGCGCGACATCGTCATCGGCATCGCGGGCGTGGATGATAAGGGGCAGACCTGTCGCTTGGGCGGCCTGAATATGGATGCGCAGGGATGTTTTCTGCACATCGGCACTGGCTGCGCTATAATGGTAATCAAGACCCGTCTCGCCAATGCCGACCATTTTGGGGTGCTGGGTCAGGGCGATCAGTTCGGCCAGTGTGGCAAGGGGTTCTTCAGCGGCAGACATCGGGTGCGTGCCTGCGGCGTAGAAGACCGATGGATGCGCCTCGGCAATCGCGCGCACGGCGGGCTCATGACGCAGGCGCGTGCAGATTGTGACCATGCGCGCCACGCCAGCATTGTGCGCGCGGGCGATCACCTGCGGCAATTCATCTGCGAAATCGGGAAAATCCAGATGGCAGTGGCTGTCGACCAAAATGGGTTTTGCGTTTGTCATATCTGCCTAGCTTGCGGCGCGGGGCATGGATTGCGCACCAGCCTCGATTGCCAGTAGCATATCCATCACCAATGCTGCAGCGTCAAGGTTGACCGCCCGTCCGCGCCGCGCTTTGTTGCCCAAGGCCTGCGCAAGGTCTGCCCAAGGGCGGGCAGTGGCAGGGTTTGCGGCCAGCCGTCCAATCAGCGCGCCTTCGCCGTTTGCTGCATCTGGGGCCAATCCGTTCAGCGCGGCGGCGCGGGCGGTGCGGGCCATAAACAGATCAATCAGCGCGATGATCAGATCAAACTGCGCCTCTGCCCCTTTGCCAGATGCAGCCTCGGCCAAGGTTTGCATACGGGTGCGGTCAAGGCGGGGCAGGCCGCCCAGCAGATCGACAAGGGATTGATACAGGCGCAACCCGTCAAGGTTGGTCAGCTCGAACGCGCGGCCGACGCTGCCGCCAGTCAGTTCGGCAAGTGCAGTTCGGTTTTCGGGGGCAACATCGCCGCCAGCGGCGGTTAGGGCATCGGACAAATCATCAGGTGCAAGTGGGCCTATCCGTAGGCTGCGGCAGCGCGAGCGAATAGTTGGTAAAAGGCTAGCAGGTTGGTGCGCGATCAGTAGAAACGTCACCTTTGGCGGGGGTTCTTCTAGCAGCTTTAGCAGGGCATTGGCCGCAGAGTTCGTCATTTCGTCCAGGCTATCGACAATCGCCACGCGGCGGCCCCCATCGGCGGCCGACAAATTGAAATAGGACTTCATACGCCGCCCCTCGTCGACGGTGATGTCGTTTTTCAGCTTGCCCGTCTTGTCGTCGTAGGGCCTGCGCAGGAGGAAAAGGCGCGGCTCGGAAAGGGCTAAAAGGCGACGTGCGACAGGGTTGTCGTCGGGGATGTCCAGCGACTTTTGCGGAGGCACAGCGAACATCCCGCCATCATTTTCGGGCGTGGCCAACAAAAAACGCGCGAGTTTCCATGCCAAAGTGGCCTTACCAATGCCTTTCGGGCCAGAAATCATCCATGCGTGATGAAAGCGATTGCTGTTGAATGCATCTAGAAATTCGACCTCGGCCTCTCGGTGCCCAATCATGCGCGCCGCGCGCGGGTGTGGGGCACCTTCAATTTTGTCGGGCTCTGGCGCGTCAGGCTCGCTCATCTCGCGGCCATGCGCGCGGCGGCCACATCCCAAACATCGCGGGCCACGGTATCTTGATCCCGCCCGCCGTCAATCACTACAAAGCGGGTGGGGTTGGCGTGCGCAAGGGCCAAGAACCCGTCGCGCGCGGCCTTTTGAACAGCAAGGCCCATGCCCTCAAACCGCATATCCGCCCCCGCGCGGGCGGTGGCGCGGGCAAGGCCAGCCTGGGCGGGCAGGTCGATTAGCACAGTCAGGTCAGGTTCAATCCCGATCATCAGGGCGTGCAGCGCATCGACGCTGGCGCGCAAATCGCCGCGCGTCAGGCCCTGATAAATGCGAGTGCTGTCGGCGAAACGGTCGCAGATCACCACCTCGCCCGCCGCCAGACGGGGCAGAATGGTTTTCTCCAAATGGTCGCGCCGTGCAGCCGTGAACAGCAAAAGCTCGGTTTCAGGTGACCAGCGGTCTGCCGCGCCATTTAGCACCAGCGCGCGGATGTCTTCCGCCCCCGCACTACCCCCCGGCTCGCGCGTCAGATGCGCGGGCATGCCGGCGGAAACAAGGGTGTCAAATAGAATTCGCGCTTGGGTGGACTTGCCCGACCCATCGATCCCTTCAAAGCTGATGAACACACCCACCACGCCGCGACTAGGCTGCTGTAGGGTCTGCGCCAAACAGGCGCTGATACAGATGCACAGCAGCGGCTTTGACGCGGCCAAATATCCCCGCCTGGGGCACATCTGCGGCGGCGACCAAAGGCACCACGCGGTCAGGCAGGCCCGTCGCGCGAATGGTCAAGGTTGCCAGTTCTTGCCCCGCCATAATCGGCGCAGGGATGGGGCCGATAAAGGTGATTTCGCCTTTCAGCCCATCGCGGTCAAGAGCTGGCACAAGGGCTGCAATATCGACGGCTGTAGTCAAACCCACTGTGCTTGCCGCGCCCAAAAACACGGGCGCTTCACCCAGCACATCACCCACTTTGGCGACAGTTTTTAGCGCAAAATTGCGAAAGGCCCAAGACGAAATACGTTCTGCCTCCACCGCGCGGGCCGCGTCCGATTCTGTGCCCGAAAAGGCAAACACGATGCGGCGGCCATTTTGTAGAACCGACCCGGCAAGCCCATAGCCCGCCTCTTTGGTGTGGCCCGTTTTCAGCCCATCCGCGCCGATCCCCAGTTTCAAAAGCGGGTTGCGGTTGGCGGCATTGGCTGGCGCGCGGTCTTTGTAATTATAGGTGGTTTCGGCGAAAATCGGATAATAATCGGGAAAATCTTCAACCAGGCGCAAACTAAGCAGGCCAAGGTCTTTCATGCTCATGCGGTGGCGCGGATCGGGCCAGCCGCTGGAATTGGCAAAGACGGAGTGTTCCAGCCCAATGGCGCGGCCGCGTTCGGTCATTTTAACCGAAAAAGCCGCTTCGCTGCCTGCCAGCCCTTCGGCTACAACCACGCAGGCATCATTGCCAGAATTGACGATCATGCCGTAAATTAAATCGCGCGCGGTGGGTCGATCCCGCTCTTGCAGGTACATTGTCGATCCGCCGGCGGTCGTCAAAGCCACTGCATTGGCAGATACGGAAAATTCCGTATCCATTGTGACGCGGCCATCTTTCAGCGCTTCGAACAACATGAAAATCGTCATCAGTTTGGACATAGAGGCAGGCGGCACGGGGGCCTCGCCGTTCTTGTCCATCAGCACAGTGTGGGTGGAAGCATCATAAACCCAAGCCTCGCGCGCCGATGTTTCAAACCCCTGCGCAGCGGCCAGATGGGGCACGGCAAAAGCTGCCAGAAAACCTAGCGTAAGAAGAGGACGGCGCAGCATGGTGGGTTAGCCTTTCACAACATATGCATCATTGAAACCAGCAGCTTTGGCCTTTGCCAAAACGCTGCCATCACCGCGCGCGCCCACGCTCCAATAGGTTTTGCCATTCGAGGTATCGGTGCGCATCGTTGCGGCAACACCTGCTGCGTTTAACGTGGCAACGGCGCGCTTGGCATTGGCCTCGACCGAGAAGATACCGATTTGGATAAAGGGGCCAGTGGCGGCGTTTATCACAGGGGCCGCTGGTGCAGTGGGCGCGAGGGCGGCGGCAGTTGCCGCAGCAATATCAGCGGGCGCCTGGGCTGCGGGGGCCAAAGTGGTGGTGGCGGCGCCGCCAGCGCCTGCAGGCTGGTTGGCCAAGGGCTGCGGTGCAGGGGCATTGGCAGCGCCCGCCAGTGTTTCGGGTGGCACCGTTTCGGCGGCATCCAGAATGGGCGCGCTGGCGCTGACTTCGGCAGGGGCCTCTTCTCGGCGCAGTGCGGTGACGTTGATTTGTGCAGGCTGGCCTGCAAGCAAACCCAAGGCCGCTGCAGCGTCTGAACTGATTTGCAGGCTGGGGCCAGGGTTATCGCGTTCGCGTTTGAACAGCGCGCCGATCACAAACTTTCCATTGGCAGGGTTGCGCATAATCACGCGTTCAGGATCGACGGCATCAGGGGATGCTACCCAAACCCCGCCAAGGCTGGGTCGGCCATCCCAAAGCGCGCTATCGGCCGCTTGGAACACATCGGGTGCCTCGACATCGCGGTCAATCAGTTTGACCGATTTGGCCGTGGCGACCGAGGTGTCGGATGGCGGGTCGGTGTTGCGCTGAAATGGGTTCTGGCCAGGTTGGCAGGCCGCCACAAGCCCCAGCGCCATCACCCCCCAAATACGACCTACTTTTGCGTATCTCATGCTCTGCTCCTGCTTGCGCGGTTATCGTGCCGCGCTTTTGTTTTTGGTTCGGGTCTGTGCCCAACATTTGCGCGGCTGTTGCGGGACAAAACGCCCACCTTCCGCTTTGATTATCTTATACAGCGAAAAGGCGCCCCTGCAAAGCCCTGCCCGCAGACGCGTGATTGGCGCGGGCAAGATCGGCAAATACCTGCCCGCGCTTGGATGTATAGGGGCTATTTCAACTCCAAATGCGCCTTTGTGGCCGCAATCACTTGCCCGTGAATGACCGCGTGGTTTGCGCAAGCGGGGTTGGTGCAAACGGGGGCGGTGCAAACGGGGTTGGTGCAAACGGGGTCATCGTTTTCAGACTTTAGAATAGCCGCGCCATTTTCGGCGCACAGCGGCAGCATTGAAAAGTAATAAGCAGGCGCGATTTCCAGCCGATGCGTAGCAGGGACAAGCGCTGCAAAGCCGCTGCCCTTGGCCGATAAATCGGTGCTGTCCAAACGATCTGCGCCTCTCCCCGGTTGGATCAGAAGCGTATCCGCCAGTAAGTTTTGCGTATCGGCAAAGGTCAGCCCAAAGGCCAGGCTAGGATCAATGGCCACAACCTTTGTGATGCGCCCAGCTTGGTAATCGCCATTCCATTGCCCTGCGTCTAGCGCCGCTAAATTTCCGCGCATCCCCGCCAAAGACAGCGCCGTCCATCCGCCATAGGAAAACCCAAGCGCCGACATGCGCGTGGTATTGACCAACGGGCTAAGGGTATTGTGGGCGCGCTTGCGCTGTTGGCCCTAAGTGATGTGGCAATTGTCGTTTTCGTGGCGCTGGGCCAAGTGGCCTTAGTGCCGCGTCTTGTGGAAACTGCCACAACGGCGGGGCTATTCAGCATGGGCGCGCTGGTAGTTTTTGCACAGCGCATGACGGCCATCCCGCAGAGGCCGAGGCCGATGTGCCCATGGCCCCCAGTGATGACGATCACGCCCTGTTTGCGCGGATTGACACGTTGATGGCCGCGCGCCGCTTGCATGGGCCTGCCAAGACACTGACGATTGCGGTGAACCGCGTCACGCGGCAAAACATCTTGCGCTATGTGAACGGCCACCGCATTGACACCGGCAGAGCCAGTTTGCAGAAGGGGGCCTCAGAGACCGAAGCAATGCTTGACGCAGGGTTTTTGACCAAGTCCAATTTCAACCGAGAATTCCGCCGCATTACGGGAAAAACCCCCAGCGACAAGTGTGGCGCGCGCCATGCAAAGGGCTGATTTCGCCGTTATCGCATCATTTTTCGCAAAGCCCTTCCAGAATCATCAAATCCCCCTTATCACCCGAACCGTCGGAGGAGTGGCGGAGTGGTCTAACGCACCGGTTTTGAAAACCGACGTAGGTGGAAGCCTACCGTGGGTTCGAATCCCACCTCCTCCGCCAACTGCCGTTGATTTTATTGCATAATTTAGATATTTCTGAGATATACCTCCCAACCCACCCCCGTAACCAAAAGCGATCTTCTAGACACTCTTGTGGTTGCGTTTTTGGTCAACTGAGGGCGATTGGTTGGGTTCGAGGCTGCAAGTCCATTTGATCGGTAATTCCCTGAACGGCACAATCGCACTTGGATTTAGGCCGCAGATGACCTCTCCAACCTTAAAACTGCCGTGATCCCTCGCAGCACCGCAGCTTCGCTTTGATACTTATCGCGGTGTTCCAACAAACGCCGCACAGCACGTTCGCGGAACTCAGGTGAATATGGCTTCGAAGTCTTCTTCTTTTATGCATGTTCCATAACGGGCAATTCTCCGAGAGTTTTGCCCTCCGGTAAAGATGGGGCGATTCAAAGCGTATCGCGATTTCAACATCTCTGTCGGCATCTGTATCAATCCAGACCATTTTATCATCGTTTGCCAGAGTCTTGTTATGTTAACACTGCAAGCTGTTTTGCTGCTGTAACACAGCGTTTGTGTTGTCGTGATCGGCGCGGCGAGAGTTTCTTCATTTTGGATCGCGTCTCTCAGCATGAGGTCAATCTTAACAAATGGTCCGAAATGCCGCGACCACCTCTTTGTGTTGACATCAGCGCGCCCCACCCCTCATCATCGTTGGAAATCATACCCAAGGAAACCCAATGCAAAGCATCACCAAACTGCCCGCCACCACAGGCATCGCCCCCAGCACAGCCGATCTTGATGGCTGGCTGGTCACCGAAGGTACGCCCTCGATGAAGACATGGGTTTTGCACACTGCGAAAGATGGCTCCATGGTGTCGGGCATTTGGGAATGCACCAAGGGCAGCTATCACGCGACCTACACCAA
>CAMAXX010000044.1 GCA_945862435.1 Pseudorhodobacter antarcticus
AGGCCAAGGCCCAACTTCTCTACCAAGTCAGATATGCTGCGATTTGACGCCGTTCGCGTCAGTCCGCCCGCATATCCCTTCAATTTCCAAACATTTCAAAGAGCGGTAGGCCAGTCTTCAGTCTTTTCGTCTAACCTAGGACAACAAAATAACAGCAAACACCCAAACCTTGGGCGTCCCTGCCACCGTGCATCCAATCCTTCTGCGCGAACCGTAGCCCGCTCCGTCCGATCCGCACCCGCATCGCTGCGTCTGCTCTTCTTCGGTGAGGCGGTATCTAGGCCCACAACAAAAAACCCGCAAGAGGGAAAATGATGAAATGTGACAGATTTTTCACAAAGACCAAAAAATAAGCGACAATTACAGGAAGATAGACCTAACAGACTGATCTATAACAAGACTTATCCACATAATGCACGGAATGCGGGTGAATGATGGCGAATCGCAGTGCGAAGCCACAACACAGCAGAAACCAAAACCATTCAAACAGACGTTAACTGTCGTTCCGCCACGACCACCGAACCACGTTTACCAACATCAGCAAAGAAACAGCCCCGATTCGCAGCAGGTGCAGCGGGTTGGCAGCCGTATGACGCGCGTATGGCCCGCGTATGCCATCCGTATTGCATCTGTCACTACAGGTGTAGGGCGCGGAAGGGCCAGCGTTCGGGCAGCGCTGGGCACGGAAACAAGGCGCCCCGCGCCGCCGTGCCGCGGGCGCCGCGGACTAAAAACGGCTTAGGGACATGTTTTTGCGGGCAGGCCCACCGTCCCTTACCCCCGCATCGCCATGCCTTCGGCCATCACGCACAGCATCTCGAACATCAAACTTACCCCCAGCCATGCCGTGCCACCTGTGGGGTCAAACGGCGGGGATACTTCCACCAAATCGGCCCCCACCACATTGACCCCGCGCAGGCCGCGGGCGACTTGCAGGGCTTGCCAGGAATTTGGCCCGCCCACTTCGGGGGTGCCCGTTCCCGGGGCAAAGGTGGGGTCAACAAAATCGATGTCATAGGTGACGTAGGTATCACCCTGCCCCGCGATATCGCGGGCCTCGGCCATGACATCATCTGCGCCGCGCGCGTGGAATTCGGCGATGGGGATGATTTTGATGCCGACAGATGCGGCGAAATCCCAATCTTCGCGCCCGTAAGCTGTGCCGCGAACGCCGATGATGACGTATCGTTTGGGGTCTAGCAGGCCCTCTTCAACTGCGCGGCGAAAGGGCGTGCCGTGGTTATAGCGCGAGGTGCCGAAATAAATATCGTTCAAATCGGTATGGCTGTCGAACTGGATCATGCCTAAAGGGCGCTGTTTCGCCAAAGCGCGCAAAATCGGCAGGGTGCACAGATGGTCACCCCCGCCCGTGAGCGGCAGGATGCCTGCGTCCACAACGCGGCTATAAAACGCCTCCATCCGCGATAGTGAATCCATCAGATCGCCGGGGTTCGGGGCCACATCGCCCAGATCGGCGCAGCGGGCCAGTTCGAACGGGGCAACCCATGTTGCCCCATTTTGCGCGCGAATCATTGTTGACAGATCGCGCAACTGGCGCGGGCCATGACGCGGGCCTGGCCTGTTCGTTGTGCCGCCATCCCAAGGCGCGCCGATCAGGCCAATTTGCACCTCTGCAAATCGGGGATGGTCAAAGCCCACATGCGGCAGGCGCATAAAGGTGGGGATACCCGCAAAGCGCGGCAGATCAAAACCAGATACGGGGCGGAAAAAGTCGTCCATAGCAGCCTCCTGTGTGCCTGTATCAAAGCAGATTGCGTGGGGCGCGCAAGGCCAATGGCGACACTATCTGGCGGGTTTGAAATCTGGCGGGATGGCGTAGGTGAGGTTTGCGCGCGCCACCGGGTCGGTCCCGCCGTCCATGAACAAAAGCGCATCGCCAATGGCCAAACTGCGCCCCAGTTTCAAAATGCGGGTATGGGCCAGCACATCGCGCCCTGCATCAGGTTTGCGCATGAAATCGATGCTGCAATTGGTGGTCACGGTCAGCGGGGCCATACCAATGCGCGACAGAATGGCGAGGTAAACTGCCACATCGGCCAGCGCGAACATCGCGGGGCCAGAGACAGTATTTCCGGGCCGCAGAAACTTATCCGAAGATTTGAGACGCAGGGTAAGACCATCTATCTCGGCCCGATCCACGATGAAATCGCCGCCAAGGGGCCCGAAATCGCCGTCCAGAAACGCCTGCAAATCGGCGCGGGTTAGGGCAAGGGTTTGGGTCATTCTGGATACTCGGGGTGCGGCACAGTAGGGGGGCGGATCATCACCATCGCCAAGATAAAGGCAAAAGCAACCAGCACAAGGCAGGTTGCATAAACCGCATCCGCGCCACCCGTGCTCAGCAGCAGAGCGCCCAGCGCAGGGGCGGCGGCATTGGCCAGCACGGGGCCCACCGATATAGCCGAAGACACCGCGCCAAACCCTTGCCTCCCCAAAAGATCGGCCACAAGCACGGGGCGCAGAATGGAAAGCAGCCCTGCCCCCATACCTTGCAATGTGGCAAAGGCAAAAATCAGCAGCGGGGCCGCGCCTGCGGCAATCAAGACCATGCCGCCCAGCGCCAGCGAGCCAAGCGAGAAGAAAGTGGCCGCGCGGTTGGACACGCGCGCGCCGCCCGCCATCAGCATAAGACGACCAAAAACTTGGGCAGGGCCGACGCAACTGGCCGCAAATGCAGCCATCCCCGCACCAGCGCCGCGATCGGCAAACAGCACCAAAACATAGGTCATCAAAACGCCGTGGCTGGCCCAAATCGCCGTGAAAACCGCCGTTAGCACCCAAAAGGCGCGCTGGCCCAGCGCCGCGCCAAGGGCGCCTTTCATCGGGGCAGGATGCTGCACGCTTTTGCGCGCATCGCCCAGCAGACTAAGGCCGAGGGCTGCGACAGGCACAGCCAGCGCGACCACCCCTGCAAAGGCAGCCAGCGCGGTTTGCCCGCCCAGCGCCGTCCCCCACCAATGACCCAGTGGAAAGGCCAGACTGCTTGCAAATCCCGCCACCAAGGTCACGCGAATGATTGCGCCGCGCGCGGTTAATGCCCCCGGCTGTGAAGCGCGCTGTTGCCCTGCCTCTGGCTCATCCAAAACGCGGGTTAATTGGGCAAAGCATGTCTCATAAACGCTGCCCGACATCGCAAGCCCAATCAGCGCCCAGCCCAAATTCCATTGCCACAGCGCGCCCACCTGCGAAAGCCACAGCAGGGCCGCAGCCCCCAGCACGGGCCCGCCCAGCATCATCGCCGCGCCATGCCCATGATCCAGCATCCGCCCTGTAATGGGCAACATCCCCGCCATCACCAAAAAGCTGATCGTCGGGCCAAAGGCCAAATCGGCAACCGACCAGCCCGTGGCCACAATTAAATCTGGAAGAAGCGCGGCAAAGGCATAGTAAACCCCCGCATAAGTCAGCGTTTGCGCCACCGCAAGCAGCCACACGCCAAAGCTTTGCCGCCCGATTCCAAAGACCTGCGTCATAATGCGTAAAGATCGGTAAACTTGGCTTCCAGATAATCCAGCAGCGGGGCCTCTGTTGGCACAAAGCCGCAGGTATGTTCGATGGTCCCGCTTGCCGCGCGAAGTCCGCCATGGCGCTGCAATTTACCGCGCAGCCAGCCTGTGGCGGGGGCGGTATCGCCGCGCGCCAAATGATCGTCCAAATTCGGCAGATCGCGGCGCATCGCAGCGTTTAGGCAGCCCGCATACACATTGCCCAAAGTATAGGTCGGGAAATATCCAAACAACCCCGCCGACCAATGCACATCTTGCAGCATCCCCAAACTAGGGCGCGGCACGGCCACGCCAAAATCTCGCGAAAAACGGTCATTCCACGCGGCTTCCAAATCGCGCGGTGCCAAATCGCCCGAAATCAGCGCGCGTTCCAGATCAAAGCGCATCATAATATGCAGGTTATACTGCACCTCATCGCTTTCGGTGCGAATAAATCCTGCGTGGACACGGTTCACCGCGCGGGTAAAATCGCGCGCGGTTTTCAGGTTCATTTCGCCAAACTCTGCCCGCATTTGCCCAAACAGAAATTCACAAAACGCCGCCCCGCGCCCGATTTGATTTTCATAAATGCGGCTTTGGCTTTCATGCACGCCCATTGACACGCCATGCCCAAGGGGGGTGAAATTATAGTCAGGATCAATGGCCAGTTCATAACAAGAATGGCCCAGTTCGTGGATGGTCGAATACAGGCAATTGAACGGATCATTTTCCGCCACCCGCGTGGTGATGCGGCTGTCATCGCCGCCGCCAGATGAAAACGGATGCACTGCCAAATCAATGCGCCCGCGCGTGAAATCATAGCCAAACACCTCGGCCATTTTGCGCGACAGGGCCAGTTGACCTGCCTGCGGGAAATGCCCTGTCAAGGGTTCGGGTGCAGGGGCGTCTAGCACGGCAGCGCGCAGGGCCACCAAGCGCGGGCGCATGCGATTAAACATCGCGGCCAGATCGGCGGCCTTTGTATCAGGCTCGTAATCATCGATCAGCGCGTCGTATAAATCGCCGCCAGCAGCCAAACAGGCGGCTTCTTCGCGGCGCAGGGCGATCACTTGGGTCAGGGTCGGCAGAAAGGCCGCGACATCATCTGCTGCGCGGGCGCCCGCCCAAATCCCCTGCGCGGTGGACGTGACTTGCGCCAGTTTCTGCGCCAAATCAGCGGGCACTTTCACAGTGCGCATATAAGATCGCGCAATCAAATCCAGCGCCCGCGCGCCTGCCACATCGGGGGCCTGCGCCAAGGCCAGCCATTCGCCCAAACGCGGATCGGTGCGGCGGGCGTGTAGAACCCCCTCTAATGCTGCCATCTCCTCGCCGCGCTGATCTGCCGCGCCTTGGGGCATCATGGTTTCCTGATCCCAGCCAAGCCGCTCCATGACCTTGCCCAAGGCTTCGGTCTGGCGCTGATGCGCCATGATATGGTCGAAGGCAGTCATAGCGCGCCCTCGCGCAATGACCCTGCAACAGGCGCGCCCGCCAAATGCCGCGCGCGGATGATCGCCACCCAAAGGATGACAGCCGTCACCTGATGCGTGATCGCCACATGCACCTGCGCCGCCGTCAGCGCTGTATAAATGCCGATGAATATTTGCACGAAAAGCAAGAAAAGCACCGCATGAAACGCCCGCCGCGTGGCCGCATAGGGCGACTTGCGCGCCCGCAGCCAAACCACCACCGCAAAAACCGCGAGAAAATAGCCCGACATACGATGCATAAACTGCACCAGACCCGAATTTTCAAAGAACGCATGCCACAGGCCCCCGCCCGATGGCACATAGAACGCATCGGCAGGAAAGAACTGCCCATTCATATCAGGCCAAGTCGGAAAGGCGCGGCCTGCGTCAATACCCGCGACCAGCGCGCCCAGCAGAATTTGCAAAAAGGCAAAATGCTTCAGCCCTGTGGACATGCGCGCAAGTTTCCCCTCGCCAGCGCGGCGGGCGGCGATTAGGTCAACCTCGCTGCGCGACAGCTCGAATATGTAATGCGCAATCAGGCCAAGAATGATGAAGGCTAGCCCCAAATGCGTAGCAAGGCGGTAGGATTTCACATCCACCACATCCCCCGAAAGGCCTGATGACACCATCCACCAACCGATCGCGCCCTGAAGCCCGCCCAGCGCACCAAGACCCAGCAAACGCCCCGTCCAGCCGCGCGGAATGGATTTTGTGGCCAGAAACCCGACAAAGCCCAGCACCCAAACCAGCCCAATCACACGGCCAAACTGCCTGTGCCCCCATTCCCACCAAAAGATTGTCTTAAATTCCTCAATCGTCATCTGGCTGTTCTGCAACTGAAACTCTGGAATCGCCTGATACTTTGTGAACTCTTCCTGCCAATCGGACTGATTAAGAGGCGGGATCGCACCCGTAATCGGCCGCCATTCGGTGATCGACAATCCCGAATCCGTCAGCCGCGTCATGCCGCCCACCGCAATCATAGTGGCAACCAGCAAAAACAAAACCGCCAGCCAAACCCGAATGCCGCGCCGCGCGCCTCTGCCTGTGCCTGCACCCGAAATTACACCCGCCGAAGGGGCCTGCCCTGCGGCAGACGCATTGCCGACCTCTTCAAAAATGCTGCGCTTTGATGGGGATTTTGTTGCCATATCGGCCTCCTGCTTTGGGTCAGACATTAGGGCGCAGATGTGCCCGCTTCAACCCCGCTTGCCCAAAATTCGTCCCTCGACAGCCGCCTGAGGGGGCTTTGCCCCCGCCTGCAAGCAGGCCCCCTAGGATATTTGTAGAGTTAGGAAGGAACAGACCTTCTGCCTGCTTCCTTACTCTACAAATATCCTAGGGGGTGAGGAGCATAAGCTCCGAGGGGGGCAAAGCCCCCCTATTCGCCCTTATCCTTCTGGCGCAGTTGATAGGCCATTTGTCGCAGCATCCCGTGCAGGGTCTGCACCTCGGCCTGCGTCAGGTTCAGCCGCGTCCACATATTGCGCAGCCCTTCCTTCATGCCATCCACCTTTTCAAGCGGATAAAAGAAACCCGCGTCCGAAAGGCGGCTTTCAAAGTGATCGCCCAGAGCCTCTACCTCTGCGCCATTGGCCCACTTTGTGCGTGCCATATGATGTACCACTTCAGGCGCGGGTGCAGTTTGCCGCCGCCATTCATAGCCCAGCAGCAAAACACATTGCGCAAGATTCAGACTGGGAAAGTCGGGGTTCACGGGTACGGTGATAATCGCATTGGCGCGGGTGATGTCGTCATTTTCCAGCCCTGCGCGTTCGGGTCCAAACAGAACGGCCACGCGCTGACCTGCAGCAATGCGGGCGCGGGCATCATGCATGGCAGCTTCGGGCGTAAAGACGGGCTTGGTCAACTCGCGCCCCCGCGCGGTGGTGGCATAGACATATTCACAGTCCGCAACCGCGCTTTGCACCGCCTCGTATATCTGCGCGCCGTCCAGCACGCGGCCCGCGCCAGATGCCAGCGCCACCGCCTGCGGGCTGGGCCAGCCATCGCGGGGAGCGACAACGCGCATCCGTTCCAGCCCAAAGTTCAGCATAGCCCGCGCCGCAGCCCCAATGTTTTCGCCCATCTGCGGGCGCACCAAAACAAAGGCGGGGGGGATGATCTCTTGCATCATTTGCAGCCCTTTCGTTGCCGCCCTCATATGGCATCGCTGCGCCCTCGCCAAGCCCGCAGCTTTGCGCTATGCAGGGCCCGAAGCTAAGGAAAGACCATGCCAGACACCGACCGCCCGCAAATCACTCTGATCACCCCGCCTGCCTTTGATCTGGCGGTATTTCCAGACCAACTGGCCGCCGTTATGGACGGCTTGGATATCGCCTGTGTGCGACTGTCGCTTGCCAGCGTTGATGCCGATTTCATCGCCCGCGCCGCTGATGCCTGCCGCGTCATCGCCCACGCCCGCGACGTGGCAATTGTGATTGAAAACCATGTGAAACTGGTTGAACCGCACGGCCTTGACGGCGTGCATCTGACGGATGGCGCACGCCAAGTGCGCAGCTTGCGCAAGGACTTGGGCGCGGATGCCATCATTGGCGCCTACTGCGCAGGATCGCGCCATGATGGCATGGCAGCAGCCGAGGCGGGGGCAGATTACGTGGCCTTTGGCCCAGCAGGCCCCAGCCCCCTTGGGCGCGCCGAACCTGTAGAGTACGATATAGTCGAATGGTGGAGCCAAGTCATCGAAACCCCCTGCATCACCGAAGGCGCGCTGACGGCAGAGCTGATCGCCCGCTTTGGCCCCGTGACGGATTTTTTTGGGATTGGGCCAGAGATTTGGGGCGCGGTTGATGCGGCGGGAGCGCTAAAGGACTTACTCAAAGGTCTGTGATAGGCCCGCGCGCACCACTGCCTCACATGCCGCAGCCAATTGCTTGCGTCCTGCGTAATCGGCCACGCGCAAGGGTGGGTGCAATATTACCTCAATCCGCCCTTGGCCCTTGGCCGCCAAAGTCGCAATCAAATGCGGGGCAAAATCCATATCGCCCCACCAGCCATAAAAATTGGTGGGCGCACCTGCTGGCGCGGTGTATATCACGCTGGCGGGCTGCACCCAGACATCGCCCATACCCTCCGCATAAAGGGCCGCGAACAGGGTTGGTTTGAACGGCAAGGTAAAGGTGCTGTCGGTGCTGGTGCCTTCGGGGAAGAACAGCAGACGATGACCCGCGCGCAAGCGGGATTCGAAATCCAGTTGCTGGCGTTTTGCATGAGCCGTTTTGCGCGTGATAAACAACGTGCCCGTGGCGCGGGCCAGCCAGCCAATGGCGGGCCATGCCGCCACTTCGGATTTGCTGACAAAATAAACTCTTTGCGCAGCGTTCAGCGCAAATATATCCAGCCAAGACGCATGGTTGGCCACCACAAGCCCGTGCTGCTGCATGGGCTTGCCCTGCACGACAAAGCCAAAACCCATCAGCCATAGCGCAGCGCGGCAAACGGCTTGGGTCAAATAGGGCGTGACTGGGCGCGCGGGCCCAAACAGCGGGGCCTCGGCAGCGCGCAAAATCAGCTTAACCGCCAGCCCGCCGAACACCAACGCGCCCACGATAGTGCCGCGCAGGGCAACGCGCGCCACCCCGCCCATGCCATATCGCCCGCTCATCCCCGCCCTGCCTTGCGGGTGTAGAACTCGCGGTGCCGCGCGCTCATCAATGCGGTATCCATCACAAGGCAAACATCCGTGGTGTTAAAGGCATGATCCACCCACGCCCCCTGCCCTACAAACCCGCCAAGGCGCAGATAGGCTTTTAGCAGGTTGGGAACCCCCGCCAAGGCCCGCGCGCGGTCGATCTGCGCGGGGGGTATAATGTCCATCGGCACCCCATGCGGGGCGCGGGCCGTGACCCGCATTTCGGGCGGGGCAAGGTGGTTGTGATGCAGATAGGACAGCGGCTGCGCCAGCGCATCCACATCTGTGCCATGCAGCGAGGCGGGGCCAAACATCACCTCAACCTCGTGCCGCAGTACATAATCAGCCAGCCCATTCCACAAATGCAGCATCGCCGAGCCGCCGCGATAATCAGGGTGCACGCAAGACCGCCCCAGTTCCATCAGCCGCCGGCCACTGGCGCGCAAAGGGCTTAGGTCAAACTCATCCTCGGCATAAAACCGCCCGCCCTGCCCCAACGCCTGACTGCGCAGCAGGCGATACACCCCAACCACAGAGTTTTCACCGCGCGCTTCGCGGTGGGGGTCGATCAGCAGCAGATGGTCAAAAATCGCATCAAAGGCATCAATCTCTAGCCCCTGCGCATGATCCACCATCGGCCCATCCGCGCCCAGTTCCTGTACAAACACCACATACCGCAGCGCTTGCGCCGCGCGCAGGTCATCGCCCGTTGCTGCAAGGCGCATTTCAAAGGCCGGATCGGCGGGTTTATCGCTCATTTGGGCGGCCTTTGGCCGATGCCGTGGCCTCGTTCAAAATTACAGACAATTTTAACATTGTTTAAACTAATATCCCGCTTATGTTGAAAAATCCCGCGTCAGGGTGACTTGATCGCTATCTATCACCACTTTGCCCGCATGTTCAAAATTGACCGTCACCTTGGCCCCTACTGCTGATTGCACTTGCCCCAGCCCCCAATCGGGGCAGTGCGGGTGGCGCACAAGCATTCCCGGCTCTAATAAGTTGCGCATCTTGCCCCTATCACAGGAAACACTCCTTGCTTGATCCCATTCATCTGTCCGCCCTTGTCGCCTCGCGTATCTGCCACGACCTTATTAGCCCAATTGGTGCCATCGGCAACGGGGTAGAGTTAATGATGATGGATGCATCGGGCACGTCTGGCCAAGAAATGGCTTTGATTATGGAAAGCGCGGGCCATGCCAATGCGCGCATTCGCCATTTCCGCATCGCCTTTGGCCTGTGCGCACTGGATCAGCGCATTGGGCGCGGCGAGGTGGCGGGGATTTTGCGTGATCTTGCCGCTGGCGGACGGATGAAAGTGATCTGGGACAGCCCGCAAGATCTGCCCCGCCGCGATGTGAAAATGGCGTTTCTAGGGCTGATGTGTTTGGAAACTGCCCTGGTGCAAGGGGGGGATGTGGCCATTTCTATGGGCGAAGCGGGGTGGAACCTGACCGCCAGCGCCCCGCGGATCAAGCAAGACCCCGCGCTGTGGGGCGGACTTGCGCGCGATGCCAGCCTTGATGCCTATGACGACATCGCCGCAGGGCACGTACATTTCCCTTTGCTTGCGCTAGAGGCCGCGCGCCAACATCGCAGTATTTCGGTGACGGGCGGCGAGGAAGAAGGCGCGCTGACAATCAGCCTTTAGGTGTGACCCCGCTAAACCCTAACCGTGCCGTTCCCCGTGACCAAATACTTAAAACTGGTCAATTGATCGGCCCCCACTGGCCCACGCGCATGCATCTTGCCCGTGGCAATGCCAATCTCGCCGCCCATGCCAAACTCGCCCCCATCGGCAAACTGGGTGGACGCGTTGTGCATCAAAATCGCACTGTCGAGATGCTTAAAGAAATGCGCGGCGGTGGCTGCGTTTTCGGTCAGGATCGATTCCGTATGCTGGCTGCCATAGCGTTTGATATGGACAATCGCCTCGTCCACGCCACAGACCAATTTGGCGGCGATGATCATGTCCAGAAACTCACGGCCAAAATCATCGGGCGCGGCCTGCACCGTGCCTGGGATTTTCAACAATTCACCTTCCGTTCGCACCTCGACCCCCGCCTTGATTAAATCTTCAATCAGCACCGCGCCATGTTTGGTGTAAAACTGCCAGTCAATCAGCAGACATTCCGCTGCGCCGCAAATGCCCGTGCGGCGGGTTTTGGCGTTCAGCACCACGCGGCGCGCTTTTTCCAGATCGGCGTCGCGGTCGGCGTAAACGTGGCAAATGCCTTCCAGATGGGCAAACACAGGCACGCGCGCCTCGCGCTGGACAAGGCCCACCAGCCCCTTGCCACCGCGCGGCACGATCACGTCGATATACTCGGTTGCGCGCAACATTTCCGACACCATCGCGCGGTCAGATGTGGCGACCAATTGGATCGCTGCCTCGGGCAGGTGCGCGGCGCGCAGGCCCTCTACCATGCAGGCGTGGATGGCTTCAGACGAGTTCTGACTATCCGACCCCGCGCGCAAAATCACCGCATTGCCCGCCCAAAGGCACAAAGCGCCCGCATCGGCGGTGACATTGGGGCGCGCCTCGAAGATCACGCCAATCACGCCCAAGGGGGTAGCGACGCGCTGAATATGCAGCCCATTTGGCCTGTCCCATTCGGCCAACACGCGGCCAACGGGGTCTTTTTGTTCGGCAATCGCACGCAGCGCGTCAGCAATACCGCGCAGGCGTGTGCCGTTTAGCATCAGGCGGTCTAGCATGGCCTTGGACAGGCCCTTTTCCGCGCCCGCTGCCAAATCCAGCACATTTGCGTCTAGGATCTGCGTCTCATTGGCCAAAATGGCTGCGGCTGCCGCCTGCAAGGCCACGACCTTACGCTTGGAACTGGCAATCGCCAATTCTGCCGCCGCCGCTTTGGCCGCCTGCCCCATCTCGCCCATCAACGCGCCTGCATCAAAACTCATCTCTCGCCCTTTCACTTTGGCGCAAATGCCCATCCCGACGGCATCCGAATTAAATGACAAGATCATCCCTGTGGATCAAGGCCGCCCGCCCTGCATAGCCCAAAATCGCCTCGATGTCGCCGGACCTATGCCCCGCAATTGCGCGCGCCTCATCTGCGGTATAGCGGATCAGGCCCTTGCCCAGCACATCGCCGTTGGGGGCCAAAATTGCCACAGGTTCGCCACGGCCAAAACGGCCTAATACTTCGGTCACGCCAGCAGGCAGCAGGGATTTTCCCTGCGCCATGGCGCGCACGGCCCCTGCGTCCAGCCGCACCTCGCCGCGCGGCTTCATCGCGCCAATCCAGCGTTTGCGCGCGGCCTGTGGATCGCCCTTGGCCAAAAACCACGTCCGCGCCGCGCCATGCGCCAGCGCAGTCAGCGGGCGCAGGGTTGACCCTTCCATAATCGCCATTGCGCAGCCGCCCGCCACAGCGGTTTTTGCCGCCATCAGCTTGGTCTTCATGCCGCCTTTGGACAGGCTCGATATAGGATCGCCCGCCATCGCCTCGATTGCAGCCGTGATCGTTTCCACCAGATCGAACCGCTGGGCAGTTGGGTCTTCCTTTGGGTTGGCCGAATAAAACCCATCGACATCCGACAGCAAAATCAACTGATCCGCCCCCACCGTCACCGCAATTTGCGCGGCCAGTCGGTCATTATCGCCAAAGCGGATTTCATCGGTGGCGACAGTGTCATTTTCATTCACAATCGGCACCACGCCAAGGCCCAGCATGGTTTCCATCGTGGCGCGGCTGTTCAGGTAACGGCGGCGATCTTCGGTATCTTCCAGCGTGACCAAAACCTGCCCTGCGATAATGCCATGCGGGGCCAGCGCCTCGGAATACGCCCGCGCCAGTTGGATTTGCCCCACCGCCGCTGCTGCCTGTGATTGTTCTAGCGTGAGATCACCACTGCCAAGCCCCAGCACCGTGCGGCCCAGCGCAATGGAACCTGAAGACACCAGCACCACATCCGCGCCGCGCAATTTTGCATCCGCCACATCGGCGCATAAGGCAGTCAACCAATCACCCTTTAGCCCGCTGGTGCGGTCAACCAGCAAGGCCGAGCCGATCTTAACCACCAGCCGTTTGGCGGTGCGAATGTCTGGCGCGGCCAAATGTTTTGACGACTGCGGCTTTAAGGCTGCCATGGCGTATCATCCACCACGGGGGCCTGATATTTGATATGGGCGTGCAAAGCGCGGAGGGTATCTTGCAGCCCCATGCCCGCCACGCCAGAGATGGCCATCACAGGCCCGCCCGATGCCTTTTCCAAGGCTTTCTTGCGCTTTTTGATTGTGCCTTCGTCCAGCGCATCGCACTTGTTCAGGGCGACAACGCGCGCTTTATCGCCCAGCGCCTCGGCATAGGCCTCTAGTTCGGTCACGATGGTCTGGTAATCTTCGGCGACGGTTTCCGATGTGCCATCGACCAGATGCAGCAGCACTTTGCACCGCTCGACGTGGGCCAAAAACTGCATCCCCAAACCGCGCCCTTCGCTGGCCCCTTCGATCAGACCCGGAATATCGGCCATCACAATTTCGGCCCCATCAATGCCCACAACCCCAAGGTTGGGCACAAGGGTGGTGAAGGGGTAATCGGCAATTTTCGGGCGGGCATTGCTGACCGCTGCCAAGAACGTTGACTTGCCAGCATTGGGCAGACCGACCAGCCCCGCATCGGCGATCAGTTTCAGGCGCAGCCAGATCGTGCGCTCGATCCCCTCTTGCCCCGGATTGGCGCGGGCGGGGCTGCGGTTGGTGGATGATTTGAACGCAAGGTTGCCCCAACCGCCATTGCCGCCCCTGGCCAGTTGCACGCGCTGGCCCACTGTGACCAAATCGGCAATCACCGATTCTTCGTCTTCGTCCAAAATCTCGGTTCCCACGGGAACGCGCAAGATAATATCATCGCCCGTTTTACCCGTGCGCTGCTGGCCCATGCCGCCTTGGCCAGATTTGGCAAAGAAATGCTGCTGGTAGCGAAAATCGATCAGGGTGTTCAGTCCGTCAACCGCTTCGGCCCAGACGCTGCCGCCATTGCCGCCATCGCCGCCATCGGGGCCGCCAAATTCAACAAACTTCTCGCGCCGAAACGACACGCAGCCCGCCCCACCGCCACCCGAGCGGATATAAACTTTGGTCAGGTCTAGGAATTTCATATCGGCGGCTTTCAAAACAGGATTGTGGGGCGATACAGCAAAGGGCCGCGCGTCTCAAGGGTTAGGCGCGTCATTCGGATTTGATGCCCGAAATTGGTCGGCATTCAATGTAAATTCGATATGCGCGCGCGCCGCCCCCAAGGCGCGGCACATCTTCACCCCCTGCTTCTCCCCCTGCTTCACCCCGTGCAAGGATGGCACAAACCCCAGACGCGACAAAATGCGCAGCGAGGGGATGTTGTCGGCAAAGGCATAAGTTGCAACCGCGCCCAGGTTCGCGTCAAAGCGATCGGCCAGCACGGCGCGCGCCGCTTCCAGGGCAAAGCCTTGCCCCCATGCCTGCGGCACCAGCCAATAGCCAAGCTGGCTTTCCACGCCGCAGATGCCCACAAATCCTTGCATATTTTCAACCGCAAAGGTCTTTCCCTTAACCGCGACATGGTGAAAGAAATGGTCAAAATCAGTCTTACCGTAGGGATGCGGTATTGATGACAGCCAGCGCGCGACACGCAGATCATTCAGCGCCGCCACCACGGCAGCGCAGTCCGTTTTCACAACAGGGCGCAGGGTAAGCCGCGCCGATTTAAGCTGGGCGCGGGTCATGTGTAATCGCTTAATCCAGCTTTTTCACATAAGTCCACGTCGGCACCCGCGCCCCGCGCGCGACCGAAAAGGTTTCGGCATCGCCAAGGTAAGCAAAACCCGAATTGGTCAGCACCCGCGCCGAGGCAGCATTGTCCTGAAACACCTCGGCAAACAAGGTGCGGCAGGATTGCGGGTTGGCCGCAATCAGCGCCTGCACGGCTTCGGATGCGATACCCGTTTTCCAAAAGGCAGGAGCCACCCAATAGCTGACCTCGGACTGTCCAGCAGCGCCGCCCCCAGATTTGGCGCGTGGGCCTTGATCCATGCGTTTAAGGTTAATCACGCCCAACACTTCGGGCAGGCCCGTGGCCGATCCGTCCATCACCCAAACATCTTCATCCAAGCGGGGGGTCATAGCGCGCGCAACAAATGCCTCTGCCGCGCCTGGGGGCAAGGGATGGGGAATGGAATGCGTGCCCAGCGCCACGCGGGCGTCGCTGGAGTAGTGGGCAATCAGCCCAACATCAGATTTGCGTGCAGGACGCAGAACAAAACGGCCTGCTGCAATTTCACCCAATTGGGCGGTTGTAATCAAATCCAAAACCATGGCTCCCTCCGAGCAGCACATGTGGGGCAAGCCACCCCGTTTATTTGGGAGGCAATGCCCAAGATTTCAATTTGTGCGCGAACCCCAGAACGTCAAAGGGGCCAGCGCTTGCGCCGACCCCTTTACACGTCAATTGTAAAAGTTCGGCTACTCGGCTGCCTTCACCTTTGGCAGAACCGAAATAAACGTGCGGCCTTTGAAACCCTTTTTAAAGGAAATATGGCCTTCAACCTTGGCGAACAGGGTGTGATCCGTGCCCATGCCAACACCTTCACCTGGGAACCAAGTGGTGCCGCGCTGGCGCACAATGATATTGCCCGGAATGGCCAATTGACCGCCAAACAGCTTTACGCCCAAACGGCGGCCAGCGCTGTCGCGACCGTTGCGGGATGAACCGCCTGCTTTTTTCGTTGCCATTTGCGATTACTCCGTCGCTACAGCGGCGGCCTTGGGCGCGCGCTTGGGTTTAGCTGCGGCAGCCGCCGCGGCGGGTTTCGCAGCAGCTTCGGGAGCAGAGGCCGCAGCGGTATTATTGTGGGCTGCGCGGCGCGCATCCGCTGTGCCCGTGGCTGCAGCCACGCCCGACTTTTCCGCGCCAGCGGCCAAAACGTCGGTCACACGCACCAGCGTCAGATGCTGGCGGTGGCCCTTGGTGCGCTGGGAAGAGTGCTTGCGGCGACGTTTGACAAAGTGAATGACCTTTTCACCTTTGATCTGGTCGATCACTTCGGCCTGCACAGCCGCGCCTGCCACGAAAGGCACGCCAATGGTCAGGCTTTCGCCGCCCACCATCAAAATATCGTTAAACTGGATTTTTTGCCCAGCAATAGCGTCCAACTTTTCAACGCGCAGCACGTCACCCGCCTGCACCTTGTATTGTTTGCCGCCTGTTTTCAGGACCGCGAACATGGGTCTTCCTTTTCTTTGCTCCGCGTTCTGTGGCAGCCTTGCGGCGTTT
>CAMAXX010000045.1 GCA_945862435.1 Pseudorhodobacter antarcticus
GCCTTGATCCGGTCCCGTTCCTCAGAGGTCACGCCATCGCGCATGCCACTGTCTTTCTCAGCCTGCTTGACCCATTCACGTAGGGTCTGAGGAATACAGCCAATCTTAGGTGCAATGGCCGCAATCGCGCCCGCCTGCGTTTCGTAAGAGCCTTGATGCTCAAACACCATTCGGACCGCACGTGCGCGGACCTCAGGCGAGTAGCGATTTGCCATTTTGCTTTTTGTCATAACCATCATCCTTACTTAAGTTGATGGTCTCCGGCAAACTCGGCGCGATCCAAGGGGCATCCAGTTTGCCGAGCAACCCCGGAACCGCAATACAATCCATTCTAGGCCAATGCGCTTCGACATGATCTGCAAGACCAACGGGATCGAGCACCGCCTTACCAAGCCCAATCATCCGTGGACTAACGGCCAAGTTGAGAGAATGAACCAGACGATCAAGGACGCAACAGTCAAACGGTTCCATTATGAAACCCACGTTCAACTGCGAACACACCTCGCGGACTTCCTCGCAGCTTACAACTTCGCCCGAAGACTCAAGACGCTAAACGGCCTCACGCCCTACGAATACATCTGCAAAATCTGGACATCAGAACCAAAACGATTCACCCTAAACCCTATCCACCAAATGCCGGGACTGAACAGCTAGAGGCCCGCGGGCGTGCTATCCTGATGGTTTTCGAGCATCAGAGCTCATTTGAAACTCAGGCAGGCGTGATTGCGGCCGTTACACCTAATTTGCGGCGTTCACGCCAATAGCGCCATCGCCGTTTGTTCATCAGTCACAAGCGTTGTGGGGCCGATTGTTCGAATAGTCGCGCGGATGGCGTTTAGCTTGTCTTTTCCACCCGAGATCAGCACCCGTTCGGGGGTGCGCCGCAGCCTGGCAATGTCGACCGAGATCACACGGCTGTTCACCTCGTGATCGACCAATTCGCCGTCTTGGTTGATAAAGTTGTATAGTACGTCCCCAATGGCCCCAGCTTCGATCAAGGAGCGGCGATCAGCTTCGGAGAGATAGCCCGTCCGGTAACTGGTTGTCAGGGAACTGATGCCACCGCAAGACAAGAGCGCCATATCCAATTTGTCTGCCATCTCAAAGATCGCGGAAAGACCGCACCGCTCGAGCAAGGCGTGTTTGGTTTCTGGGCTGTCGACGACGGCGGGGGCTGGAATAAGAAACCCCTCGCCTTGAAAAAGTTCAGCAAATTGCCACGCGAATTCTGCGGGGTTAAATCGCCGTGCGGCTGCAATCCCGCCCAGCAAAGACACAACCCGAAAGTCATCCAATGTAGCCCCGAGGATAAAGGGCAAGGTGTTCGACAGAGTACGGCCCCAACCGACCCCGACCGTCATGCCATCACGCATCGCGCCAGAGATGAAGTTTCCAGCGGCGGCGGCAATCACTTTGACAGGATCTGCGTCTGGGTCGGAAAAGGGGGCGACGATAACGCGGTTGATCCCAAAACGCGTTTCAACTTCGCGCTCTAGCAGCAAAAGGTCGGTCAAGGGTGCGGCGATTGTAATGCGCACCTCGTTACGGCGGCGCGCATCGGCCAGCAACCGCACCACCATAACCCGACTAATCCCAAGTTGTGTTGCGACGTCATTCTGAGTTGCGCCTTCTACGTGGTAAAGCCAGATCGCGCGCGCGCGAAGCCTGTCTGCTTCGCTTTGAATGGCAACAGTTTGATTTTCAAGTTGCATTACATGCTCAACCTTTTGATCAGCCCACTGTTTCAACCGAACGGATCATCCGATTTACAATCCGCGCCACCCGCTCCGGGCATTCTATCTGCGGAATATGGCCTGCTCCAGCCAGAAGATGAAGTGCGAATTCGCCATCCGCCCTAATTGCATGGTCATAAGGTAAGATATGGTCATTACGACCCCAAACAATCTGCGTAGGACATGTTGCGCGCTTCAGAGCGGGGCGTAGGTCAAACGATTGAACGCCGTCAGGGAAAAGTGCTTGCGCCATATCGGTTTGGCAGGCGCGCAACTGCACATCTGCGCGCGCACGCATAGCCGCGCGGGCATAATCATCACTGATACCCTCTGGCGTTGCAGTCAGTCGGCGCAGCCATGGGGTCAGGCTTTCGACGCGGCTGGCGCGGACAATGCCGTTTAGGGCGGCAGCATCGATTTCGGGCCCAAGTCCAGCTGGTGCTATTAGCGTTAGGCTTGCGATGCGCCGTGGGCGAATATCTGCCACAGCCAATGCGAGGGCCGCGCCGAGGGAATGGCCGACAAGATGCACTTCTTCGCTGTCCCGCGTGGCGTCGTCAAAAGCCTCGACTACCATGCGAGCTAAGTCTTGAAAGCTGTTCACATGCCGTTTGGGCGATTTGCCATGGCCGGGCAGATCAACGCGCAGCAAGTAGGAACTTGACCCAAGCGCCTTATCTAATGGTGCCCAAGATTGGCTGTCAGCGGTGAAGCCATGTAATAAGACAATCGGTTTACCCGTGCCCTGACGGCGTGAGATATGCAAAGGGCCTCGCTCGCGGCTCCAGTCTGAGAAACTCGGACTATCCATCGCCGGCATATGCGCAGTCATTAGGCTGATAACGTCGGCCTTTTGGACACGGCCAAGCGGGCCACTGCCCTTTACATCATCCAAGATCATCCCACTGTCGCGCGCAGCTTTGCGTGCGGCGGGGGTGGCGCGTGTGCCTTGACCGACCGTGACCTTGGTAGATTGGAGTGCTGGGGGAACACTCGTCAAGGCAACACTTGCTGGTGCGATCGTCTGTACGGCAACCTCTGGCGCGTTGGTTTTCAGCGGCGCTTGCCCTGCGGCCAAACCTTCGGGGTAAATCCAAGCCAAAGTGCTGCCCACAGGCACTTTATCGCCTGCCTTTGCACTGACGTGATGCAAGCGGCCTGTCGCTGGGGCCTCAACCTCCATCGCAGCCTTGTCGGTTTCAATGTCGAACAATGGCGCGCCCTGTTGCACCAAGTCGCCTTCGGCCACGTGCCAGATTGCTAATGTGCCATGGGTCATATCCATATCAACTTTGGGCAAGATCACTTCTGTCGGCTGCAGACCCGTTGGTTCAGATTTTGGCGCAGAAGTTGCTACAGGTGTTTCGGCGGCGGGCAAGGTTTCGATCGCCTCACCCTCGGCATAGAGCAGGGCGATCGTCGTTCCGACAGCCACTTTGTCACCCGCGCGGGCCGTGATCTGGCGCAAGTAGCCCGTTGCTGGGGCCTCGACCTCCATCGCGGCTTTGTCTGTTTCAATATCAAACAATGCAGCGCCTTGTTGCACCAACTGCCCTTCGGCTGCGTGCCATGTGGCGAGTGTGCCATGTGTCATATCCATGTCCACTTTGGGCAGGATCACTTCGACGGGCATGTTCAGACCTCGCGGCGCGCAAGGCGGCGTGCAGCAGCCTCGATCGTATCAACTTGCGGCACAGAGGCGCGTTCAAGATCGGGGTTGTAGGGCACGGGCGCATCGGCCGCGCCAAGGCGCAAGATAGGCGCATCCAAATAATCAAACGCATCGCTTTCCGCGACCATGGCGCTGATCTCGGCACCCACGCCGTAAGCCTTCACGCCTTCGTAAACTACCAACAGCTTGCCCGTCTTGCGCACCGAGGTCAGGATCGTTTCGCGGTCAATCGGGCGGATCGACCGCAGATCGATCACCTCAACATTAATGCCGTCCACCGCCAGCTTTTCAGCCGCTTCCAAGGCGCGGTGCAGCATGATCGAGCCTGCAACGATGGTGAGATCGCTGCCTGCGCGGCGCACCAGTGCCTTGCCGATTGGGGTCAGATAGCTGCCCTCGGGCACGTGGCCGCGGGTTTTGTACAAAAGCTTGTGTTCAAAAATCATCACAGGGTCAGGGTCGGCCAGTGCCGCCAGCAGCATCCCTTTGGCATCTTCAGGTGTAGAGGGTTGCAGCACTTTTAGCCCCGGCACATGACCAAACCACGCCTCGATGCTTTGGCTGTGCTGCGCGGCAGCCCCAGTGCCAGACCCAGAGGGCATCCGAAACACCACAGGCACGGCAGCCTCGCCGCCCAGCATGTAGCGCAACTTGGCCGCTTGATTGACGATTTGCTCCATCGCCAGCATCGCGAAATCAGAGAATTGAAATTCAAAGATCGGCTTTAGCCCTGTCAGCGCCGCGCCCACGGCAACGCCTGCCCCGCCCAATTCGGAAATAGGGGTGTCCATCACGCGGTCAGGCCCAAAGCGGTCGATCAGATCCAGCGTCACTTGAAAAGCGCCGCCATAAACGCCGATGTCTTCGCCCATCAATATCACAGTTGGGTCGGCCTGCATGGCTATGGCCATCGCCTCGCGGATCGCTTCGGCATAAGACAGGACGCGCGCGCTTGTATCGTCCGATGTCACAGGGTTCGATTGGACATTCATAATGCAGCCTCTGCATAGACGTAACGGGTGACTTCGGACAAATCAGGCGCGGCGCTGGCCTTGGCAAATTCAATGCCCTTTTGCACATCGGCCACGGCCTCAGCGGCAATAGCATCCGCGCCTGCTTCGTCCAAAATGCCGTGTGCAATCAATTCAGCGCGAAAACGCGCAATCGGATCTTTGGCCATCCAAGCCTCGATCTCTTCTTTTGTGCGATAGCGGTTGCGGTCAGATTTGGAATGGCCGCGCCAGCGATAGGTTAGGTTTTCAACAAGGCTTGGCCCTTCGCCTGCGCGGGCGCGGGCAATGGCAATATGCAGCGCCTCGGATACGGCCGAGAAATCGTTACCGTCTACTGTCGTTCCAGGCATCGAATAGGCGGCGGCGCGCTGCGCGATATGCGGCACGGCGGTGGAACGGGCGGTTGATGTCGACATGCCATAACCGTTGTTTTCACAAACGAAGATAACGGGCAGTTTCCAGACACTGGCGATATTCAGCGACTCGTGAAATGCCCCCTCATTATTGGCACCATCGCCAAAGAAACACACTGTGACATCTGACTTGCCAAGGCGTTTGGCCGATAAGGCCGCCCCGACTGCGATGGGCAAACCACCCCCCACAATGCCGTTGGCCCCAAGGTTGCCCGTTTTAACATCGGCAATATGCATCGACCCACCACGCCCGTGGCAGTAGCCTGTCTCCTTGCCAAAGAATTCGGCAAACATCCGACCAACATCCGCGCCTTTGGCGATGCAATGCCCGTGGCCCCGATGGGTCGAGGTGATCTTGTCATCATCGGTCAATTCCATGCAGGTCGCCATAGCGCTGCCTTCTTGCCCAATGGACAGATGCATCGTGCCGTGGATCATGCCCCTTGTATAGCTGTCTTCGGCCCCCTCTTCAAAGCGGCGGATCAGATACATCCGCTTGAGCGCCTCACGCAGTTGCGCGGGGGCATATTGACGAATGGCAAAGGGGCGGTTGTCGGTGTCCATCATGATCAGAGCCCCAACAAAGCGTCTTGACGCGCCCGCAGGGCTGCAATCTTGCTGTTAGCGGGTACTGCGGCATTGGCACGGGTGATCAAATCACCTTTCTTAATGGGCGCTGTGACCTTGGCCCCTGTCAACAGACCACAAGGGATTGCTGCGGCACCTCGTGCCTCAGCTGCGGTCATGATCCAAGCGCGATAGCAATATTCGCCGATCTGATCGAGCGTTTCGCCCACGGCCATGTCCTTTTTGGCGAGTGCGCAAACCTCTGCCACGGGGCGCGCCATTGGGACCATGTCGGCCTTGCCATAAAGGACAGCGCGCGCGCAGGTCAGCGGAACCTCTAAAGACGTCAGGTGATAGGGCCTGAAAAACGTGAAATAGGGTCCGTCGCCCATTTTCAGATCTTCCATCCGTTCGCGAATGCGCGGGTGATCCATTTCGGCCACAACGAAAACGCCGGGGGCCACGCCTTTGCCGATGGAATAATCCACCCGCCCTTCGCCCGACGACAGCACGCCGCCCGCAGATGCGGGGATAAGCACTTTGTTCAATTCATCGCGCGAACAGGCTGGGCCGTGCATACCCGGGCGGTCAGGGATCAGCCCTGTCGCATTGGCGATGGCCGCCATTTCCACCATGGTTTTTGATCCATCAACAAATTCGACCAACATGCGCGGGTTCATGTGGCGGCGCACCGCCTCGTCTGTATAGGCATCAGGGGTTGCGTCAAAATTCAGGGGATTGTTCTTACCCTTGCCTGCGCTGACGATCCGGTGTCCCATCGCGCTGACAAATTCTATGAGTTCCATACAAGAAGATGGCTCGTCGCCCGCGCCCAGTGAATAAACCACTCCAAGCCGCTCTGCCTCAGAACGCAAATAGGCACCAATTGTTACGTCGGCTTCGACATTCATCATCACCAGATGTTTGCCATGTTCCATTGCGGCAATCCCAATTTCCGCCCCAACCGAAGGAATGCCCGTTGCGTCGATCACAACGTCGATCAGGCCTGATTCCAGCAGCGTTTTAACGCGCTGTGTGGTCGCAATGCGGCCAGATTCAATCGCGGCGTTCAGCGCATCGGTGGTGTCTGTTGCCACCGCGCGGTCAGAATCGCCGTAAGCAATGGTGACGGATCGCCCTGCGGCCTGCGGGTTCAACTCGCTGATCGCGCCAATTTCAATGCCGCGCATATGGGCAACGCGGCTGACAATATCCGTCCCCATTTCGCCTGCGCCAACAAGTCCGATTCGCACCGGTTTTCCAGTTTCGGCGCGCGCGGCTAAATCTTTAGCAAGGCCAGTTAGGGCGACATTGGTCGGCATTGGGGGATGTCCTTCATCAAGTTACCACAAGATATCTGTACATTTGCTTTTTTGTCAATCATAAGTTCATTAAATGATAGGGGTGATTGTGGAAAAAATCGGGATGGCCTACAAAATTTTGTGCACACACAATGGATTCGAGTTGCCAAAGTTCAAATCGGCCAGTGTTTTGCCGCTGATTTTCTGTCGCAACTGGCCTAAACCAGTAACCTTGTCCCCAGAAGCGTTGCGCAACTTGCCGCCGCACGGGAAGACAAACGAAGATCGCAGGGCATGGTCGCCGCGTCGAACAGCTGTGCCCAATACTCAAAAAGTCGGTTCAAAAATGTCCTTGGCATCAAAAAGGCTTGATCAAACCGATCTGGAAATAAACATTGGCACCTAGGGGGAAAGCATGACTGCAACATTTGACTATACCGCGATGGGTTTCATCACATTTGACGCGCTCTGCCGTCCCGTGATGCAGATTCCGCCAAAAGGAGACACCTATTTTGTTGAGGAACTGACCCTAGCCGTGTCTGGTGCGGCGGGCAGCGCTGTGATTGTCGCGGCCAAACATGGCTTGAAAACCCAAGCCGTGGGTGGGGTAGGGCAGGATGATATGGGCGATTGGGTTTTGATGAAGCTGAACCAGTTCGGCGTTGACACGCATTTGATGCAGCGTTGCGCCGATTTCAGCACCTCATCCTCGCTTGTCACAACGCGTCCCGATGGTCAGCGCCCAGCGTTGCACAAACGGGGGGCAACGGATGGCTTTTTCGTAAGCGATGCCGAAATAGACCGCGTGCTGGACACAAAGATCTTACATGTTGGCGGGGTGGGCCTGATGAACCGCATGGATGATACGGGGCGCACCGCCGAAATCATGGCCGAAGCCCGCCGCCGCGGCGTGATCACTACACTTGATGTCTTTGCCTCGACCGCAGCCGACCTGCCCAAGGTCGAGCGCCTTTTGCCCTACACGGACTACTTTATGCCGTCTGAAGAAGAGGCGCGCGCCATTTCGGGGCTGCATGAAAACCACGATCTGGCGCATTTCTTGCTGGAACGGGGCGCTGAATGTGTAATCCTGACTTTGGGCGCGCAGGGCGCGTTTTATTGTCATAAGGATGGCACCCAGTTTACCACCCCCTCATTTCAAATTGCGGTCAAATGCACTTGCGGATGCGGTGATTGTTTTAATGGCGGCTTTGCCACAGGGCTGCATTTGGGGCTGACACCGCAAGAATGTGTCGAACTGGCGCAGGCGTCTTCCGCGCAGAACGCCACGGGCCTTGGCAGCCAAGCAGGGGTGCGCGATCTGGCGCATACGATGCAATTTATTGCGTCGACGCCGCTTAGATAAAACGTGTAGCTTTTCGTCTGCACTGCGTTGGTCTATGGTACGCGTACACAACTGAGGGATCATGCGAAACCCGTTGCCCAACCTCTTGCCTGATGCCATGCCGCTGCGCGATGCGCTGCGCGGTTTGCGCCATGCGGTGCGGCGCGGTGGGGAAACTTTGCTGGACGTGATGACGCTTGACCAATTGCCGCCCCCCGCGACCCATCTAGCGGGTGCGGTGATTCGGGAAATGGGCGAACTGGCAAAGGGGGTTGGTGAGGTTGCCTCTGGTTTTGCGCGGATTGCCCTTGGGGGCGCTGATGCGC
This sequence comes from Pseudorhodobacter antarcticus, assembly GCA_945862435.1. Lineage (GTDB taxonomy): Bacteria > Pseudomonadota > Alphaproteobacteria > Rhodobacterales > Rhodobacteraceae > Cypionkella > Cypionkella antarctica_C. The sequence continues at coordinate 8,371 of CAMAXX010000045.1, forward strand.
TGCATTCTGCCCCATTGAAGTTGACAGCGCGTCTTGGTGCAGAGGATGCATTTGCGCAGGGCATTTATGCGGCCCTGCGGCTTGTTCTGCAACGTTTGGACGCGCCATCAGTCTATATAAGCGAAACGGCGGCTCGCATGGCGTTTGTGTCTTTGCTGCCAAGCCAACGGCAAGGGCAAGATGCCGATATAGCCGCGGCCCTGTCGCTGGGCTTGGTAGAGGCAAAGGTGTTGCGGGGGACTTCTGCGCAGGATGCGGCCCATGTTCCAGGCAGGGCCATTGAACATGTCGCCATCTTCGCTGTTATGCTTTGGTTGCAATCCAACCGCACCGAGGCCGAGGATGAGGCAGTTCTTGCCTCTGCCACCGATTTGGCTTTGGTGCTCGCCAATGAGGCCAATGCAGCTTTTTGCGCGAGCGATCGTACCAAGCTTGCGGCCCTTTATGCCGAGTTTGCCGCCCATGTCTGAACTTCCACCCCTTTCTGGCAGTCTGCCGCCCACGAACGAACCGCTGCGGATCGCGGTGCGGCGGATGCGGTGGTTCCGCGCGGCCTTTGAGGCATATGTAAAGGCCATTGGTGACAGGGTTGGCTGCACGTACAAAATTGATGACGCCAAACTGGCAGCCATATTTGTACGCTGGTTGCGCGCCATCGAAAGCCAAAAGCCCAGTAATCGCCAAGATCGGCATGACTATTTTGAATTTGCCGCGGGACTGATGCTGCGTGAATTGACGGCGGATATGCCGCTGGTTGCACTTTCGCCGCCCAGCAAAAGCGCGCCCGACTCTGCCGCCACTTTTTGGCCAGAAGGCTATGCCTGCACCATGTTTTGCCTGACAGTACATTCTGCTGCTATGGAGCAAGAGTTCAAGAATAAGCCGCAGGTCTCACCCGTGATTGAAGACTTGCGGCATTGGTGGTCTTTCAAAGAAAACGCCCAAATGGGGGCATCCTTTTCTGTAGGCTTTCTGCTTACGCTGTTAGGCCATCAGCCAAATTGGATGATGCCAGACGTGTTCCGCGTGCGTTTAAGCGACGAGTTGAAGCAGCCCTGAAGGTAAAACTCGCCGCCGCGCCCGTTTGGGCGGCATGGCGAATCAGTACTTGAAACACTCATTTTGTGCTTGGCCAGATGCGGCAAGGCGTCGGTTTTTCTGCCAAAATGTTCATTTGGCGTTTCCGTTCGCCCCCCAAAACTGTTTGCCGAACGCAGCGCGCGCATCGTGGTGGCATTGTCAGGTTTTGTACATTATTCCTGCTCACCATCCATGTGTACGAAAGCAAGGCTCTTTTTCAGCTATGGCCTTCAAGGCCGTTTAGGCGCGGCCCATCGCCAGCGCTTAAGCCAGCCGTGACCAAAGCGCTGCGCATACCGCTGTCGACACTGATAAGAACATGAAAGTAAACCATATTTTTAGCTGCTAGACTGGTGCTTTCTTGCCATATATTGACAAGTGCCGCCGAAAAGTCTGTCGTTGAAAACGGGCCTGTAGCGGCTGCTTATGGTGCAGTCGCGCGCAAAGTTCGTTGGCCTGTGATTTTTCTAGATTGACACATTGACTGAACATAGTTTAGCTTAACAATATAAATGTTCCTTCGGGAGGTGGAGCACGATGGCAGAAATATTTGATCACACGGGTGCAGCAGTCACCCATGGCAGGGCCCGCGTTAACGGCATCCGCATGCATTATGTAACTGCGGGCCAAGGCGCGCCGCTGTTGTTGCTGCATGGCACACCGAAAACCCATTTCTACTGGTACAAGCTTATCCCGCTGTTGACGCCGTATTTTCGCGTCGTCGCGCCCGACCTGCGCGGCTTTGGCGATACAGACAAACCGCCGGCCGAAGAGGGTTACGACAGCGTGACTAACGCCAAGGACATGGCGGCGCTTATGACCCATCTGGGCCACGACACCTTTCACCTTCATGGCGAAGATCGTGGTGCGGAATTCGCCTATGCTTTGGCCGCAACTGAACGGGCGCGCGTCAAAACGCTGTCCTTTTCCGAAATGCTGCTGTCGGGTGAAGGGCTAGAAGAATGGTCGAACTTTACGCCGGAAAACGTGTCGTCCCAGTTCAACCTAAAAGGCGTTTGGGTTTGGCATATTCCCTTCTTCTGGATCCCGCACCTGCCCGAAATGCTGATCACAGGGCGCGAGCGTGAGTTTTGGGAGTTCTGGATCAAGGCCGAAACTTGGAACCCCAACGCCATCACCAACGAGGCAATCGACGAATGGATCGCCAGATTGTCCGCGCCGGGCGGCCTTCGCGGATGCTTGGAAACCTACCGCGCTGGCATGAAGAACGCCCGCATTAACAAAGAGTTGAAGCAGTCAAAGTTGACCTTGCCCATCTTAACCATTGGCGCGCCAGAGTTTTTTGGCGAGTTGGTGCGCGACCAGATGGAAAAAGTGGCTGTCAGTGTTGAACGCTCGGAAGTCTTCCAAGAATGTGGTCACAGCCTTGCGCTGGAAGCCCCCGAACGTTTGGCCATGACCCTGCGTGAGTTCATGTTGAACAGAGCCTAGGCCAAGCCTGCGACAAAACCGCCTGAATTACCGCAAACGACAGGCCTCTGAGGAGGAGGTCTTGTCACAACCATAAACTGGAGAAGAAGACAATGAAACCACTGAACTTAAAACGTGCTGCTCTTGCAATGACGGTGGCGATGCTACCAAGCTTTGCGTTTGCCGAAATCGCTGCCGATATCCAGCATCCGCTGTGGTATAAAGCACCAACGGACAAAACGATGGAATTTGCCGCGCTGGATAATCTTGAGGGCGTTGTTGTTTCGGACGGCCAAGACGGCGCTGCGGGCTTTCCCGCTGCTGATCTGAACCTAACGGAAGAACAGATTGCCAAGGTTAAGGCAGGCGGCTTTACGGTTGCAATCTCGATGGGTTGGATGGGCGACGACTGGGCCAGCCAGCAACTGATCGGTCTGAAAGAAACCTTCGAATCCATGGGAATCGAAGTTGTGGCCGAAACCAACGCGAACTGGGATGACGCCAAGCAAATTTCCGACCTTGACGCCATTGGCGTTCTGAAGCCTGATTTGCTGGTTTCGATCCCCCTGAACGGCCAAACCACTGCGTCGGCCTATCAAAAGATCGCAGCTGCTGGCACCAAGATTGTGTTTATCGACCAAGCGGTTGAAGGCATGACAGCGGGCAAGGACTATGCTTCGATCATCTCGTCGGACAACCTGCAACTGGGCATGTATCTGGCAGACGCATTGGCCGAAGCGCTGGGCGGCAAGGGTGATGTTGCAGCGATGTACTATGCTGCCGACTTCTATGTGACCAACCTGCGCTATGAAGGCTTTATCGCCCGCGTTATGGCGAAATATCCTGAACTGAATGTGATCGCAGCTGCTGGCCACAACAACCCCAACAAGGGCCAAGAAGTGGCAGACGGTTTGCTTGCGCGTTACCCCGACCTGGACGGCGTTTATGCAAGCTGGTCGATCCCCGCTATGGGCGCGGTGACTTCCGCGACTGTGGCTGGCCGCACATCTGACGATTTCAAAATCGTCAACGAAAACTTTGACCAAATCGTTGCTTTGAACATGTCGCAAAACGGCTTTATCGCGGGTATTTCCTCGCAGCGCCCTTATGATCAGGGTGTTGCCGAAGCCAAAACTGGCGCACTGGCTTTGATTGGCGAGGCAACGCCTCCCTACATCGTTGTGCCACCGGTCAAGGTCGTTCGCAGCAATCTTGCCGAATCTTATAAGACGATCTACCGTGTAGATCTGCCAGCAGATATGGCCGCAGCTTTGGCCAACTAAGGCTTATCGGGGCGCGGTTCACGCCGCGCCCCTTTCTTTTTTGGGAACGAACGCCATGACCGTACCGCTGATCCTTGAAATGACGGACATTGCCAAGTCCTTCGGCTCTATTCCTGTGCTTAAGCGGGTAAGTTTTGATCTGCGCAAGGGCGAGGTTCATGCCTTGATGGGCGGCAACGGGGCGGGCAAATCTACATTAATGAAAATCTTAACTGGTGTTTATTCCCGCGATGGTGGCACGGTTAAGATTGAAGGGCAGACGGTCGATCTGTACGGTGCCAAGGGTGCCGAACGGGCGGGTGTCGCCATGATATTTCAAGAATTCTCACTAGTGCAGACGCTGACCGTTGCCCAGAACATTTTTCTAAAACGCGAGCCGCGCTTTGCGGGAACGCCCTTTATCAACGGCGCAGAAATGGTGCGCCAATCGTGGGCCATTTTGGATGAATTGGGGGTTGATATTGACCCCGACGCATTGGTCAGCAGCCTAAGTGTGGGCTATATGCAGATTGTCGAAATCGCAAAGGCGCTGTCAAAAAAGGCGCGCGTTTTGATAATGGACGAGCCGACATCGTCGCTGTCCGAAGCAGAAACTTCGGCTCTGTTTGAACTGGTAGGGCGGTTGCGCGCTTCTGGCATTTCTATTGTCTATATCTCGCATCGCATGGCAGAAATCCTGTCGCTTTGTGACCGCGTAACAGTGATGCGCGATGGTCAAACGGTGATGACGGAAAATTGCGCCGATCTATCCGTCTCCCGCATTGTTGAAGCGATGCTTGGGGCAGGAAATGCTGCATCATTTGCCTGGAAAGACCGCCATGTGCCTCAAACCGCGCGCCCCGTGGTAAAGGTGCGAAACCTGCGTTTGGATAAGCGGATCGAAGATGTCAGCTTTGACATCCGCGAGGGTGAAATCGTCGGGCTGGCTGGATTGATGGGGTCGGGGCGCACAGAAATTGCCGAAACCCTATTTGGCCGCCGCAAGGCCGTATCTGGCGAAGTGATCTTTGATGATGCGCCCGTTACAAGCCAAGCCGATGCTATCGAACGGGGCATAGCGCTTGTGCCAGAAGACCGCCGCAAGTTTGGGCTGGTTTTGGAACATTCGGTTGGCGCAAACATTATCTTGCCGAACTTAGCCCGCTTTACCCGCCGCCTGTTTGTGCAAGACGCCGCCGCATCGCAAGTCGTGCAAGACACGATCCGCGATCTGTCGATCAAAACCGATGGGCCAGAAAAACTGTCGCGCCTGTTGTCTGGCGGCAATCAGCAAAAGATCGTCATCGGCAAATGGCTTGTCCGCGCCCCGCGCCTGCTGATCTTGGACGAACCCACGATCGGCGTCGATATCGGTGCGAAATCCGAAATCATCGATACCGTCCGCGCCATGGCTGACAAGGGCACGGCGGTTCTGGTGATCTCATCCGAACTAGAAGAATTGATGGCGATCAGCGACCGTATTTTGGTCTTGCACAGCGGACGCATCGCCCAAAGCGTGAATCGTCGGGATATAGCGACAGAGGAGGAACTTCATCATGCAATCCAAGGACATAAACACACCGCCCCCGCGCGCGGCGCTGCCTAAGGTTCAGTTGCAAAACTACGTCGTCTACATCTTCTTTGCTGTGGTTCTTGCATTCTTTGCGATTACCATTGGCGATAAGGGGTTCTTGTCGGTGACGAACCTGTTCAACATCGCGCGCACGACCGCGATGATCACAGTGATTGCCGTTGCCATGACCTTTGTGATTTCGGCGGGCGAGTTGGACCTGTCGGTCGGATCGATTGCGGCCCTCTCTGCGCTGACGTGTGGATTGGTGATGCAAGCGGGCTTTGTTTGGCCCTTGGCTGTGATGGCCGGGCTGACCGCTGGTTTGATTGTGGGCAGCATGAACGGATTTTTCGTGACCGTCATCGGCATTCCGTCCTTTCTTGTCACGCTTGGCATGATGCAATTCGTGCGCGGATTGGATATGCGCATTACCTATACCAACCCAATTGCCATTTCGAACCCAACGTATAATTCGATCTTTGGGTCGGGCAGTTTATTTGGTATTCCGTCCTTGTTGATCTGGTCGGTTGCGGTGGCGCTGCTGGGTTTTGTCGTACTCAAATACACAGGGTTTGGGCGTCAAATTCTTGCCACAGGCGGCAACCGCATGGCGGCTGAATATTCGGGCGTCAATACGCGCCGCATCAAATTTGCCGCATTTCTTTTGTCAGGCGCGGCAGCCGCCCTTGCGGGATTGCTCTACACAGGCATGATGCAAACTGCGCGGTTCAATTTTGGCGAGGGTGCCGAACTGATGGCTATCGCCGCAGTTATTCTGGGCGGCACAAGCCTGTTTGGCGGCAAGGGTACCATCCTGGGCACCTTTGCAGGATCGCTGCTGATTGGCACAATCAACAACGGGCTGATCATCATGGGGCTGGATGTGTCTGAACAAATGATGGTCGCAGGCGGGATTATTATTTTGGCCGTGGCTTTTGGCAAAAAACCGTCCAACTAAGCCGCGCCTACTGTCTGATCTTCCTGAAAAGTCATGGTGCGGTGGCAGTTAACCTGCCACCGCTTTGTCAGCACTGATCAGTATCATGGAAGTCTGTCTTTCACTTTCTTTGCGGGGCGTTTGAACGCGGCCCCAACAAGGCCCGCGTGCCTGAAATGTCTAACACAACTGCCAAGAATACGGCTACCGCCCGCCGGCTTTGGCAAGGCGCGCCGCTAAGCCTTGCGAAATTGATCTGCCAAATTGCGCAGGGCAGAGGCAAGGATTGTCACATCAATTCCCACGCCCACAAAGTTTGCGCCCGCTGCTTTGCAATCGCCTATATAGTCATGTTCGGTTGAAAGCACGCCCGCCGACTTGCCCGCCGCACGAATCCGCGCCAGCGCATCCAGAACGGCGGCCTTGACTTCGGGGTGGTTAGGCTGGCCCAAATAGCCCATATCTGCCGCCAAATCCGATGGGCCTATGAACAGCGCATCCACACCCTCAACCGCCAAAATCGCATCCAAATTTGCAAGGCCTTCCACGCTTTCAATTTGCAAAATCAGGCAAATCTGATCGTTTGCCGTGGTCAGGTAATCGGGGATCGCCGAAAACCGCGAGGCGCGGGCCAGCGACGATCCCACTCCGCGTATCCCTTCGGGCGGATATCGCGTGGCGCGATAGGCGCGCAGGGCCTGATCGGCGGAATTTACCATTGGAATCAGTAAGTTTTGCCCCCCAATATCCAGCGCCTGCTTGATCGCGGCAGGGTCATCATCGCGCAGACGCACCACAGGTGCGGGGCCATGCGCGCCAATCGCGGCAAGCTGCGCCGAGATGGAACGCATATTATTGGGCGCGTGTTCGCCGTCGATCAGCAGCCAATCAAAATCCGCTGTCGCGGCAATTTCGGCTGCGTAAGGGTCGGCAAGGCCCAGCCAAATGCCATGCAGCACTGCGCCCTGTTTCAGGCGCTGTTTTAGGATATTGACGGGTGCAGGCATGGGCCACCTTTGGTGTTAAGTATTGGCTATCAAAAGCACCAAAATCGGCGCAAAAGCAACCGCCCCAAAAGCGCTAAACCGCCACCCCAAACAAACGGCCCACGCCCGCCGTAATTGCCATAGCCGCCGCGCCCCAAAACAGAACGCGCGCGGTGGCAGGCAACAGCGGCGCGCCGCCCGCCA
>CAMAXX010000046.1 GCA_945862435.1 Pseudorhodobacter antarcticus
CCCGCGACAGCGCGCGCATTGGAACGGCACCCGCCATCTTTAGCCCCCGCTCGCGTTCGTCCTGCGGGGTGGTTGGGTCATCGGCGGCCTCGGGCGAGATTTTGACGACAGACAACCAATGGCTGATTTCGGCCAAGTCGCGCAGCACGGCCATGGGGTCGGCCCCGTCGGAATATTGCGCCGCTAGTTCCGCCAGCGCGCCCGCCGCATCGCCGCGTAGGATCAAATCGAACAAATCCAGCACGCGGCCACGATCCGCCAGCCCCAACATCGCGCGCACCATATCGGCGTTGGTTTCCCCCGCGCCGTTAGAAATGGCCTGATCCAACAGCGATGTGGCATCGCGGGCCGAGCCTTCAGCGGCGCGGGCAATCAGCGCCAGCGCCCCATCGGTAATCTGCGCGCCCTCGGCACCCGCAATTTTGCGCAAAAGGGCCATCTGCACTTCGGGCTCGATCCGTTTCAGATCAAACCGCTGGCAGCGCGACAGCACCGTGACGGGCACTTTGCGAATTTCGGTCGTTGCAAAGATGAATTTCACATGCGCGGGCGGTTCCTCAAGCGTTTTCAAAAGCGCGTTAAAGGCCGCGTTCGACAGCATATGCACTTCGTCGATGATATAGACTTTATAGCGGGCCGATGCGGCGCGATAGTGAACCGAATCAATTACTTCGCGCATATCACCCACGCCAGTGCGCGATGCGGCGTCCATTTCCATCACATCAACGTGGCGGCCCTCGGCAATGGCAATACACGGCTCACACAGCCCGCAAGGCTGCGTCGTAGGGCCGCCTTTGCCGTCCGCGCCCTCGCAATTCAAACCCTTGGCGATGATCCGCGCGGTGGTGGTTTTGCCCGTGCCGCGAATGCCCGTCAGCATAAAGGCATGGGCGATGCGATCTGCGGCAAAGGCGTTTTGCAGCGTGCGCACCATCGCCTCTTGCCCAACCAAATCGGCAAAAGTGGCGGGGCGGTATTTGCGCGCCAGCACTTGGTAGGTTTTTTCGCCAGTTTCGGACATGTCAGCCTGCAAGATTCGGTTTATGTCAGACTAGGGCCGTTGGGGGGCAAGCGCAACCAAAGGCAGTCAGTCTTGTCCGCTATGCTTTGCCGCCGATTTCTTGGTATGCCGCCCTGCCGCGCGGGTTTGCGATTGGGTTAGGGCTGCGGCATTACCTGCGCCCTCGGCTACTAATTTGCGCCACCGCTCGACACGCGGCGCATCCACCTCGCCGCGTTCAATGGCGGCAGTTACTGCGCAGCCAGGTTCAGATTTGTGCTGGCAATTTCGAAAACGGCAATCTTCGGCCAGTGCCAGAATATCGCCAAACAGCATGTCTATCCCTGCGTCCACATCGGCAAGTTGCACCTCGCGCACACCGGGGGTGTCGATCAGCCAACCGCCATTTGGCAGGGCAAACAGATGCCGCGCGGTGGTGGTGTGGCGGCCACGCTCATCCTTTTCGCGCACGCCGCCCGTGGCCAGGGTTTCTGCGCCGAGTAGCCCATTGGCCAGGGTGGATTTGCCCACGCCCGATGATCCCATCAGCACCGCCGTTTTCCCTGCGGCAATATAGGGCAGCAGGGCATTAGCCCCTGTTTTGGCGTTCAGCGCCAAAACTCTTGCGCCGCCCGCCACGCTGGTGGCCTGCGCAATAAATGGTTCAGGATCAATCACATCGGCCTTGGTCAGCACGATCACGGGGGCAGTCCCACTTGCATGGGCCAGCACCAAGTACCGCTCAACTCGTGCGGCGCTAAATTCTAACCCGCAGGCGGTGACGATCAGCATTGCATCGACATTGGCGGCGATCAGTTGCAGACCCACCCCCGTGCCCGCCGCGCGGCGCTGCAGCAGCGAATGGCGCGGCAATGTGTGGCAAATGCGCCCCGCCTCGGCCAGCACAAAGTCGCCCACGGCAACATCTGCCGATGTCATGTCAGGCGGAAAGATCAGGCTTGCGGGGCCATCCGTGCCCAGCACTTCGGCGCGCGATTTGTGCAACATTGCAATGCGGTACGGCGCGGCATTTGGAAGGGCCGCCGCCTGACACGCGGCTTGAAAGTCTTGCGTCCAGCCCAGATGTGAAAGTGCGGGGTTTATCATTTGCCTATCTTGCGCCCCTGCGTCAAATTGGGCAAGCCTTTGGGGCAAGTTCATTTAAAGGCAGATCATGGCCCGTATCGCCGTTTTGACCATATCCGACCGCGCGCATAGTGGGGTTTACGCCGACCGCTCTGGCCCTGCGGCCGAGGCGTGGTTGCGCGAGGTTATCACTTCGCCGATTGAGGTGATGCGCCGCATTACCCCTGATGGGCGGGCCGAGGTTGGCGCTGCGCTGATAGATTTGGCCGATATTTGGGGCGCAGATTTGATTTTGGCCACGGGCGGCACAGGGCCAGCGCCGCGCGACCAAACCCCCGAAGCACTGGCCGATGTGGCCCCGATGCAAATGGCAGGCTTTGGCGAGGCGATGCGGCGCGCGAATTTGGCGGTTGTGCCTACGGCCATCCTTTCGCGGCAAGAGGCGGCGGTGCGGGGACGCTGCCTGATTGTCACCCTGCCGGGCAGCCCGAATGCGATTACAACCAGCCTAGAGGCGATTTTCGCCGCGGTGCCTTATTGTCTTGATCTGATCGGCGCTGCACGCCTAGACACCGACCCGGCGCGGATTGCCTCCCACAGACCGAAAGGCGCGTGATGAAACTGTTCGTCGGCCTTGGCAATCCGGGCGGAAAATATGCCGCCAATCGGCACAACATCGGCTTTATGGCGGTTGACCGCATTTGTGCCGATCACGGCTTTGGCCCGTGGAAGCGCGCCTTTCAGGGGCAGGTGTGCGATGGGCGGCTTGGCGCCGAAAAGGTGCTGCTGCTAAAGCCCGAAACCTTTATGAACCTGTCAGGTCAGTCGGTGCAGGCTGCGGCATCGTTTCACAAAATTGATGCTGCCGACATCACCGTGTTTCATGACGAATTAGACCTGCCCCCCGCCAAGATTAAGGCCAAGTTTGGCGGCGGACATGCAGGGCATAACGGGCTGCGATCCATCCACGCCCATCTGGGCGAGGGGTACGCGCGGGTGCGCCTTGGCATTGGCCACCCCGGCCACAAAGACCGCGTGGCCGACTATGTTTTGCACGATTTTGCCAAGGCAGATCAGGTATGGCTGGATGATCTAATGACAGGCATATCGGACGGGGCGGCGCATTTGGCGGGCGGTGACAGCGCCAAATTTCTAAATGCAGTCGCCCTGCGCATGGCCCCGCCAAAAGAGAAAAAGCCAGCGCGAGTTACTGACGAAAAACCAAAGGCCACACAGGCGCGAATGGACACAAGATCGCCCATGGAAAAGTTGTTGGATCGGTTTAGGCCCTGATCACTTTGGCGCGAACAGGCGGTAATACAGCCAATTTGGCATGAAATTGCCAATGCGGAAAAAGGCGGCAAAAGCGGCAGGAAAGCTGCGGCTAAATTTGTTTGATGTCATCAGGGTGAACATTTCTTCGGCGGCCTCGCTTGGCGTCATCAAGAACGGCATTTTGAAAGTGTTCTTATCGGTCAACCTTGTGCGGATGAAACCGGGGCTACCCAGTTGAACGCGCACCCCCGTGTCGCGCAGATCGGCGTAAAGACATTCGGCCAGCACCATCGTACCTGCTTTGCTAGCGGCATAGCCAATGGCCCCGGGCAATCCGCGAAACCCTGATAGTGATCCTGTAATCACCACATGCCCCGCATCCCGCGCCACCATCGCTGGCAGCACCGCGCCGACCACGCGGGCGCAGCCTGTAAAGTTAATATCGCACATCGCCTCGGCCTCGGCGGCGTTCCAGTTTTGCGCGGTCATCGGCGTATAAATGCCCGCCAAGAACACCATCCCATCTATGCTGCCCACTTTGGCGGCGGCGGCGGTTACGCTGGCGCTGTTGCCGACATCCATCGCCACAGCGCGGGCGCGGGGTATGGTTGCGGCGGCCTCATCCAACTTGGCTGCATTGCGGGCAGAAATCACAACATTCGCCCCCGCGGTTGCAAGGCGATGCGCAAGGGCAAGGCCCAATCCTTCGGATGCGCCAACCAGCCAATAGGTTTTCCCACTAAAGTCCACGCTCATTCGGCAGGCTCGGCAATGCGGGCAGGGCGTAGGGTTGCCACCAATTCAGCCACCTTAAAGCCAAATTTGCGAAATTGGCTGCGGTTGATGATGGTGCCGTTTTGGGTCAGATACATCCAATCTTGCACAGCCAAAACATGCCCCCCTGCCGATGCGGGCAGTTTGATATCGTAGTTCAAGTAAACTGTCGGCCCCGAAACCTCGCCCGTCCCCCCACCCACCACATCATCGGCCTCGGCGCGCAATTTGCCATCATTGCCGATGGTTAGCCGCCATTCGCGATTTTGGTTTTCGCCCGAATCATAGCTGAAATGTTCGCGCAGAACGCCGCGGTTGCCATCCCAAGTGCCGTGCATTGTTGCGACGAACCGCGAGGTAACGCGGCCCATTGGCCCATAAATCACCCCTTCGCATTCGATAGGGCCAGACAGGTGCTGGCGCACGTCAAAGCGCGGAGACAGGGCTGCATAATCGGCGGGGCGCTGGGCGGAAAAGCCCATCATGCGGCGCAGGCCGAAATACGCAGCGATGATCGCCAGCAGTGTCAGCAATGCAGAAAGGAAGGGGGTCATGCAGGCGATCCTTCGGCTTGGGGTTGAGGGGAAAGGGTCATGCGGGTCAGAATTGCCAGTGCGATCAGTTTCAGCGCGCAGGGCAGGCCAGCATAAGCCAGTGACAACGCCCACAATGCCCCGTCCGAATTGGCAATGCTGGGCATAAAGCCCGCCCATTGAAGGGCAGGCAGCAAGGTTGCAGCGGCAAGGGCAAGCGAGAGTTTTGAGACGAACGACCACAGGCCAAAGCCTGCCGCCTCGGATCCAATTGCGGCCATGCGGCGGGCGAACAGGGCAGGTAGTAACACCATATCCGCGCCCAAGGCGGCGCCAGAAGCAAGGCAGATCAACGCAAAGGCCGCGCCATCGCCCGCGCCCAAAGTGATTGCCCAAAGAAACGACGCGATAGACAAAACCATCCCCGCCAGCAAAACGCGGCGCTCGCCGTAACGGGCGGCAAGGCGGCTCCACAGCGGGGCGGTTAGGGCTGCGGCCAAGAAAAACGCCAGCAGATACACCCCAGCAAGAGCAGGCAGATCAAGCCTGCTTTCCATAAAGAACAAAAACAGGGTCGATGTCACAGCCACTGGCGCCGCATTGACCAGCGCAAGGATCAACAAATTGCGCGCGATTGGGTCGCGCAGGGCGGGGCGGAACATATCCATGATGCTGGGTTGCAAGGTGCTGGGCGCAGATGCCGCGCGCCATTCGCCGCGCATGGCGAGGGTTGCAATCAGCGCCAGCCCCGCAAAGCCAACCGCAAATGCCGCAAAGGGCGATGCAAAGCCCGTGGCCAGCAGGGTGGGCGCAGTGGCGGCGATACAGACCCCAATCAGCGAGCCTGTCTCGCGCCAGCCTGCCAGCCGCACATGGCCGCCCGCACCCAGCGCCTCGGCGCGCGCGACGCCTTGGGCGTAAAAAACGATTGTCAGAAAGGAATAGGCCGAAAACAGCACTGTTAGAGTGATAGCAAACCATAGCAGCGGCGCGATGGGCGGCGCATAGGCAAATAGGCCCAGCATCGCAGCCGCCATCAGGGCTGCCGCCACCGCCACCATAGCGCCGCGCTGGGCAGGAAATCGCTGCGCCAGCCAACCAAGCGCGGGGTCTTGCACCACATCGATCAGCCGCAGCAGGGCCAGCACCCCGCCAAGTGCCGCCAATGACACACCGTATTCATCCACAAAAAACTTGGGCGCATGGATGTAAATCGGCAGCCCCGCCGCTGCGATCATCGCGGCAAATAGCGGCCAAGGCACCAGACTGCGCCCCGCATTGGCAGATGGGCTGCGCATCACTTAGATACCTCGGTTTCAGGCGCGGGCGGCAGCGAATTATACTGCGCGCCTTTCAGCTTTAATTTCAAAGCCTGCCAATAGATCAGCGCAACCACCCGACGCGCGCCAAAGGGGCGGCGCAGCATCATGCCCAAAATGCCACGGCTGGTCAGGGGGGCCAAATGCCCCGTCAACGTTGCAATCAGCCCACCATCGCGGCCCGCGCTATAATCAATCCAAATGCCGATTTTCTTGGCGCTCAGGTCAAAGCGAAACACGTAACCGCCCTGCACAGGTTGAAAGGGCGAGACATGGAAAATTTTCGTGGCGCGCAGGTGGTCTTCGCGGGTGATGGCGCCGTGGTCATCGCGGTGGCACAGGTAAGAATGACGCTCGCCAAAGGTATTTGACACTTCGGCAATCACCACGCGCAGCGCGCCCTGCTCGTCATAACACAGCCAGAATGACACAGGGTTGAACACATGGCCCAAAACGCGCGGCTGAGTGAGCAAAAGTATCTGACCCGTAATCGCCAAATCATGCGCGGCCAGAACTTGCCGCACCCATACCAGCCCTGTGCCAGCCTTTGGCGCGCCGCCATGATCGCGGTCTTGCACGGATGTGACATTGCCGCGATTTCGCGAAAACAGTAGCGGCCCGCGCGCCGCGCGTTCAGGGTTTATCAGAACATAATCAATGCCATAGCGAAAGGCATTGGCAATAGCGCCTTTGCGTCCGTGATAGGTTTGGCCACGCAGATGCTGGGGCGCCAAATTATTTTGCGCCAATTCGGTCATGCATCAACCTGCGCTGTATCACGTTCGGCCATGGCCTGCGCCACATCCCATGCGCTGGCGATACCATCTTCGTGAAAGCCGTTTTTCATCCACGCCCCGCAAAACCAAGTGTTTTCGGTACCATTGGCGGCGGCTATGGTTTTCTGCGCTGCCAATGCGGCCAGATCATACACGGGGTGATGAAAGGTCTCCTGATCATAGATCAGCTCTTGCCGAATGGATTGTGTGCTGTTCAGCGTGACAAACAGCGGATCGTCCTTTGGAATAGGCTGCAGCGAGTTCATCCAATAGGTCAGATCGATTTTGTCCTGCGGGCCATTGTTGCCTTCGACATAAGACCAGCTTGCCCAGCATTTGCGCGATTTGGGCATCATGCGATCGTCGGCATGCAACACCATATCGTTGGGTTGATAGCGCACTGCGGACAATGCTGCACGTTCCGCTGGCGTGGCATCGGACAGCATGGCAAGGGATTGGTCAGAATGAGATGCCATGACCACATCGTCAAACTGTTCCCACTCGCCGCTTTTGGCCTGCACTTGAACGCCGTCATCCACGCGCCGTACCCCCTGCACAGGGGTAGATAGGCGAATTTCAACGCCTTGGCGCGCAAGTTCGGCTTGCAGGCGGGTCACATACTGGATCGATCCGCCCTGCACGGTATACCATTGGTGCTGGCCAGACAGTTGCATCAAGTGGTGGTTTTGAAAGAACTTGACCAAAGCGTCAGCCGGAAAATCCAAAATACCCTTGGTTGGGGTTGACCAAATCGCGCCAGAAAACGGCAAGATGTAATAGTCGCGGAAATACAAGCCCGTGCCCAAAGCATCCAACAGGCCGCCAATGGTCATGCCATGGCGCAGGGTTTGGGCAGCGTTTTTGTTAAAATACAAAATATCCCGCAGCATCCGCAGATACGACGGTGAAAAAATATTGCGGCGCTGGGCGAAAAGACTGTCCAAACTGTGCAGCGCATATTCCAGCGCCCCGCCACGCGCCGAGAGGCCAAAGCTCATGTTGCTTTCCACCACGGGCACGGCCAGCTTTTCAAAGAGCGCAACCAAATGTGGGTAGTTGATGCGGTTGTACACGATAAACCCTGTGTCCACGGGTTGATCGCCGCGCTTGCCCGCCAGCACGGTGCGGGCATGGCCGCCCAGACAAGGCGCACCTTCATAAAGCACCACAGCATTGCCATTTGCCAAAAAATGCGCGGCAGACATGCCCGAGATACCCCCACCGATAATAGCAATACGTCTTGGCGGGCGGGAAGAAGTTTCGAAGGGCATGTATCGTCCTAATTCTGGCGTTCGGATGTTTCTAACAAGCATACGATGGGTGAGATGTCTTGGATCAGATGCGGCATTTGCAAAATTCTTTGAATTTGTCTTCGCGGCCAGTGATCCAATCGCAATTGTGTAACGTAAATTGGACATGTTACTTGACGCGCATCCTTGGAACAATGCCTTTACGCCGACAAAGACGCTCTTGCAGCGACTGCTGCGGGAGATTAACGGTTTGTGCAAAGGGTATTTGGTCTTGGCGGATAAGATAAGCAGCGTGGCCATAGGGCAAGAAACGGGCGCAGGCCCTGATTTTGCTGGTCTGATGTTTTCGGTGCGCGACAAGGGCGACCGCGCGGCCTATGGCGTTGTGTTTTCGCATTTTGCGCCCCGCGTAAAGGCGTTCTTGATGAAATCAGGCTCTGATGCCGCCTTGGCCGAAGAATTGGCGCAAGATGTCATGGTAACTGTCTGGCACAAATCTGCGCAGTTCGACCCCACCCGCGCCAGCCTGTCGACGTGGATTTTCACCATCGCCCGTAATCGGCGGATCGACTATTTCCGCCGCGCCCGCCGCCCCGAACCCGAAGATCTGGATTGGGGCGCGTCCGAAGAACCAGATGCGGCCGATATCTACCAAACCGCCGAGGAAACCCGCCGCCTTAGCGCGGCCCTGTCCACCCTGCCAGAACCCCAGCGCGCGCTGATTGAACGCGCCTATTATGGTGATCTGTCACACAGCGAAATTGCTGCCCAAACTGGGCTTCCGCTGGGAACCATCAAATCGCGCATCCGCTTGGCCCTAGAGCGGCTGCGCCAGAATATGAATTAGGCAAACAACATGGCGATAAAGCACCACCTAACCGATGATTTGTTGATGGCCTATGCGGCTGGCACCCTGTCCGAGGCATTTAGTCTTGCTGTAGCAACACATATCTCGCTGTGCGACGACTGCCGCGCAACTCTGGCCGCCTACGAGGCAATGGGTGGCGCGATCTTGGACCGCGGCGATGATTTGGCCCCAATGTCTAATGATGCGCTGGCCCGCGCGCTGGCGCGCTTAGATATGCCAGCGCCCGCGTCAGCCCAGAAAATGCCAAAGCACCCCGTGCTGCCTGCGCCTTTGCAACATTATGTCGGCACAGATCTATCGGCGATCAAATGGCGCAAATTGGGCATGGGCGTGCGGCAGGCGATTTTGCCAACCAACGGCAAGGGGGGATCGGCCCGCCTTTTGCATATTCCTGCGGGCCATGCTGTGCCAGCCCACGGCCACCGCGGTATGGAACTGACATTGGTTCTGAAAGGCGCCTTCCGCGACGAGGCGCAGCAATTTTCGCGCGGCGATATTGAAATTGCAACCGAGGCGGACGAGCATACACCAGTAGCGATGGGCGACGAAGATTGCATCTGTTTGGCCGTCACAGATGCGCCATTGCGGTTTAACGCGCTGATCCCGCGCCTGATGCAGCCGATTTTTCAGATTTAATGGCCAAGCTCAGATTTAATCGCCAACCACTGTCCAGCCTGTGGCGTGGCGGTATTCTTCCAGATTAGCGCCAGTGCCGATGCGGTCGATCACGGCGAAAAGACCGTCGCCCGAAAGCGGGGTTAAGACCCCATGCCATGTGCCGCGATGCAGGTTGATCCCCTGCGCGCCGTTTGTCAAAAATGCTAACGGATTTGCCTGTTTGTCGGCCGCAACGATCACTAGAAAGGGGTCATCCGACATGGGAATAAAGGCTTGGCTGCCACCCGGATGACGCTCGATCAGATCGAAATGATAGGGCAGGGCGCGGCATTGGGCCTGAAAAATAGAAATGCCGACGCGGCCATCTGAAAAATCCAATTTTGCGAGGTCGTGATAGCGATTGCATAGGCCCGCATTAATCACCCGCGCCTGCCCGACCACCTCTAGCACATCGCCAAAGGGGGCAAATACAGATGCGTTCAGTGCCTTTGCGCGGATCATCTGCCAAATACCCCTTTTAGGGCCGCGTGGCGATTGACATCTTTATACAGCAAATACCGAAACGGCCCCGGCCCGGCGGCATAGCAGGCCTGCGGGCAATAGGCGCGCAGCCACATAAAATCGCCCGCCTCTACCTCGACCCATGTTTGGTTCAGCTTGTACACAGCCTTACCTTCCAGCACGAAAAGCCCGTGTTCCATCACATGGGTTTCTTCAAACGGAATAACGCCGCCTGGTTGAAAGGTGACAATATTGACATGCGCGTCATAGCGAATATCGGCAGGGTCAACAAAGCGGGTCGTGCCCCAAACGCCGTTCGTATCAGGCATTGTGGTCAGGGGGTGATCCTTTTCATTCGTGACAAAGGGGGGGGGAATGTCGATGCCATCAACCGCCTCATAACGTTTGCGAATCCAGTGAAAGTGGGCGGTTCTGGTGGCCTTTAGCGTCCAGTTGGCAGCCGCGGGGATAAAGGCATAACCGCCCGCAGTCATGGTGTGCTGAGCGCCGTTGATCGTGATCTCCATTGCCCCATCTGTCATAAATAGGAAATGCTCCGCGCCAATGTCCGCATCGGGCAAATCGCTGCCGCCGCCTGCCTGAACCTGCATCACATATTGGCTGAACGTTTCAGAAAAGCCTGTCATCGGGCGGGCAATCAGCCAAAGTTTTGTATCCTGCCAATGGGGCAAGTAACTGGTGACAATGTCGGCAAAGCAGCCCTTGGGGATAAAGGCAAACGCCTCGGTGAACATAGCGCGGCCTGTCATTAGGCTGGTTTGAGGGGGCAGGCCGCCCGTGGGGGAGTAATAACTGCTCATGGTAAAATGTCCTTTAGGCGCAACCGCGCGATGCGTTCCACTTGGGCGCAAGCGGTGGCAAATTCAGTTTCTGAACCATTGTTCAGGCGGGTTTCAAAGGCGTGCAGAATACTTGCCTTAGTATTGTCGCGCACCGCGATGATAAAGGGAAAGCCGTGCTTTTGCACATAGGCCGTATTCAGGCGGGTGAAGGTTTCCCGCTCGGTATCGGTCAGGGTGTCCAAGGCGGCGCTGGCCTGTTCGGCACTTGATTCCGCCGTCAGCCGTTTTGCTGCTGCAAGTTTGCCTGCAAGGTCAGGGTGCGCGTTTAGCACGCCCAAACGTTCGGCATGTGACGCACTGCGGAACATGCGGGCAAGGGCATTGTGCAGGCCAACGGCGGTATCATGCGCAGGGCCAAGTTCCAAATCGAACGCACGTTCAGCAATCCAGGCCGAATGTTCAAAGATTCCGCCAAATCGGGCTACAAATGCCGCGCGATCCATCTGGCTGGGGCGTTCAAAGCGCTTGGGCGGGTGGGTTTTTGCCCAATGCTGCGCAATATCGCCGCGCCGCGCAAACCATACGCCTTGGTGCCCGCGGGCATAGTCCAAAAACCGCATCAAGCCCGCGACTTTTCCAGGCCGCCCAATCAGACGGCAATGCAAACCCACCGAAAACATCTTAGCAGCCCCCGCCAGACCTTCGGCATACAGCACGTCAAATGTATCTTTCAGATAGGTAAAGAATTGCTCGCCCTCGATATAGCCAGGCGCGGTGGCAAAGCGCATATCATTGGCTTCCAACGTGTAGGGAATGATCAGCTGATCGCGTTGCCCCACCTGCCGCCAATAGGGCAGATCATCATCATAAGTGTCTGAAATCCAATCCATTTGGGCGGTTTCGGACACCAAATCAACCGTATTGACGCTGCACCGCCCCGTGTACCAACCGCGCGGCGGCGCGCCTACCACTTCGGTATGAAGGCGAATTGCCTCGCCAATCTGGGCACGTTCCACATCTGCGGCCATATCGCGATTATCAACCCATTTCAGCCCGTGGCTGGCAATTTCCCACCCCGCAGTCTTCATTGCGACCACTTGTTCAGGATTGCGCGCAAGTGCGGTGGCAACGCCAAAGATAGTGACGGGAATGTTTAGCCCGGTGAACAAGCGATGCAGCCGCCAGAACCCTGCCCGCGCGCCGTAATCATAGATTGATTCCATGTTCCAATGGCGCATGTTCGCCCAAGGTGCGGCCCCTGCTATGTCCGACAAAAACGCCTCTGACTGCCCATCGCCGTGCAGGATGTTATTCTCGCCGCCCTCTTCATAATTCAGCACAAGCGATATGGCGATACGCGCCCCGTTCGGCCATGCCGCATCGGGCGGGCTTTCTCCGTGGCCATGAAAATCGCGCGGATAGCGGGGGGGCTGTGGCATTGCTGCTCCTTTGGCGATAATTTACGGCAGAATGCCACAAAACATTATCAAATAAACCCAGAAAGACCTGTGCGCAGCAAGGGTGGTTTTTGCACGGGCAGCAATGCTATGCTGCCCCGAACAGGGGGGCGCGCGATGGGCAAACTGACAACGCATGTGCTGGATACGGCGCGGGGCAAACCTGCGGTTGGTGTTGTTATTTGGCTGTACCGCGTGACGGGCAACAGCCACAAAAAAATCGCCGAAGTGGTGACGAACAGCGATGGCCGCACCGCTGGCCCAATGCTCGAGGGCGCGGCGCTGACCGCTGGGCAATATGAGCTATTGTTCCATGCGGGCGATTATCTGCGCGCCACAGGGCAAGTATCGGGGGGGCAAGCTGCGGGCGAGGTATTGTTTTTGGATCAAATCCCAATTCGCTTTGGTATCCCTGATGCATCGGCGCATTACCATGTGCCTTTGCTGATTTCGCCCTTTGCCTATTCCACCTATCGCGGTAGTTGAATCTTCTAGTATTTTGCCCCGTGCCTTGCCAAAGTGGCGACAACTTTGGGGGCAATCCATGTCAGGAAATCGGCATTTCGGCACAGGCAATTACTTTCGCCACTTTCTTGCGCGAACAGACGAAAAAATGCTGTTCAAGATGGATCATTATTTAGATGTTTACGACCGCGAACTTGCCGCGTGGATGGGTGAGAAGGTCAGTTTTCTAGAGATTGGCATTTATAAAGGCGGCAGTCTGCGTATGTGGCGCGATTTCTTTGCGCCTCAGTCCAGCCTGACGTTCTTGGACATAGATCACGCCTGCAAGGCGTTGGAAATTCCGGGCACTGATATTCGTATCGGCGATCAAACCGATGTGCCGTTTTTGCAATCGGTGGCGCAGGAAAAAGGCCCGTTTGACATTATTGTCGATGATGGCGGGCACAAGATGGATCAGCAGATCACGTCCTTTCGCGCGCTGTGGAACGCGCTCAAGGATGGCGGGCTGTATATCGTAGAAGATACCCATACCAGCTATTGGCCAGGTTTTGGCGGCGGCGGGCATAAAGCCCCTGGCAGTTTCATCGAATTTGCCAAAGACCTGATTGATAAGATGCATTCATGGTATACTGAGGACGATGAAGGTTTCCCCTTGCATCCCTTGGCCGCGCAAATTGGCGGCATTCAGTTTTTCGACAGCCTTGTGATTATTCGGAAAGAGCTGAAAAAGCCGCCCGTAGCGTTAACCTCGCAACATGGCCGCGTGGGGGCATCAGACAAAATCCTAAAGGTGCGCGGGCGCGTGTCGATTTTCTAAGTCTTGCACCTTTGCCCCCGCCTCGCTAGGAATCGCCGCAAATATGGGGGCTTTGGCTATGGACACATCTGCACTTCGGGCAAAGTTTTTGGGCGCAGCGGCGGCGGCAGGTGATGAGGCCGCGCTGGAAGAGGTGCGCCTTGCTGCGCTGGGCAAAAAGGGCGAGATTTCGGCCCTGATGGCCACGCTGGGCAAGATGGACCCTGAAGAGCGCAAAGTGGCTGGGGCGTCGCTGAACGTTCTGCGCGATGAAATTGACAGCGCCCTGCGTGCCAAAAAGGCGGCACTGGGCGATGCCGCGCTGGATGCGCGGTTAAAATCGGAATGGTTGGATGTGACCATGCCCGCCCGCCCGCGCCGCACGGGCACGATCCACCCCGTTTCCCAAGTGATGGAAGAGTTGACCGCGATTTTCGCCGATATGGGCTTTGCCGTGGCCGAAGGGCCGCAGGTGGAAACCGATTGGTACAATTTTGACGCGCTGAATATTCCGCCCGAACACCCCGCGCGGCAAGAACATGACACGTTTTTTATGCACCGCGCAGATGGCGACGACCGCCCGCCGCATGTGCTGCGCACCCACACCAGCCCCGTGCAAATTCGCGCGATGACAGAAAAAGGCGCGCCTATTCGCGTGATCGCGCCGGGCCGTGTGTACCGCATGGATATGGACCAAACCCACACCCCGATGTTCCATCAGATCGAAGGGCTGGCGATTGACAAAG
>CAMAXX010000047.1 GCA_945862435.1 Pseudorhodobacter antarcticus
CTGCCTGCATCGATGCGCATCGATGCAGACAGCCGACAAGGGCAGTTGTAATGTCCAGCAACACCCTTGCCCGACCAGATTTGACCCTGCCGCTCGTCGAGGCGCAAGCGCTGCACGAGGCCTTTGCGCAGGCCAAGGTGATTTTGGAGTATGGCAGCGGTGGTAGCACGGTTTTGGCGGCCGAAATGGCCGGCAAAACGGTGTTTTCGGTTGAATCCGATGCGGTTTGGCTGGAAAAAATGCGCGCCTATTTCGCAGCCCACCCGCCCGCCGCCAACCTGCATTTGCATCACGGCGATATTGGCCCCACCAAAGAATGGGGCCACCCGCTGGACGACGATGATTTCCGCAAATGGCCCGATTACCCCACCAAAATTTGGCGCACAAAGGAATTTTCTCATCCTGATCTTGTGCTGATTGATGGGCGGTTTCGCGTGGCCTGTTTTCTGACGACATTGTTTAGCATCACTGCCCCCACGCGGGTGCTATTTGATGATTATCTTGAACGCCCTGTCTATCAGGCGGCCCAGGATTTCGCTGCGCCCAGCGCCTATTTTGGCCGCATGGCGCAATTTGATTTGGTGCCCACGCCGATCCCCGTGCACAAGCTGGGACGGATCGTGCAGCGCTTTTTCCAAACTACGTAAGATAAGCTTAGGATAAATAATATGTTAGAAATCAAAAACCTGCATGTCAAACTTCAAGAAGAAGATAAGGTTATCTTGCGCGGTGTAAACCTGCATATCGGGTCTGGCGAAGTCCATGCGATCATGGGGCCAAACGGGTCTGGCAAATCGACCCTGTCCTATGTTCTGGCAGGGCGTGAGGGCTACGAGGTAACGGCGGGATCTGCGCTGTTGCAAGGCGAAGAATTGCTGGAGATGGAACCCGAGACGCGTGCTGCTGCGGGGCTATTTTTGGCGTTTCAGTACCCCGTCGAAATTCCAGGCGTAGGTAACATGACCTTTCTGCGCACCGCTGTGAATGCCCAGCGCAAGGCCCGCGGTGAGGCGGAAATCTCTTCGGGCGATTTTCTGAAACTGGTGCGCGAGCGCGCCAACACACTGAAAATTGACGCTGACATGCTGAAGCGTCCTGTTAATATGGGCTTTTCGGGCGGCGAAAAAAAGCGGAACGAAATTTTGCAAATGGCCATGTTGGAACCTAAGATGTGCATCTTGGATGAAACAGATTCGGGGCTGGATGTGGATGCGATGAAACTGGTCTCCGAAGGGGTGAACGCCCTGCGAGATGCGGGCCGTTCTTTTCTAGTTATTACGCATTATCAACGGCTTTTGGATCATATCACGCCCGATGTCGTGCATATCATGGCCGCTGGCCGCATCATCAAAACGGGCGGGCCGGAACTGGCGCTTGAGGTGGAAAACAACGGCTATGCCGATCTGTTGGCCGAGGTCGAGTAATGAGCGCGCCGCAGAAAAACCGCGCTGATTTGGCCGTGCGGTTGGGAGGAGATTTGCCTGTCTTTGCGGGCTTTACCCAGACAGCCCGCGCGCGCGCAATGGCGCGATTGCAGGCTGTCGGCCTGCCGCATAGCCGCGATGAATATTGGCGCTATACCGCGCCAGACTTGCTAAATGGGGCTGTGCCAAACCTTGGCGCGCAGCACCCGCAGGGCCAACTTGGTGCCAAGCTCAACCCTTTGGTGTTGACCTTTTGCGATGGCGTATTTGATGCCGCCGCATCCAGTGATCTGGCGCTGTTGGGCGGGAAAATCGCGCTACTCTCAAACGCAAACACCGACCTGCATTTTGCCCAAGATATCTATGGCAGCCTAGAAGAACGCGGCCAAACCCCCGTGGCGCGCCCCTTTGCTGCGCTGAATACCGCTTTGGCGCAAGAGGGTGTAATACTGCACATCAAGGGCAAGATCGCGCGTCCGATTTTGTTAAATTATGTTGCCAAAGCGGACTTGTCTGACGTGATCTTGCATCATTGCATTAAGCTGGATGCCGGGGCCGAAGTGACGATTCTAGAACAAGGCAGCCTTGGCGCGCGCGGCAATCTGGTGATCGAGGCTGATCTGGCGACGGGCAGCGCCTTGCACCATATTCGCAGCCAAACCAGCGATGATGCCGCGCTGGCGGTGACGCATTTATTTGCCTGTCTGCATGCGAATGCCGCGCTGAAAAGTTTTACACTTTCTGCGCATGGGCGGCTGATCCGCAATGAAGCGGTCATCGAACTCGTGGGCGATCATGCGTCGGCCCATGTGGCGGGCGCAAGCCTGACCGACGGGCCTGATCACCATGATGACACTGTGTTTATCACCCATCAGGGCCGCGCTTGTGAAAGCCGCCAAGTTTATAAGAACGTGCTGAAAAACGGCGCGGTTGGAGTGTTTCAGGGCAAGATTTTGGTGCGGCAAACTGCACAGAAAACGGATGGCTATCAGATTTCGCAAAGCTTGCTGTTGGACGGCGACAGCCAGTTTCTGGCCAAGCCCGAATTGGAAATTTACGCCGATGATGTGAAATGCAGCCATGGCTCGACCGCGGGTGCGATTGACGATACCGCGCTGTTCTATTTGCAATCGCGCGGAGTTCCGCGCGCGCAGGCGCAGGCGCTGCTGGTTTTGGCCTTTATGGCCGAGGCGGTAGAGGAAATTTCCAGCCCTGATTTGGCCGAAGACATGCGCGCTCAGGTCGAGGCGGTATTGCAAAGGTCTAGGCTGTAAATGTCGCTAACAGCCGATATGCGCCAATCTTGGACGGGGCACCGAAGGGTCGTGCGCAGGCATCTCTCGCGCGGGAGATCGGAACCGTTTGTGTTTACATTTTTGTTTGTTTTCCTGATTTTAGCCTTTGTTTCGCAGTATCCACGCGCGGCGCGGATTGCGCTGGAAAATCCCGAAATGCTGCTGCCGGCGCAGCTTTTAGGGCTGGCCTATGGCATGTTGATTTTCCTGCCCGTTGCCTATGCATTGGCCGCCATCAGCCATGTGGTTGCCCGCGCTTTGGGCGCGCGCAGCACATGGTACGGCGCGCGGCTGGCGCTGTTTTACTCGCTGGTTGCAGCTTCACCCTTGATGTTGTTGCAAGGTTTGGTTGCGGGAGTTCTGGGGCTGGGGATGCAATCGTTTTTGATGGGCATTTTTGCTTTGACAGCCTTTGTGGTCTTTTGGGCGCTGGCTTTGGTCGAAGTCAACAAAGGGGATAATGATGCAGTTTGATTTTGCCAGCCTTTGGGCGCAAGCGTTGGCCACAGTGCAAGATCCGCGCGCGGGGGCACGGCGCATTCTAGCGCTAAACTTGCCTTTGAACACGGCGACGTTAGCTTTGGTAATTGTGGCGCTGCTGACGGGCCTTGTGGCGGCAATGGTGTCAATCATGGCTGCGCGCATGGGGGCGGGCGATGTGATGGGCGCGCAATTCTCGCCCTTGCAGTGGGTGGGATTGCAAACCTTCGGCCTGTTTCTGGCCGCAGGTGCCATGGCCTATGTCGGGCGCTGGTTTGGCGGTTTTGGCACGCTGCCACAGGCCATAGCCCTGCTGGCCTGGGCCGAGTTTATCATTCTGATCGTGCAAATCGTTCAGGTGATGCTGCTGTTCATTCTGCCACCTTTGTCGGCACTGCTGGCCTTGGTGGGCTTGGTACTTACATTTTATCTGGTGTCACACTTTATCGCTGAAATGCATGGATTTCTCTCTGCAATCAAAGTGTTCTTTTGCATTCTTGTCACTGGTTTCGCGCTGATCTTGGCGCTTGCGGTGCTGGCTGCCCTATTTATCGGGCCAATGGAGGTTTAAATGCTGGACGTCGCCGAAATTCGCGCCGATTTTCCAATTTTGTCGCGGAAAGTGAACGGCAAGCCGCTGGTTTATCTGGACAACGGCGCATCGGCGCAAAAACCCCAAGTGGTTATTGACGCCATAACGCGCGGCTACGCGCAGGAATATGCCAATGTTCACAGGGGCTTGCACACGCTTTCTACTATATCCACGGAACGGTACGAGGCCGCCCGCAGCACAATCGCGCGCTTTCTGAACGCCGCATCCGATCAGCATATCGTCTTCACATCTGGCACGACCGAGGCGTTGAACCTGATCTCCTATGCTTGGGCACGGCCGCGCCTGACGGCGGGGGATGAGATTATCCTGTCCATTATGGAACATCACGCCAATATCGTGCCGTGGCATTTTCTGCGCGCGCAGGGCGTGGTGCTGAAATGGGTGGATGTGGACGGCAATGGCGATCTAGACCCGCAGGCGGTGCTGGATGCGATCACACCGCGCACGAAACTGATTGCAATTACCCATATGTCCAATGTGCTGGGCACAGTGGTAGATGTGGCGGCCATTTGCGCAGGGGCCCGCGCGCAGGGCGTGCCTGTGCTGGTCGATGGATCACAGGCCGCCGTGCATATGCCAGTAGATGTGCAGGCCTTGGGCTGTGATTTTTACGCCATTACTGGGCATAAACTATATGGCCCATCCGGCAGCGGCGCGATCTATATCTCGCCCGAAAGGCAGGCCGAAATGGCTCCCTTTATGGGCGGCGGCGATATGATTGATACCGTCACGCGCGAGACTGTGACCTACAACACCCCGCCCATGAAGTTCGAGTCGGGAACGCCAGGAATTGTGCAGCAAATCGGCCTTGGCGTGGCGCTGGATTATATGACATGCGTCGGCATGGCCAATATCGCAGCGCACGAGCGGGACTTGCGCGATTATGCCGCCCAGCGGCTGGCGGGGCTAAACTGGATTTCCGTTCAGGGTAATTCAGCCAGCAAGGGGGCGATATTTTCTTTTGTAATGAACGGCGCGCATCCGCATGATATATCTACCATTTTGGATAAACGCGGCATTGCGGTGCGGGCGGGCGCGCATTGCGCCATGCCACTGATGCAGCACCTTGGCCTTACAGCCTCTGCCCGCGCCAGTTTTGCGATGTATAACACGCGGGCCGAAGTAGATGCGCTGATTTCGGGGCTAGAGCTCTGCCACGATCTTTTGGGCTAGGCGCCGCCCGCTAAGGCTTGCCCGCTGGCAGGCTTTGCCCTATAGCAATCTCAGATGCATCCGTAGCTCAGCTGGATAGAGCGCTGCCCTCCGAAGGCAGAGGTCAGGGGTTCGAATCCCTTCGGGTGCGCCAAATTTCCAAAATAAATATGCGAAAACCGCGCAGGCCAAAATTTAGGTTTTGGTCACGGCGTGGTTCGGAGTTTCTTTGGACGTTGTGAAGTAAAAGTTGGCTGGGGCGCCAGGATTCGAACCTGGGTATGTCGGTACCAAAAACCGATGCCTTACCGCTTGGCGACGCCCCAACTGCGGCGGTGTTTAACCAAGGGGCGCTGGGGCTGCAAGGGGTTTTTGGGGGGGAAGGTTGGAATTTGTGAAAAGTTTAAGGCTTGCGGGATCCCTTCGTAATGCCCGATAGAAGGCGCATGGAACAGGTGGATGTTATAGTTTTGGGCGCGGGAGCTGCGGGCCTGATGGCGGGGATCGAGGCGGCGCGGCGCGGGCGGCGCGTGCTGGTGGTCGATCACGCTGTTGCTGCGGGCGAGAAAATTCGCATCTCGGGCGGGGGGCGGTGCAATTTTACCAATTTGAACATCGCCGTTGATCGGTTTTTAGGGCGCAATCCGCGCTTTGCCCTGTCGGCGCTGAAACGCTTTACCCAATGGGATTTTATCGCCCGCATGGATTGCGCAGGGATTGCTTGGCATGAAAAGACGCTTGGACAACTGTTCTGTGATGGTTCGGCCAAACAGGTGGTCGCGATGCTGCTGGATGATTTGGCAGCGGCGGGGGGGATGCTGCGGCTGAATACGGCTGTGCAGGGCGTGGCGCAGGCGATGGGTGGTTATGAGGTGCAGTTGTCCAGCGGGCCTGTGCGTGCGCAGGCGCTGATTGTTGCCACGGGGGGTAAATCTATTCCAAAAATGGGGGCGACGGGCTTGGGGTACCAAATTGCCGCGCAGTTTGGGCTGTCAGTGACCGAAACGCGGCCAGCGTTGGTGCCATTCACCTTTGGTCCGCAGGATTTGGAATGGATCGCGCCGCTGGCAGGGCTTGCGCTGCCCGTGCGAGTGGTCTGCGGGCAGGGGCACTTTGATGAGGCGATGCTGATGACCCATCGCGGTTTATCAGGCCCAGCCATGTTGCAAATCAGCAGTTATTGGCGCGAGGGCGCGGCGATTGCCGTAAACCTTGCGCCGCAGTTTGCAGCAAGTATTGGCGGGGTACTGGCCGATTTGGAACGATCTAAGTCGCAAAATGGGCGGGCAGGGCTGGGGCGTGCCTTGGCGCAGATAGTTCCTGCACGGTTGGCTGAACATTTTGCGGGGCAGCTCTCCACCCAAAAACCATTGGCCGAAATTCCGCGCGCCGATTTACAGCGGCTGGCCGAAATGCTGCAAAATTGGCAGTTGCGCCCCGTGGGAACCGAAGGGTACCGGACGGCCGAGGTCACGCTAGGCGGGGTGGATACAGACGGGCTGGACGGCCGCACGATGCAATCAAAGGCCCATAAGGGGCTGTATTTCGTGGGCGAGGTTGTAGATATCACAGGCTGGCTTGGCGGGTATAATTTTCAATGGGCGTGGTCATCGGGCTGGGCGGCGGGCCAAGCGGCCTAAAGCCCGCTAAAGCCCCTTAATCAGCCGATCAATCGCCACAAGCTGGCCCACCAGGGCAGACATATCAGACAGTTTTACCATGCAGGGCCCATCCGATGGCGCTGTATCGGGGTCTTCGTGGGTTTCAATGAACACGCCTGCAACACCCACGGCCACCGCCGCGCGGGCCAAAATGGGGGCAAATTCGCGCTGCCCGCCGCTGGAACTGCCTTGGCTGGTGGGGGTTTGCACGGCGTGGGTTGCGTCCATAATCACAGGATAACCCGTCTGCGCCATAATCGGCAAAGCGCGCATATCGGTGACCAAGCTGTTGTAACCAAAAGAGGTTCCTCTTTCGGTCAGCAGAATGTTTTCATTGCCCGTACTGGCGATTTTACCCGCCACATTGCCCATGTCCCAAGGGGCCAAGAACTGCCCTTTCTTGACATTCACCACGCAACCCGTGTGCCCTGCGGCCAGCAAAAGATCAGTCTGGCGGCATAAAAGCGCCGGAATTTGGAGAACATTCACAACATGGGCGGCCTCGGCCGCTTGGGCGGCTTCGTGAATATCTGTCAAAACTGGAATGCCCATGGCGCGCACGCCCGCCAGAATATCAAGGCCCGCCTGCATTCCCAAACCGCGCTGTCCCGACAGGCTGGACCTGTTTGCCTTATCGAAACTTGCCTTGAAAATATAGGGTGTTTGCGTGCGCGCACAGATTTCGGACATATGTCCTGCAATCATTTGCGCATGATCCAAACTTTGCAACTGGCAGGGCCCTGCAATCACCGCCAAAGGGCGATGATTACCCAGCGTCAAATCGCCCACTGCGACATCGCGCATCACACTGGGTATCACGACGCAACCTGCTCGCGCAGCACGGCGGCTGTCATCGACAGCATCAGATAAATCCCTGCGAAAATCAGCAGCACCACTAACGTATTTTCAAAGGCGCGCGGAAATGCGGCTTCATCGGCGGCAATCGGGTTGACCGAGATCGACAAATACCGCGTTTGGCGGTTGGCTGCAGTGCGCGCCATTTCTGTGGCTTGCAACGATTGCGCCAGCAGCAGGCGGCGGGTTTCAACATCGGCCTGCGCGACCAGCAGTTCAGACTGCACCCGCGCAATCGACAATCCATCAATCGAATCTTCTGTCAGTTTCGACCGCAAGCTGGCAATTTCGGCCTCTAGTGTAACGATACGGCGTTTTAGCGGCTCCATCCGTGCAAGGTTGGGGGTCGCGTTGCTTTCCATTTGCGCCAAAGACAGCCGATCTTGCGTCAATTGCGCATCCAGCGCGCCGATCTGGCTGGTAATCAGCCCTATTTCGACATCCGATGACAGAACTTTGTATTTTTCTTGCAACTGCACAACTTTTTCATTCGCAGCGGCAAGGTTTTTCTCTGCTTCAAGATAGCTTTCTTCGGCCCCTGCCATTTGGTCGGTGCGCGCGCGCAAGGTCATTTGATCGACCTGCTCTTCTGCGTATTTAATCAGCGATTTCGAGATATCAACCGCAACCTGCGGGTCTGCGGAAATCACCTCCATCTTGATGATCCCTTCGGTGGGATCATACGAGATTTTGACGTTTTTACGGTATTTCTTATAGGTTTGCGTGTTGCTGGCATCTGGGGCTAGGCGTTGCAAACGGTCGATATTTGGGTCGGAATAATGCTGGCGAAAGCCGTTATCTTCGTCCAGCCGCACCATCGCGTCTTGGCTTTGCAAATAGCCCTGCACGGTGACGGAATCAGTTGTGTTGGCCATGGGTGAGCCGCGCATCAGCCCCGACAATCCGCCCGCCCCGCCGCCAGCCGCCTCGGCCTGTTGGATCACAAATTCGGTCTTGGTTGAATAAAACGGCGTGGCGATTGTGTAGAAGTAAAGCCCTGCCAGCAGCGTTGGCAGGCCCACAAAAACTCCCATCCGCGCAATCAGTTGGATGGTTTTGGCACGGCGGCGGCGCACGATATCGCGCTGGATGCGCGACACTTCGGCAATATGCGCCTCGGCGGCGCGGTCTTCGACCGATGGCAGGCCCGCAGATTTAAGAGTTTGCGGCAGTTTCACCCCGCCCGACAGCGCAAGTTCGCGCGATTGCGATGCACCGCCTGGCAGATCACCGCCCGACACCACCTCTAGCGCGGAATTGGTTTGGAAAGGATCAATGCCCGCTTTGCGCAGAAGGCGCACCGCATCAAAATCGGATGTTGCAGGCAGGTTATGCTTTTGGGCAAGACGGCGGGCCATGCGCAGTTGCCGCCCTGTCAGCCCTTCACGGCGTATGGCGTCAATATCATCACCTGGGCTGGGCATGGGCGCAAGGCCAGCCATTTGACCATTGGCTGGCGCAGGCGCGGCGGTGCTTGGCCCGCGCGCTGTGGCAAAATTCATATCACCAAACCCATCGCTGGGCTCCGAAAAAATCTGCCCAGTGGGCACTTTGGGGCCACGATTGGGCATCTGCCCGCCGGGGGCGGGCATTTGCATGGGCTGGATCCGCCCCAATGCCGCGCCTTGCGGCGGGGCAAGTTGCGGCGCTGCTGCTTGCATTTGCACGGAGCGTAAGGGTTGCGCCGCTTGGGGGGCGGGCGCGTCTGGTTTGCGGGTGCGGAACCGATTAGCGACGAGCTTCATAGTCATAAAGCTGCTTTGCCTCTTCTAGGGTTTCAAACATGTAAAGTTGGCCGTTTTTCAAAACTGCCGCCGAGTTGCAGAACTTTTCAAGTGTTGACGCTTGGTGCGACACCACAATCACCGTAGCATTCGACAGCCGCTGACGCAGCACCTCGCCCGCGCGTTTGTTAAACGTCACGTCCGAAGTTTGCGGCATGCCTTCATCAATCAGGTATATATCAAATTCCAGCGCCAGCATCAGCGAAAACGAAAACCGCGCGCGCATCCCCGACGAATAGACGCCAACGGGCATATCGAAATATTCGTCAATATCCGTCAGCCAGCGACAAAAGCTTTCGATATAGTCGGGATCAAGCCCGTAAAGCCGCGCGATATAGCGGGCATTTTCGGTGGCGGTGTGTTTATTGATGACCCCGCCCATAAAGCCCAGCGGAAACGAAATGCGCGACGTGCGGGTGATTTTCCCCTCGTCCGGTTTTTCAAGGCCCGCCATCATGTTAATCAATGTGGTCTTGCCCGTGCCGTTTTTGGCCAATATCCCCATCGAATTGCCAACATCCACTGTGAACGATGCACGATCCAGAATCACCTTGCGGGTCTGCCCTGTCCAGAAAGATTTGCTGACGTTTTCAAACGCAATCATCTTGCCCTGCCAAAGGCCCCTTGGGGCCGCAAACTTCTGTCTTTGCCATCCCTGACATGTGGGTCGCGCACCACCTTGGCACAAGTGCCATCGGGCTTGGGTGTTTTATTGATCTGTGCATCTCATGCGTTTGGGGCGGATTTATGGCTAAATCTTAGATTGTTTCTTTATCCATAACAAATAATGGTAAAGGCGGGGTGAATTTTTTGGCTAACGGCGCGGTAAAATTAGGGTGATCGCACCCATCGCGAAACTTACGACAAGGCCAAGGCGGGCGGCCTCGGCCACTTCGCCGCCATCCAGCGCTGTATCCAGTGCCAGCACGGGCACTGTAAAGCCAATGCCCAGCAGCAGCGCCACCCGCACCAAGGCCGCGGATGTGCAATCTTGTGGCAATTTTGCCCCGCCAAAGCGCAGCGCCAGCGCCGTTGCCGCCAAAAATCCCAGCGGTTTTCCCACCCAATAGGCGGCCAAGACCATAATCGTGGGCGGGGCAAACGCTGCCAGATCGATACCGCCGCGCGTCAGACCAAAGATGAATAAGATCCCTGTGATCGGCCAAATCAGCGCATGGGCAAGGCGGTTCAGCGGATCGGTCAGCAGCTCTTCTGCCTCGGCAAACAGGCCAAAACTGCGGCTCGCGTGGGCAATAGCAGGGATAATCGGAAGCAGCCCAAGCGCGCCCGGAAGGCCCGCTGCAATGACACCCACATAGGAAATGATCCCCGCCAGAATATAGGGCCACAGACGCGTAGCACAGCGGCGCGCGCGCTCGGATCCCGCGCGCCCGTCTGGCGCCCGCCCGTCTGGCGCGCGCCCGTCTAGCGCGGTCTGGCTAGGACGCCCGTGCAAGCGCCACAGAATAAGTGCAGTCAGCAGGGGCAGCAATAGCCAAGTCAGCCGCAAAAGCCCGCCATTCGGGTGGGTCAGGCCCAGTAAAATTAGGCCCATCATCTCCAGCGCGATCATTACCAGCAGCACCAGGCGCAGCGCATTTGAAGTGCGGGTAAAAGTTAGGCGGCCAAACAGATAGACCAGCACCACATCGCCGCCAATAGGCATAGGCCAGCCCGTGCGCAGCAGCGTTTCCACGTTTGGATCGATCCAAATTGCCAAAACCTGCCAAATCAGCACTGCCGCAAACGCCGCCCCCAGCGCGCCTGCAAGCGGCAAAATGGCGGCCCGCCCTGAAAGACCGCCGCGCTCTAGCACGATCGCCTCCCATAATTCCTTGCCAATTAAGAACATAAATAGTGGGATCAGCACCTCGGCGACAAGGTTCAGCGGTGTCAGACTGGGGGGCGCGGGAAACAGCGGCTCAATCCAATCAAGATCCGACATGCGCCATTCGATCATGTCATAATAACTGGCAGGGGCAATGTTCACCCACAGCGTAGCCAGCGCCACGCCCAAACAAAGGCTTATGGCAAAGCGCTGCATAAAGGGGGATACGCGATACATGCTGTGGTCTACCTTCCTTTGGCTACAGTATATAGAATAGCTGCGCCTTGCAACCAATGGCTGCAGGTCTATTTGGGGATTGGCAGGCGCAGGGTTTTTGCTTAAAGCCAACCCATGAACATATTATCCACCCCTGATGACAGCGCCCTAGATCAAGCCGCCGCTGCGATGCCAAATAGCGAGGCGGCGCGCTTGCAGTTTTACCACCTTTTTGCCGAAACTCCACTAACCCTGTTGCTGCAAGCCGAAGCAGCAAGCGAAGACTTGTCGCCGATGACCTTTGATCTGCCCTCGGGCGCGATGATTCTTGCCTTTGACAGCGAAGACCGCTTGGCCGCATGGGCGGCGGCGCAAGGGCAGGGCGCACTGCCCTATGCGCAACTGCCGGGGCGGGTTTTGGCTGGGTTGATCGCAGGGCAAAGCGGGCTGGATTTGGGTTTAAACTTTGGCGCGGGGTCTGCCAGCGAAATGGTGCTACCGCACGATGCTATGGTCTGGCTGGCAGACATGCTGGCCGTGGCCCCGCAGCAGCAGGCGGCGCAAATCACCCAAGTTTTGCCGCTGGGAACAGCCCCCGAAGGCGTGCTTGCGGCCTTGTCGCGCGGGCTGGCAGGGGCAGGTGGGCTGGCCGAGGCCGCCGTTCTGGGCCGCGTTGCTTATCAAAGCGGGGCGCAGGCGCATGTTTTGGCGTTTTTCGGCGCAGCCTCCGCCAGCGAGGCGCCTCTTGCACGCGCCATGGCCGAGGCGCTTGCCTTTTCGGGCCTAGAGGCAGCGGCCCTAGACGTGATCTTTCCGCCGCCCGGCCGCACCAACGATGCCCTGCGCGCCCAAGGCCTGCCCATTGCGCTGCCTAATGCCCCCGTTTTGGCAGAGCCTGCCCCAGCCCCGCGCGCACCTGGCATGGACAAAAACGCACCGCCAAAGCTTCGCTGATTGGGGTATTTAAATACCGCAATAAGTAAATCATTGAAAAGAAACAAAACTATTGCTGCTTGCTTCACTTGACCAACTGCGCCCTCTGCGCGATAAGCGGTGATCTGAAATGCAAAGGCTGTCCTTTGCCCATCATCCATAGGCCAAATATGAAAACCTTTACCGCAACGCCTGCGGATATTGACAAGAAATGGATCCTGATCGACGCCGAAGGCATCGTTCTGGGCCGTCTTGCTACCATCGTAGCCAATATCCTGCGCGGCAAAAACAAGCCCACCTTCACACCGCACATGGATATGGGCGACAATGTGATCATCATCAACGCCGACAAGGTGCAGATGACGGGCAACAAGCGCAATGATAAGATTTATTTCTGGCACACCGGCCACCCCGGCGGGATCAAACAGCGCACCGCCAAGCAAATCTTGGAAGGCGCGCATCCCGAGCGTGTGGTTGTTAAGGCTGTCGAGCGGATGATTACCCGCAATCGCCTTGGCCGCCAGCAAATGACCAACCTGCGCGTTTACGCGGGGGCCGCGCACCCGCACGAAGCGCAGCAGCCCACCACGCTGGATGTGGCCGCCCTGAACCCTAAAAACACGCGGAGCGCATAATGTCCGACATCAAATCTTTGGATGATCTGAAATCCGCCGTCGGCACCGCCGCCCCAGTCCCCGCTGCCATTGTCCGCGTCCCTGTGCGCGACAAATTGGGCCGCGCTTATGCCACGGGCAAGCGTAAAAACGCGGTCGCTCGCGTTTGGATCAAGCCTGGCAATGGCAAAGTGGTTGTGAACGGCAAAGAAATGGCCGCTTATTTCGCGCGCCCCGTGCTGCAAATGATTTTGCGCCAGCCCTTCACCGTGGCCAATGTCGAAGGCCAGTTTGATGTGTTCGCAACGGTTGCTGGCGGCGGTCTGTCGGGCCAAGCGGGCGCTGTGAAACACGGCGTGTCCAAAGCGCTGCAGCTATATGAGCCCTCGCTTCGCCCCGCGCTGAAGGCCGCAGGCTTCTTGACCCGCGACAGCCGCGTTGTGGAACGTAAGAAATACGGCAAGGCCAAGGCGCGTAAGAGCTTCCAGTTCTCTAAGCGCTAAGCGACACTACCAAAAAATACAACGAAAACAAAGCCCTGCAGAAATGCGGGGCTTTTTTATTGGGTAGCAGAACGTTAGCATTTGCCAATGTTTGTTGACAGGTTAGGTTAGCGGAAATAGCAGTATCGTAGCGTTTTCACCTGCTCTGAGGGTCTCAAATGGCCTACTACGAAAACAAGGTTGAGCATTTTGGCGGGGCACTAGTGCTGTTCCAGCGCAATCTCGCCGTGGCTGTGCCCAGTTCACAATCCCATCGTCCCGCCACTTGGTATATGCGCCTCAAGATTGCGGGTCATGCGGGGTATGTGACCAAAAGCACCAAGCTGACCATTTACGAAGATGCATATGAGTTTGCCAAAAGCGAGTTGCTGAGACTGCAGCAGGCAAAGCGTCTTGGACATAGTTTGAAAGAATACACGTTTGAGCAGCACTGGCAGGATTGGTTTGAGCGCAATCTGAAGAATGGGCGTTGGAAGGCGGAACGGCAAAGCTGGCATGAGAAATATGCAGCCCGTTACTTCAAGCCCTACTTTAGTCATCCAGACGGCACCAGCATGCGGCTGAATGAACTCACGCTTCAGGTTCAGGAGGGCTATTGGGATTGGCGCATTAACTATTGGGACACTGATCGTGGGCAGCGTCTGCAAGCATACAATCCCAAACGGCGTGATGCGAAGACCAAGACCACGAACAACGCCAAGCGTAGGCCAGCGGTTAAGACACTGCAGATGGAGCAAAGTGCGCTGAACCAAATCTTTTTTGATGCGGCGCAGCGGGGCAGATTGGGGCGGGTGATCAAGCTCAAAGCACCAGTGCCTGATGG
>CAMAXX010000048.1 GCA_945862435.1 Pseudorhodobacter antarcticus
GTGGCTCACCGAGCGAAAGCTGGCCCCTTTAGACGTTCGTCGATCCTATTTCGACCCCACACGCCCCAAATGAAAGGGAATATTGGTGGAGTCGCCGGGTACCGCCCCCGGGTCCGAGCCGTGTATTACGGGTGCGTTTATCGCCATAGATTAGGTTTCCCTTCACGACCTCGATATAGGCCCGTAGGCGGGCTTGCGCAAGGCTTGGGCAAAAGAAAACGCGCCCAAAGTTTCCCTTGGGCGCGTTTGGGTTTGTTTTGCGATTAGAAGCCCGATTTGATCAGTTCAAATTCGGCCGTCAGCTTTTCGCGGAATTCAGGGTTTAGCGGAACCTGTGCCAGCATCTTGCCCTCAACAGGATCAACATCCGCGGCCTTCATCTCTTCGAGAGTGATTTCCTTCATCGCGGCATCGTTGGAATGGGCATAACCAAAGTTTTCCAAAAGCCCCTTGGCGCTGCCGTGATCCAGCCATGCGTTGATGAAATCATAGACTTTGTCTTCAGAACCAGGTGCGTCTTTGAAATTGACATAGCCGCAGAACCAGTTCGAAGCGCCTTCGGCGGGGGTGCGGTTAAAGGCAACAGGCACGCCTTCTGCGCGCATGGCCGCCACGCCGTCATTCCATGACCAAGACACCACTACTTCGCCCGTTTTCATCAACTGGGCGTTTTCGGCAGGGTCGGCCCAATAAGTGCGCACATTGGCATGTGCCTCTCGCAGCCATGCGGCGGCGGCAGCGAACTGCTCGTCCGTTACTTGGGTCCAATCGGTTACGCCAGTTGCCAAAAAGGCCAGCGCCCAAGAATCGTCAACTGTGTCTGGCAGTGAGGTGCGGCCAGCGAAGGCAGGATCGATGAAAACGTTCAGCGAGGCGACCTGTTCGGGCGTGACTTCTTCGGTGTTGTAGGCAATGGCGGTATAGGCGTAGTCTGTTGGAATATACCAAACGCCTTCAGCGTCCTTGATATCGGTGCTTTCCAAGAAGCGCGGGGCGATATTGGCAAATTCTGGAATGCGGCTGACATCCCACGGCTCGATCAGGCCTTTGTCGCGGTATTTGCGCACCATTTGGCTGCATGGGTGGGCAACGGCGGCCTTGAAGCCAGTTGATACTTTTGTAAAAGCCTCTTCCTCGTCGCCATAAAATGCGTAGGTGGGCATTTGGCCGTGCGTGGCCACGAAAGGCTCGATCAAGGCTTGAACTTCAAATCCAGCCCAATCGAAAACGATCAGTTCCGGGTCGGCAGCATGGGCCGAGGTGGCCGCGCCCAAAGCAAGGGCGGATGCTGCAATATATAGGCTTTTATTCATTGTTTGCTCCACTGTTAGAAAATATGCGGTTTTCATGTAGGGTAGGGTCGCACGTCAGGCAAGGTATTGGCAAGAATTGCCAGCCAAAGGGGTATTTGCAAGCAGAAACTCAAGGGAGTTGCTTAATTTTTAGGCAAGCACGCAGATGGTCATTGAACTGTGCGGTTTGGGCTGGTTCTTTGGTCGGCAGGGAATCAGGGGGCGATGATGCGCGATATGGATATGGGATTTGTGCGGGCGCAGTTTGCGGCCTTTGATGGGGGCAGCACGCGCGATTATGCGTTCTTTGAAAATGCGGGCGGGTCATATCCTGCCCGCGCAGTAACCGATCGTTTGCACCGCTTTTACACCACGCGCAAAGTGCAGCCCTATGCGGCCTATCCTGCCAGCCGCGCGGGCGGCGAAGAGATGGACGCGGCGCGCGCGCGGCTGGCTGCGCTGATGAATATGACGCCCGAAGAGCTGTCTTTTGGCCCATCGACCAGCGCCAATACCTATGTTTTGGCAAATGCCGTGCGGATGTGGCTGCGCGGACAATCGTGCGCGATTGTGGTCACCAACCAAGACCATGAGGCCAATTCTGGTGCATGGCGCAGGCTGGTCGATGAAGGCATCGAGGTGCGCGAATGGAAAATAGATCCACAAACAGGGCGGCTTGATTTGGCTGATTTGCGCGCGCTGCTAGCGGACGGGCGGGTAAAGCTGGTGGCCTTTCCCCATTGCAGCAATGTGGTGGCGCAGATTAACGATGTTGCGGAAATTGCCGCCCTTGCCCGCAAGCACGGCGCGCGCAGCGTGGTAGATGGCGTGGCTTTTGCCCCGCATGGCCTGCCTGATTTTGCAGCAATTGGCGTAGATGTTTATCTATTCTC
The DNA here is from genome assembly GCA_945862435.1 of Pseudorhodobacter antarcticus. Taxonomy (GTDB): domain Bacteria; phylum Pseudomonadota; class Alphaproteobacteria; order Rhodobacterales; family Rhodobacteraceae; genus Cypionkella; species Cypionkella antarctica_C. Next base: position 2,186 of record CAMAXX010000048.1, read on the forward strand.
AAGCTATAAAACCTATGGCCCGCATCAGGGCATCATGCTGACCCGTGCCGAATTTGCAGCAGAACTTCCTGCGCAGGGGCATTATTTTAATGCGGGCACTTTGTACAAGCGTCTTACCCCTGCAGGGCCAGATCATGCGCAAATCGCTGCCTGTGCAGGGATTGCCGATTATATCGATGCGCTGCATGATCATCATTTTGGCCCAAATCCCGATGCGGCGGCGCGCGGGCGCATGGTGCATGATTTGATGCGCCGCGCAGAAGTGCAAATGATGGCCCCGCTATTGGAATATCTTGCCGCGCGCAATGATCTGCGTTTGCTTGGCCCGCGAAATGCTGAAGATCGCGCGCCGACCCTTGCTGTGGCGCTTGACTATGCGGCGGCGCCTGTTGCGGAGGCGCTGGCCGATCACGGCATTGCAGCATCGGGCGGCGATTTCTACGCCGTGCGCCCGATTGAGGCGATGGGCATTGACCGCGCGCAGGGTGTTTTGCGCCTGTCTGCAGTGCATTACACATCCCACGAAGATATCGACCGCGCGATCAAGGCGCTGGATGTGGTGCTATCCAAAGGCTGAAACTTGGTTTAATTGCGGGGGTTTGGTGATCCAACATCCCCGCCCCATCGTAAACCTTAACAAAGGTAAGGGTGGCATGACACAGGCTTTGATTATTTGGTTTCGCCGCGATCTGCGCCTTGATGACCACCCGATGTTGCAAGCGGCGCTGGCGACGGGTCGCCCCCTGATCCCTGTGTTCATTTTCGATCCGGAAACAGAAGCTTTGGGCGCTGCGGCGCGCTGGCGGCTAGGGGTGGGCTTGGCGCAGTTTGGCACAGCGCTGCAAGGTATCGGCAGCCGTTTGATTTTGCGCAAGGGCAATGCGGCACAGGTTTTGGATGATCTGTTGGCGCAAACGGGGGCGGCTGGCGTGATGTGGCAGCGCATGTATGACCCTGCCAGCACGGCGCGGGACGCCTCGATTAAGGCCAGTTTGCGGGGCCGCGGGCTGATTGGAGACAGCCACTCTGGCGCGCTGCTGATCGAGCCTTGGGATGTGCAAACGGGGCAGGGTGGACCGTATCGTGTGTATTCTCCGTTCTGGCGGGCGATCGCGGGGCGTGATTTTGGCGCGGCTGTTCGTGCACCCAAATTCCTGCACGCGCCTGACGTTTGGCCTGTCAGTGATGATTTGGCCAGTTGGCGCATGGGCGCAGATATGCGGCGCGGCGGTGATGTTTTGGCGCAATATGCCACGGTGGGCGAGGCGGGCGCATTGGCGCGGCTTGATTATTTTATTGCGCAGAAAATAGATGCCTACAAAGAACAGCGCGATTTTGTCGGCGTAGATGCCAATTCGGGCCTGTCGGAAAACCTTGCTTGGGGCGAAATTGGCCCGCGCCGTATTTGGCATGCGGCCGAAGGCCCGCTTCAATCAGGCGCGCGCGGAGCAGAGCATTTTCGCAAGGAACTGGTCTGGCGCGAATTTGCCTATCATCTGATGCATCATTTCCCCCATATCCTGACCCGCAATTGGCGCGAGCAATGGGATAGTTTCCCATGGGCGGGTGAAGGGCCGCAAGCCGAGGCGTGGCGGCGCGGCATGACAGGCGAGCCGTTTGTCGATGCGGCCATGCGCGAAGTATATGTCACGGGCCGCATGCACAACCGCGCACGGATGATCGTGGCCAGTTACTTGACCAAACATTTGATGACCGATTGGCGCCTGGGCGCAGATTGGTTTTCTGAAGTTTTGACCGATTTTGACCCCGCCAGCAACGCGATGGGCTGGCAATGGGTGGCGGGCAGTGGCCCCGATGCCGCGCCTTATTTCCGTGTCTTAAACCCCGCTGGGCAGGCGGAAAAGTTTGACGACGATCACGCGTATCGCCGAAAGTGGATTGCCGAAGGACAAGCCCATCCGCCCGCCACGGCGCAGCAGTTTTTCGATGCTATCCCGCGAGGTTGGGGCATGTCGGCGGCGCAGCGCTACCCTGCGCCAATTATCGATTTGGCAGCAGGGCGCGCGCGCGCTTTGGCGGCCTATAGTGCAAAGGGCGGCGAAAAAATTGCCGAAATTGCCCCATGAAGACCTTGAGCGTCGGCCAACTTCCTGCAACCATAGAAAAAACGCCTCTGGGGGGTAAATGACAGTACTGACATCGACGCAGGGCCAAAAAGACCTGCCGCGTTATTTCCATGCCGTTTACGGCGTGGCAAAGAACTTATCTCGGGGGCGGCTGGATTTTGTTTTGCCTGACGGGCGGCGTTTTCGCATTGACGGGGCGGCGGCGGGGCCTGCGGCTGAAATCGCCATTCATGACACCGAGATTTTTTCCCGTCTGATCCGCGAAGGCGATTTAGGATTTTCTGAATCCTATCTTGAAGGTGGTTGGACGACCCCCAATTTGCAGGCGTTTATGGATTTGATCCAAATGGGCAATGATGCGGTGTATAACGGGTTTCCCGCAATGGGCCTTGTGCGCGCCTATGAAAGGTTTCGATTTTGGATGCAGTCCAACTCCAAAAAGGGGTCCCGCAAAAATATTGCCTACCACTATGATCTGGGCAATGATTTCTACAAGCTGTGGCTGGATGACAGTATGACCTATTCGTCCGCCCTGTTCAAAACCGGCCAAGAGGGCCTAGAGGCAGCGCAAGAGTTGAAATATGCCTCGATGGTGGATCAGATGGGGGCAAAGGCTGGCGATCATGTGCTGGAAATTGGCTGTGGCTGGGGCGGATTTGCCGAATATGCGGCTGGCAAGAGGGGGCTTAAGGTGACGGCGCTGACGATTTCTAAAGAGCAGCACGCCTATGCCGTGGCGCGGATTGCGGCGTTGGGTCTGTCTGACCGCGTCGAGATTAAGCTGCAAGATTATCGCGACGAGCGGGGCACCTATGATGGCATCGCTAGTATCGAAATGTTCGAGGCCGTGGGCGAGCGGTATTGGCCTACCTATTTCAGCGCGCTGCGCGATCGCCTGAAACCGGGCGCATCGGCCACGTTGCAAATCATCACTGTGCCCGATCATCGCTTTGCCTCGTATCGTAAGGCAGTTGATTTCATTCAGAAATACATCTTTCCCGGTGGGATGCTGCCATCGCCTGCCGCGCTGAAGGTGCAGATCGACCGCGCGGGCCTGCGCTTTGCCCATTCCACCGAATTTGGCCGCAGCTATAGCCAAACCCTGCGCCGTTGGCACGAAAGCTTTACAGCAAGCTGGCCCCAAGTGGCGGCGATGGGCTTTGATGAGCGGTTTCGGCGGATGTGGGAGTATTATCTGACCTCTTGTGCGGGCGCATTTGAAGGCGGCACCTGTGATGTGACGCAGATCACAGTGACGCGGCCATAGGGCCAGCCGCGGGGGCTTCGCGCCCCCTGCCTGCTTTGCTGTGCAAAGCAGGCGCCCCGCGGGATATTTGGAGAGTTAGGAAGGCATCGACGTCTTGCCAAACCCTTGCTTGCGCGGCAATGTTACGCGGTGAGGTGGGGGGCTGATTTGTGAACATAGAGACGCGCAAAGTGCCAAGTCACGAAGTGACCTACCTGCGCCTGCGTGATATGATCCTTTATGGTCAATTGGCGCCTGGCCAGCCTGTGACCATTCAGGGGCTGACAGGCAATCTTGGCGCGGGGATGACCCCTGTGCGCGAGGCAATTCGCAGGCTGGCGAGCGAAGGCGCGCTGCTGCCGCAGGGCAATCGGCGCGTGTCGGTTCCGCGTATGACGGCTTCGGATTTGGATCAGATTGCCTTTGCACGGCTGGCGATTGAGCCGCGCTTGGCGCAAATGGCGGCGCAGCATGCAAGTCCTGCCTTACTGGCCCAGCTAGAGGATTTGGACATTGAGGTGGACAGATCGGTTTTGGCAGGAGATATCCCTGCCTATCTGACATCGAACCACGCCTTTCACTTTGCACTATATGGCGCGGCGGGGGCGGGGGTTTTGCTGGATATGGCGCAAAGCCTATGGCTGCGATTTGGCCCCAGCCTGCGCGTGGTTACGCAGTTGTCGGGCCGCGCGAGCCTGCCCGACAGCCACAAGGCCATCATCACGGCGCTGCGGGCGGGGGATGGGGCAGGGGCGGCGGCGGCGATGACGCATGATATTGAAATTGGCCTAGCCCATGTGCGCGATGCGATACAGGCCAATGCGCTATAAGTATATGATTTTTATTATTAAAATAATTTGATCAAATTTGTTGTAGCGGGAATGATTTGATCATATCATCAATGCGAAAGACGCCCAGATTCGGGCGCGCAGGCTGGAGGCCGCGATGAACAAGATCACCAACCATATGCCCACGGCCCAGTTGCAGGCGCTGGACGCAGCCCATCACATGCACCCCTTTACCGAAAACGCCGCGCTGGCACGCAAGGGCGCGCGGATTATGACGGGCGGCAAAGGTGTTTGGCTGACCGATAGCGAAGGGCACAAGATTATCGATGGTATGGCGGGGCTGTGGTGTGTGAACATCGGCTATGGGCGCACGGAACTGGGCGATGTGGCCAAGGCGCAGATGGACCAGTTGGCCTATTATAACACGTTTTTCCAAACCAGCCATGTGCCCGCGATTGCGCTGGCCGCAAAGCTGGCCGAACTTGCCCCTGCGGGTATGGGGCATGTGTTTTTTGCGGGGTCAGGATCCGAGGCCAATGATACCAACATCCGCATGGTGCGCCGCTATTGGGATATTAAAGGGCAGCCCGAAAAGCGCATCATCATCGCGCGGCACAATGGTTATCACGGATCGACCATGGGCGGCGGTAGCCTTGGCGGGATGAAGGCGATCCACGATCACGGTGGCAAGCTGGCAGGGATTGTCCATATTGGCGAGCCGAACTGGTGGGCCCAAGGCGGCGATATGACGCCCGATGAATTTGGCCTCGCGCGCGCGAAAGAGCTAGAAGCCAAGATTTTGGAACTGGGCGTTGAGAATGTCGCGGCGTTCATTGGCGAGCCTGTTCAGGGCGCGGGCGGGGTGATTATTCCCCCGGGCAGCTATTGGCCCGAAGTGCAGCGCATTGTGGACAAATACGGCATTTTGCTGATTGCCGACGAGGTGATTACGGGCTTTGGCCGCACGGGCAATTGGTTTGGCAGCACCACTTTTGGCATCCGCCCCCATATCATGACCATCGCCAAGGGCCTATCATCGGGCTATCAGCCGATTGGCGGGTCGATCGTGTGCGATGAGGTGGCCGAAGTGATGGGCAGCAATGGGGATTTCAACCACGGCTATACCTATTCGGGGCACCCTGTGGCAGCGGCAGTTGCGCTGGAAAACCTGCGGATTTTGCAAGAAGAAAAGATCATCGAACATGTGCGCGATGTTGCAGGCCCTTATCTGGGAGCGAAATGGGCCGCGCTGAGCGACCATCCGATGGTGGGCGAGGCGAAAATGGTGGGGCTAATGGGCAGCATCGCGCTGACCCCGAATAAGGCTACCCGCGCCAAGTTTGCGTCTGAGACAGGGACGGTTGGGTACCGCACGCGCGAGCGGTGTTTTGCCAATAACCTGATCATGCGCCATGTTGGGGATCGGATGATTATTGCCCCGCCACTGGTGGTTACGCCTGACGAGATTGACATCTTGATGGAACGTGCATGGAAAAGCCTTGATGAAAGCTTTGCTGCGATTAAGGCCGATGGGCTCTTTGTGTCTGCCTAGGGCGCGAGCGCAGGTATTTGCCTTTGCGCCAACTAGTCCGCCCCTTGAGTTTACTGCAAAGCGGGCCTAGTTTGGCGCAAAGGAAAAAGGACATCTTATGCGCATTCACACCGATTTGGCCGATACGATAGGGGGCACCCCGCTGCTAAAGTTGCGCGCTGCGTCAGAAATGACGGGCTGCACGATTTTGGGCAAATGCGAGTTTCTGAACCCTGGTCAGTCGGTCAAGGATCGCGCGGCGCTGTATATCATCCGCGATGCGGTGGCCAAGGGTCTGCTGAAACCAGGCGGCACGATTGTAGAGGGAACTGCTGGCAATACGGGCATTGGGCTTGCGCTGGTGGGGGCAAGCATGGGCTTTCGCACCGTGATTGTTATTCCTGAAACGCAAAGCCAAGAGAAAAAGGATATGATCCGTTTGGCGGGTGCGGAATTGGTGCAAGTGCCTGCTGTGCCCTACAAAAACCCCAACAATTATGTGCGCTATTCGGGGCGGCTTGCGGCGGCGCTGGCGCGCACTGAACCCAATGGCGCGATTTGGGCGAACCAGTTTGACAATGTGGCCAATCGCCAAGCGCATATAGAAACCACAGGGCCGGAGATTTGGGAACAAACGGGCGGCAAAGTTGACGGGTTTATCTGCGCCGTGGGCAGTGGCGGCACGCTTGCGGGGGTGGGCATAGCGCTGCAGCCCAAGGGCGTGAAGGTGGGTTTGGCCGACCCCGAAGGCGCGGCGCTGCACGCCTATTACACCACGGGGGTGTTTGACGCGCCCGGAACCTCGATCAGCGAAGGCATTGGGCAGGGGCGTATCACTGCCAATTTGGAAGGGTTCAAACCCGATATGTCGTATCGCATTTCAGATGCCGAGGCGCTGCCTTTGGTGTTTGATATGCTAGAAGATGAGGGGATTTGTCTGGGCGGATCGTCGGGTATCAATATCGCGGGCGCGATCCGTATGGCGCGCGAGATGGGGCCAGGCAAAACCATCGTCACCATCCTGTGCGATTATGGCAACCGCTATCAATCCAAACTGTATAACCCAGTCTTTTTGCGCGAAAAAGGTCTGCCCGTGCCTGCATGGCTAGACCGCGCGCCCCACGCCGTGCCCACGGTGTATGAAGACGCATGATCCGCGCGACTTGGCCCGTATTTGCGGCCTGTTTGGCAGTATCGCTGTTGCTGGGCGGCAATTCTGGCGCGCAAACACCCGCGCCGCAAGTGGGCCAAGCTGAGGCCAGCGGCGCGCTGACCCCGCGCCAAGGGGCGGCGGCAACGGCGCTAAGTGCAGTGCAGACCGATTTGGCCGCCGAAGAGGCGACCGCGGCGCTGGATTATGCCGCATGGGACAAGATGGCCGCGCGGGTCGAACGGGCGATTGAAGATCGGCGCGCGTCGGATTCGGCACTGGAAATGCTGCGCGGGCAAATGGTGGAATGGCGCGGTGCCTTGCAGGGCGCGCAAAGTGCCAATTCGGCCCGCATTGCCACGCTGCGCGCGCAAATTGCAGCCCTTGGCCCTACGCCTGCCGCTGGCGCTGTTGAGACAGCAGATCTTGCCAATCGCCGCGCGGAACTGACCCAGCAACTGCTGCGCCTTCAGGCCCCTGCGATTACGGCGGACGAGGCGTATCGGCGCGCCGATGGGTTGATCCGCGAGATAGACCGCGCAATGCGCGAACGCCAAGCTGACCAATTGCTGCAAGCTTGGCCTGCCCCGATCAACCCTACCAATTGGCCCGAAGGGGTGATTGGCCTGACGGATACGGGTCTGCGCCTTTGGGAAGAAATTACCACCAACTGGGCCGATGATGGGCGGCGCAGCGCCTTTTACACCAATTTGCCTTTGGTTGTATTGGGTCTTGCCATCGGTCTTGCCCTAAGTATCACCGCACGCAGGTGGGTGCAGGATTTTGCTGTAGGCCTGCGCGAAAAAGGATCAGTCGGGGCGCAGCGCATTATCGCGCTGCTGGCCAGTTTGGGCGAGATGATTTTTCCGCTGATCGGGGTGGCTTTGGTCGCGCTAGCGCTGATTTTATCGCAGATGCTGGGCGATCTGGGCGGGCAGATCGTGGATGCGGCCCCAGATATTGCGCTGCCACTGGTTGCTGCGGCGTGGATGGCGGGGCGGATTTTTCCGCGCGGCAGCTTGCCTGGGCCGCTGAACCTTGGCACAGAAGGCCGCGCTGAGGCGCGGGTTTTGGCCGTGCTGATGGGGCTGATGCTGGGCGTGGACAGCCTGCGCGATGCGGCCATGACCAGCCAAGATTATTCCGAAGGGACAACCTCGGTCACCAGTTTTCCAGGCCTTGTTATAGCGGGCCTTCTTTTGTTGCGCATGGGGCAGCTTTTGACGCTGCATCTAAAAACACTGCAGGCGCGTGAAGGCGAGGCGCAGAATTTTGGAAGGTCGTCCCTGCTGCTGGTCGCGCGGGCCACAATCGCGGTTGGGCTGATTGGCCCTGTTTTGGGCGCGGTGGGGTATATTGCAGGCGCATCTGGCATTATTTACCCTGCTATCTATAGCCTTGGTTTGATTGCGGTTTTGCTGATATTGCAGCATCTGATTGGCGATCTGTATGCGATGATTATGCGCGGAACGGCAGAGGCGGGCGATGCGCTGATCCCCGTGTTGGCCAATTTCGCACTCTCGGTGCTAAGCCTGCCGATTTTCGCGCTGATCTGGGGCGCGCGGGTGTCTGACATCACCGAAGTTTGGACGCGCTTTCGCGAGGGGTTCCAGTTGGGAACAACCCGCATTTCGCCCACAGATTTCATGTTCTTGGCCGTGGTCTTTGCCATTGGCTATGGGCTGACGCGGCTTTTGCAGGGCGCGCTGCGATCAACGATCTTGCCGCGCACGGGGCTGGATCAGGGCGCGCAGAATGCTGCCGTATCGGGTGTAGGGTATCTGGGCATTATCCTTGCGGCGCTGATTGCCATTAACACGGCGGGGATCGATCTGTCGGGCCTTGCCATTGTGGCCGGGGCCTTGTCGGTTGGTATCGGTTTTGGTTTGCAAAACATTGTGTCGAACTTTGTCTCTGGCATCATTTTGCTGATCGAACGCCCTGTATCCGAAGGCGATTGGATCGAGGTGGGCACGACCAGCGGCATCGTAAAATCAATCTCGGTGCGATCCACCCGTATCCAAACCTTTGATCGATCTGATGTGATCGTGCCCAATACTGATTTGGTGGCGCAGCGCGTGACCAACTGGACGCTGTTCAACCTGACAGGCCGCGTGATTGTGCCCGTGGCCGTGCCCCATGGCACCGACAGCCGACGTGTTGAGGTGATTTTGCGCGAAATTGCCGAAAGCCAGCCAATGGCGCTGATGAATCCCGCGCCTGTGGTGGCGCTGATGGGGTTGGGCGCAGACACGCTCAATTTCGAAATCCGCGTCATTTTACGTGACGTGAACGCGCAAATTGCCGTGCGCAGCGAGATTAACCACCAAATCGCCGCCCGCTTTGCAGCCGAAGGGATTGCGTTTTCAATGGCCCAAGCCGCCTTGGCCGCGCAAGACGCGCCAACGCCAAGCGCGCCTCTTACGGCAGCGCCATCCCCTGCGCCCGAGCCCCGCACTTGACCCCTATCACCGACCCATTGTTTCGCGCCGACGCCTATCTGCGCAGCGCTCCCGCCCGTGTGCTGGCCCATACGCTTGAGGGCGGCGTAGTGCTGGACGCGTCCATCTTTTACCCAACGGGGGGCGGGCAACCAGGGGATGCGGGGGTGCTGGAATGGCAGGGCGGGCGACTGGCGATTGCCACAGCGGTCAAGGCCGAAGGTGGTGCGATTGCGCTGGTGCCAGCCGAGCCTGCGCTGCCGCCGCCCGTGGGGGCCGAGGTGATGCAGCACCTAGATTGGCCGCGCCGCTATGGGCTGATGCAGATGCATACAGCGCTGCATTTGCTGTCGGTTGTTATCCCGCTGCCCGTGACGGGCGGGCAAATTGCCGTTGGGCGGGGGCGTTTGGATTTTGATATGGAAGACGCGCCGCGCGATATCGCCGCGCTAAGCGACGCGCTGAACCTGATGATCCAGCGCGATTTACCTGTTACAACGGATTGGATCACGGATGACGAGTTGCTGGCCAACCCTGCGCTGGTGAAAACAATGTCCGTGCGCCCGCCAATGGGGCAGGGGCGCCTGCGGCTGGTGCGCATAGGGCAGGGCGATAGTCTGGTTGACGTTCAGCCCTGCGGCGGAACGCACGTGGCCCGCACTGCCGAAATCGGCCCGGTCGCGATTGGTAAGATCGAAAAAAAGGGCCGCCAAAACCGCCGTGTTTACCTGCATTTAGGCGCGCCCGAGCAAGACTGACGCACACCGCACCGCTGCTATGCAGGCCCTAACTATTTGCCGCAGCCCCCCTTGCACGCATGCCCTCAATGCGGCTAAACACGCCCAATGGACAGGTGGCCGAGTGGTCGAAGGCGCACGCCTGGAAAGTGTGTAGGCGGGGAACCGTCTCGAGGGTTCGAATCCCTCTCTGTCCGCCATAATTCTTGAATTTTTCGTTTAATTACAATGCACTGGTCGGATACTTGGTGTTTTTGTATACCGATCCGTATACCGATTTTGCGTCTGGTGATCGGTGGACCTCGTCGGACCCCTCAAAATAAGTGTAATCCATGGTAACGCTCATTAACTATGTCGTCGGAATGCCTTAGCCTCACAAGTCGCGGTTTTTTGTAGCATGGCTATCCTTTTGATGCAGTCTTGGGCGCTAGGCAAGCGTTGTGGCACGCATGGTCAAGCGTTACTGTCGCTGGCATGCCACCTGTGGAGGTCCTATGCGTGTTTTGTATTTTTCTCGCTATTCGCCACCATGCTAGGCACTGCAGCCCTTGCGTATGATCCCTACCCATTCCAGCGCAGCGATGGGAAATGGGGCTATGTCAACGAAGATCACTGCTGGGTGATCGAGCCGCAGTTCGAGACGGCTTATGAATTCAGCGAAGGGTTAGCGGTGGTCGAAATTGGCGATAAGCGAGGTTTTATTGATAGGACGGGAGCGGTGGCAATCAGACCACAATTCCGAATTGCTGGGTCATTCCGTGAGGGCCTTGCGATGGTCTTAATCGGCGGCGGATTAGGTTTCATCGACAAAACGGGTACTATGGTCATAACCCCACAGTTTTCGTCTGCAGGTTGCTTTTCGGAAGGCCTTGCAGATGTGCAACTTGACGATAAAAGGGGTTACATTGACCAAAGTGGTACCATGGTCATAACCCCACAGTTTTCGTCTGCAGGTTTCTTTTCAGAGGGGCTTGCAAGAGTAATACTTAAAGGAAAATTTGGTTTCATCGACAAGACAGGAGCCTTCGCGTTCGATCACGAGTTCAGCTCCTCCCACGAATTCGCAGAGGGACTCGCCGCCGTTGAAGTTGGCGGTAAATTTGGCTTCATCGACAGGACAGGGGCTACGGTTATAGAGCCTAAGTTTGACAACGCTAAAGATTTCGCAGACGGTCTTGCCGCAGTTCGTTTTGGCGAAAAGTATATGTTTATCGACAAGACTGGGGACATTGCAATCAGTTCAGGGTTTGAAGACGCCCACCCATTTTCGGACGGACTCGCTGCGGTTAAAATTGGCTCCAAATGTGGCTTTATCGATAAATCAGGGGCCGTTGTGATCAACCCGCAGTTTGATTCTGCGTTTTCGCCTTTTCGGCAGGGCAGAGCCAAAATCCTAATGGGCGAGCCTCTGGACTTATATACCATTAATAAATTAGGCCACATCCTCCTTGACCCCACTTGCGGTCTTGTGACTTAACGCCCCTCCAACGCCGCCACTCGCGCTTCCAGTTCCGTGACCTCCAGGGTGCGGCGGAAGCTGTCGATCAGGCCCATCACCTGCGCGCCTTCACTCGGTGTCAGGTCACCCTCAGAAACCGCCCCCAGTACCGCCCCAGCGGCCTGTGCGGCATCGCTGACAGTGGACATGGACGGTAGGGCGAAGGTCACAGGCGCATCCTTGCGGGGCGGGGCCAGACGTTCAAGGCAGAGGCGCATGGCAGTGCTGTCACCCGCCAAGGCAAGTTGTACCGCCCGCTGGGTCAGGGCCTCTGCCTGCCCGTCCAGCAGTGACTGGACCTGTCACGGTTCTGTACCGATCAGGTGCTCACGTTACGCTGCCTTCCGTTCGAAGGCCATGGGGCTTTTCCAGCCCAAGGCTGAGTGTCTGCGGCGCGGGTTGTAGAAGCCGTTGATATATTCGAATAGGGCAACTTCAACC
>CAMAXX010000049.1 GCA_945862435.1 Pseudorhodobacter antarcticus
CGCAACCTGACGCCGTGTCAGGCCACTGGTCGTCGCTATGCGAACTGCATCCCGTTTGAACTCGTCGCTGTGTATAATTGCCATATTCGGTCTCCTTGATGGCGAGTATTGCTCTCAAAAGACCGGAACGAAACCGTGACAGGTCCAAGGGCGTGCCACTCAGCTATGTCAAAGCAATCAGACTGTATCATCTAGCTGCAGAACAGGACATATCAGACGCCCAATACAATCTCGGTGTGATGTACAACGATGGCATCGGGGTCGAACAGGACTACGCAGAGGCGGCTAAGTGGTATCTCTTGGCAGCAAATAAGGGCGACGGCGCAGCTATGTTCAATCTCGGCGTTTTGTATGACACGGGTAGCGGGGTAGCCAAAAATCGTAGTGAGGCGATCAAGTGGTATCGGTGGGCAGCAGGGAATATGATCGCAGAAGCTCAATTCAACCTTAGTGTCATTTATTCCGAAGATAATGGCGAATTTGAGAACCAAACCCTAGCCATGATGTGGCTCATCGTGGCTACGCAGAATGGCGCTGAGTTGGGTTCAGCTTATCAGAAAATCGTATCAGCCAAATTAACTGTTGCAGAGATCTCAAAGGCACAGGCGATGGCGAGTGAATGTTTGAGCAGTGGCTATGCGAACTGCGACTAGTAACGGTCAGGGTCTTTCTTGGCGGACATACGGGCTTTGACAGTCAGAATTAACATCACCACTACAAAAATAGTAAAAGTTTCTCTTCTACACCCACGCCTAACTTTTACCACTTTTCAAATCGGTATGTGGCTGTTGTTGTCGACGACGCAACGATTAGAGGCACCTCCCAACATTACTTCAATAGATGCGAGCAACATCATGCCGCTTCCAAACTCGAACCCCGAAAATCTGTTTATAACTGTTATTAGCTTTTTGTTAGACCAAGTGAAAACTACGCCAACAGGCTAACCCATTGTCATAGTTGAGAAATCTGGCGCCCCCATCAGGATTTGAACCCGATACAGCTAATAGCTACGCAAGTGGGTCTGTGCCAAATCTATTCGGTCCCTCGGTTCCTTTCGTGCAATACCAAACCAGCAATAGAATTGCTCCTAAAATTGGTACCAAAATGATAAGGAGCCACCAGCCTGAACGGTCGACGTCGTGAAGTCTCCGAATAGAAACAGCCAAGCCAGGCAATAAAAAAGCTAGGCTGACAATTATACCCAAGATCCCCGATTCAGACTGAAAGATCGCTGTGTCAAGAATGCCAACAAATATATTTGCAATGAAAACAAACAAAGTCCACCACCAGTACTCAGACCGAGCGGAACGCCCCTCAAAATCTACGTATCTCTTGAAACCGCTTGAAATTGCTTGTCCCATATCCATCGCTGTGTTCCTACTTTGTGATGTTACAGTTGATAGAAGCCTATCACGACTTCGTCATTGGTTCCAATCTCAAATTTAACCTAACCTCGTCCATCAGTTCTTCGATCGTTTCAACGGTTCCTCAAAAAAAATTGAAACGTATGTCATGCCGTAAACTATTGAACTATAATAGTTATTCCCGCACTCGGTTGGATCAGCTTGTAAGTTCTCTGCGTTCTATTTCACCGCCATGCCGCATCAGCTGTTAACCCGCTGCGATGAAGAAAGTTGGCAAACGCCATATTTCCTTTCAAAGCTCTCGGCGTCTCGAACGAAAATCTTTATAACACTTTATAACTATTTGCTCGACAAAATCAAAAGGGCGTCAATGGTCTAACCCATTGACGCCCTTTGATATTTTGGCTCCGACGGTAGGGATCGAACCTACGACCAATTGATTAACAGTCAACTGCTCTACCTCTGAGCTACGTCGGAATACTAAGGGGCCGTATAGCAACAGGGGTTCGGCGCAGCAAGGGGGGCGCGCAGAAAATTCTGCGTTTTCATGCGCCGCGCAAACCTGGTGTTTAGAGCAGGGCGAAAACGCTGCTGCGCATTGGGGAAAACGGCCCTATCACCCGCCCCAAAGCAGCTAGTTCGATCAGATGGGCCAGCACGTTTTGCGCAGCGGCAGGCAGCAGGGCAGGGGGGATGTCGGTGTAAATCTTGGCCGCGATCGTTTCGGCGCTGGCGGTGCCATCGGCCAGCGCTGCCAAAATCTGCGCCTCGCGCTCATTGCGATGCTGGATCAGATAGTCCAACCGCGCGGCGGGGTCGTCCACGGGCTCGCCATGCCCAGGCAGATACTGCGCAAAAGGCAGACCCTGTAACTTGCGCAAGGACGCGCGGTAGGCAGCCATATCGCCTTCGGGTGGGCCGACAAGGCTGGTGGCCCACCCCATCACATGATCGCCCGAAAACAAGACATCCCGATACCCAAAACACAGATGCCCCCGCATATGGCCAGGGGTATGCAAGGCGGCGATGGCTATATCGCCAAAGCTGATCTGCGCACCATCGTGCAAAACAACATCGGGACTATGGGCAAAATCCGCCCCCTCTTGCCCCGCCCCTGCATGGCGCGCGGGCGGCCCAAAGGAATAAATCCGCGCCCCTGTCTGGGCGGCAAGCCTTAATGCTGCGGCGGAATGATCCAAATGCGGGTGGGTTATCAGAATCGCGCGCAAAGGCGTTCCATTCAGCGCGGCCAAGGTGGCCGCAATATGACAGTCCATATCGGGGCCAGCATCTATCAGCACTGCGCCATCGCCCCCACGCAGCAGGTAGCAATTTGTGCCCGATCCCGTCAGCGGCGAAGGGTTTGCCGCCCGTAGGCGCAAAATATCGGGGGGTATTTTAGAAACTGCGCTTTCAGATGTCATCGGGCTTGTTCCAACTGTCCAATCGCGGCTATCTTGCCGCAATGCGCCTATCACTCAAGCCCTATTTGCCCAAATCCCTGTTTGGCCGCGCGGCCCTGATCCTGCTTGTGCCGGTAATTGTGGTGCAGCTTTTGGTCTCTGTTGCGTTTATTCAGCGCCATTATGATCGCGTGACAGTGCAGCTGACTGGCGCAGTGGCGCGCGATGTGCAGGTGCTTTTGCCACTGCTGGATGCCGCGATCCAACCCGCGCTCCAAACCAAAGATGCACGGGCGTTGTCGCGCATTTTTGGCATCCGCATGGTCGCGCCAAAAACTGGTGCAGAGCAAGTGCCCGCAACAGACAGCCGCGCGATCTTTGATTTGGCGGGTATATCAGTTTTGCGCACGCTGCGCGAAAGCCTGCCAGATTTGATCGCTGTCGATCTGCGCAGCAGTCTAATTACCGTCAAATTATATATGAATACGCCCACGGGGCCTATTCGATTAGATGTCGCGCGGGGGCGG
The DNA here is from genome assembly GCA_945862435.1 of Pseudorhodobacter antarcticus. Classification (GTDB taxonomy): domain Bacteria; phylum Pseudomonadota; class Alphaproteobacteria; order Rhodobacterales; family Rhodobacteraceae; genus Cypionkella; species Cypionkella antarctica_C. Next base: position 3,295 of record CAMAXX010000049.1, read on the forward strand.
TTTGCGCCGTCCAATCCGCATCAATTGCTGGTGCTAATGGTCTTTGCCAGCGTGGTGATGACGCTGATTGCCTTTGTCTTTATGCGCAATCAACTTAGCCCGATCACACGGCTTGCTGTTGCGGCGGCAGCCTTTGGGCGCGGCCAGCATGTGCCCTACACGCCGCGCGGCGCCACCGAAGTGCGCGCGGCAGGGCAGGCGTTTTTGGCGATGCGCGCGCGTATCGAACGGCACATTGAAAGCCGCACCTTGATGTTATCGGGGGTCAGCCATGATTTGCGCAGCCCTTTGACGCGGCTCAAGCTGGGCCTCGCGCTGCTGCCCGAAGATGACGACACCCGCGCGCTGCTGGCCGATATCGCCGATATGGAACGGCTTTTGGACGAATTCTTGGCCTTTGCGCGCGGCGATGCGGTAGAGGAGAACGTCTTGGCCGATCCTTCGGAAGTGTTGCGCCGCGTTGTGGCACAGCGGGTGCGTATCGCGGGCGCGGGGGGTGTCAAAATTGGCCACGTTGATGGCAGCACCGCCTCCATGATGCGCCCTGATGCGGTGGCGCGGGCGCTCGATAACCTGATCGGCAATGCGCAGCGCTATGGCAGTCAAGTCGAAGTTTCCTTGCAGGTTTTCCCTGAAACCCTGCGCTTCATTATCGAAGATAATGGCCCCGGCATTCCAGCAGACCTGCGCATGCAGGCGGCAGAACCATTTTCGCGCCTAGATGCGGCGCGCAACCCCAACCAAGGCGGCGGGGTCGGGCTTGGCCTTGCTATTGCCACCGATATCGCGCGCAGCCATGGTGGCGAGCTGATCTTGGGCATCAGCGCGGGCCTTGGCGGCTTGCGCGCGGAATTGCGTATCGCGCGGTAAACCCCGCAGATCGCCCAATAGCCTAGAAAAAATAGCCGTCCTATTTTCCCAAATATCTTGGAGAGTGGCTCAAGCTTGCTTGCGTGACCGCGCAAAGCCGCTTCGCGCCGCAACTTAGCAGTTCGGCACATTCACCGCCAAGCCGCCCAGCGAGGTTTCCTTGTACTTCTCGTGCATGTCGTTGCCCGTTTGGCGCATGGTCTCGATGCACACATCAAGGCTGACCAAATGGTCGCCATCGCCGCGCAGGGCCAAACTGGCGGCGGAAACCGCCTTGATCGCGCCCAGCCCATTGCGTTCGATGCACGGCACCTGCACCAACCCTTTGACAGGATCGCAGGTCATGCCCAGATGATGCTCTAGCGCGATTTCAGCGGCGTTTTCCACCTGCTTTACCGTGCCGCCCAGCACCGCGCACAGGGCAGCGGCGGCCATCGATGCGGCGCTGCCCACCTCGGCCTGACAGCCGCATTCCGCCCCCGATATGCTGGCATTATGCTTGACCAGACCGCCAATTGCCGCCGCCGTCAGCAGAAAATCGGGAATGCGGGCCGCTTGCGCTGTGGGGACATGGTCAAGATAGTAACGCAGCACCGCAGGCACCACGCCAGCCGCGCCGTTGGTTGGGGCCGTCACCACTTGCCCGCCTGCGGCGTTTTCCTCGTTCACGGCCATGGCATAAAGGCTCATCCAATCATTGATGGTATGGGGCGGTGTCATATTCAGACCCGCCTCGGCCTTTAGCGCCTCGTGAATACCGCGCGCACGGCGGCGCACGTTCAGCCCGCCTGGCAAAATGCCCGTGCCTTCCATCCCACGCGAGATGCAAGCGTTCATCACATCCCAAATGCGCGCAATACCTGCGTCTAAATCAGCCTCGGACCTAAAACGCAGTTCATTTGCGCGCTTCATAGCTGCAATAGATTGGCCCGAATTGGCCGCCATTTCCAGCATCTCATCAGCGGTTTCAAACGGATAGGGCACATTGGCGCGCGCCGTGGCTTTGGCTGATTTGGCATTGGCCTGCTCGGCTGCGGTCAGAACAAAGCCCCCGCCGATGGAATAATAGGTTTCGGTGAAGATCACATCGCCTTGCGCGTCCAGTGCTGACAGGATCATCCCATTGGCATGGCCCGCAAGCGCGGGGCCGTAATCAAAAATCAAATCGCGGGCGGGGTCAAATGTCAGTGGCCCCATCCCCTGCGGCGCGATTGTTTTAGTGTCTGCAATCTGCGCCAGCACCGTCTCGGCGCGGGCCGCGTCGTAGGTGGCAGGTTCAAACCCTGCAAGACCCAAAATTGTGGCTCGGTCAGTTGCGTGGCCCTTTCCTGTAAAGGCCAAACTACCATGCAAGCTGGCGCGCAGCCCGTGCACCGCAAAGGGCAGCGCGCGCAAGGCATCCAAAAACCGCGCCCCCGCCACCATTGGCCCCATTGTGTGCGAAGATGACGGGCCAACCCCGATTTTGAACATATCAAAGACCGATAGAAACATGTGCGCTCCTTTGGGGGTTAGGCGGGGCTTAGGTAGGGCTGCCTTCGGGCGGGTTGGGCAAGATTGGGGTCGTAAAGGGCGTGGGGCCAAGGCCTTCGTCAAGGGCGGCTTGCAGGGCGCTCGCGCGCACCTCCAACTGGCTCGCCAAAGCGTAAAGGCAGGGGTAATCTGCCAAATTCAGCCAAGATTCTGGCCCCTCCGGATACAGCCGCAGCCAGCGGGTGATGGTCAGGGTGTATAGGGTCAGAATGCTGGGGCCTGCATTGTGGCCCTTTTGCCAGAACAAGTCGGGCTGCGCGTGCGCGGCCGCTTCGATCAGGGCAACATGGCTCAGAAGGCGCGCGCGCGTGGCGGCGCAAAAGGCGGGCGGTGCAGGGGTTTGGCCGGCATATTGGTCTGGATAGAAATGCAACCGGCAATCGGCATGCAGCGTGGTTGCGATAAAGAACAGCCATTTCAAAGCATCCCCGCGCTGCGGCGCGCCTTCGGCAGGAAACAATTTGGCATGGCTGCCCTGCGGCGCACGATCTGCCAGCGCCAGCAGGATCGCCCCCGTTTCAAACATCACCTGATCGCCCATGTCCAGCGCAGGGATCAGCCCCGTGGGGGCAAGCGCGCGATATGCCGCGCTGTCTTGGGCGCGCACAGTGCGGTCAACCAGACGTGTCTGAAACGGCAAACCCAGCTCTAGCAGCGCCAAGCGCACAATCAATGAGGCGTTGTCGGGCGCATAGTGCAGGATATAGCCTTGGCCTAGCATGTCGCGTCCTGCGATAGGTATAATTCAGCTATCCTGCCGCAAAATGCCCCAATTTGTACATCATTTGCGACCACTTGCGCGCAATAGCGACCCCTTTAACTGCCTTCATAAAGCGGGGCTGACAGCGGGGTTGCCGTGGCGGCAAAAAGTCCTTCGCGCGCCAAGACGCGGGCAATGGGCGCGCGGGTTTCCAGCGCCTGTATCATGCCCTGCAACGCTGGATAATCTGCCAAAGACAACGCATGTTCGCGATACGGCGGCAAAGACTGCGCCCAGCGCAGCAGCATCGCGATATACAGCGGCAAGATCGATAATGGCGCAGATGTGGGCGCAGATGGGCCCGCTGCGGAAAACCACCAATCCCCCTGCTGCGCGCGGGCATTCAGCTTGGCGCAAATATCTAGCAGACGGCGGTGGGTGGCATCGGCCACAGCGCGCTGCGCCCCATCGCCCAGCAAACGCTCTGGATGGATCAATTGCAAAACCGCAGGGTGCAGATGCTGGCACACCACCGCCAGCCAGACCAAAAACGCCCCCCTATCTGGCGCGCTTGGTGCGGGTGCCAAGGCTGCGTGCCGATCTGCCAAATAGAGCAAGATAGCGGCTGTTTCAAATAGCGGCCCGTCTGGCGTGTCTAAAACGGGCACAAGACCAAAGGGGTTCAGGGCCAGATAGCTTGGGCTGCTCAAATCGCCCTGCGATGGGTCAAGCATCACAAATTCAAACGGCGCGCCGATCTCTTCCAGCGCCATATGGATCACAAGCGATCCCCAGTCATAAACGCCGTGTAAGCGATACATCATCCCCTCCCAAAGGTGCATTTTGCGCCAAAATGCCCTAAGCAGCGCCACCTTGCAATCCAAACCTGCCCGCAGCCTGCACGCGGGCATTTTCCGCCTAGCCCCTGCGCGTAGCATTGATTATACAGGTTGAAATTGCATCAAAGGTGTAGCATGGCAGCCGATCTTTCCCCCATCGATAAAGCCAAATTTGTGGCCGCAAAGCGGGCAGTGGATTTTATCGAAAATGGTATGAAAGTCGGGCTTGGCACGGGGTCCACGGCGGCATGGATGGTGCGTTGTCTGGGCGAAAGAGTGCGCGAGCAAGGGCTAGAAATTGTCGGTGTGCCCACCAGCATCCGCACCGCCGAACTGGCGCGCGCCGTGGGTATCAAGGTCGTCTCGCTGGACGAGGCGAAATGGCTGGATATCACCATCGATGGCGCGGATGAGGTGGATCAAAACCTTGCCCTGATCAAAGGCGGCGGCGCAGCGCTGTTGCAAGAGAAAATCGTGGCAACCGCATCAGATCAGATGATCGTCATCGCTGATGCCGCTAAGGAAGTGCAGCAGCTTGGCGCGTTTCCCCTGCCGATCGAAGTCATCCCCTTTGGTTGGCAAACCACCAAGGCCTTGGTCGAAGAAACGCTGGAATCGCTTGATGTTTTGGCGCGCGAGGTGACAGTGCGCATGAACGGCGACCGCCCACTGATTACAGACGAATCGAACTATATCCTTGATCTGCATCTGCGCCGCATCGGCAATCCGCGCCAGATGGCGCTGATTTTAAACCAAATTCCCGGCGTGGTAGAGAATGGCCTTTTCATCGATATTTGCGATATTTTGATCGTTGGCCATGGCGATGGCCGCGTGACAGTGCGCGACATTAACGCAGGTTCGGAAACCGATGATCACATTCGGTTTTCGCCCAGCGACAACATCTTTTCTAACCTAGATGACTAATCCCGCGCCATTTGACTTTGACTTGTTTGTCATTGGCGGCGGGTCGGGCGGCGTGCGCGCAGCCCGCATTGCCGCTGCTGAAGGCGGGGCAAAGGTGGGTCTGGCCGAAGAATCCCGCATGGGCGGCACCTGTGTGATCCGCGGCTGTGTGCCCAAAAAGCTGATGGTCTATGCGGGCGCGTTTCCCGCGCAAATCGAAGATGCCCGTGCCTATGGATGGGATGTGCGTGCGGGCGCATTTGATTGGCCGCGCTTTCGCGCCCTGCTAGAGGCCGAGCTAACGCGTCTGGAAACCGCCTATCGGGGCACCCTATCGAATGCAGGCGTGCAGGTGTTTGACACCCGCGCCACCGTGTCGGGGGCGCATCAGGTGCAGCTTGCTGATGGCCGCTATGTCAGCGCCAAGCACATCCTTATCGCCACGGGCGGGCGGCCTTTTGTGCCAGATATAGCGGGCGCAGAACTGGCCGTAACGTCGAACGAGATGTTCCATTTGCAAAACCTGCCAAAGCGCGCCTTGGTGGTGGGCGGCGGCTATATCGCGTGCGAGTTTGCCTCGCTTTTGCACGGCCTTGGCGTGCAAGTCACATTGGCCTATCGCGGGAACGCAATTTTGCGCGGATTTGATAGTGAAGCGCGCGATCATTTGGCCGCAGCAATGGCGGAGCGGGCCATTGATATTCGCCTAAACGCCGAAATCACCGCCCTGACGCGCAGTGCAGACGGCGTTAAGGCCGTGCTGAAATCAGGCGGCAACCTGACCGCCGATCTGGTGCTGTATGCCACGGGGCGCATTCCCAACGTGGCAGGTCTGGGGCTGGACGCGTTGGGCGTTGAAATTGGCTCGCGCGGGCAGATTGTTGTCGATGATTACAGCCAAACCGCGGTGCCATCCATTTTTGCAGTGGGCGATGTGACAGATCGCATCAACCTAACCCCAGTCGCCATTCGCGAAGGTCACGCCTTTGCCGATACCGTGTTTGGCGGCATCCCGACCAAGGCAGATCATACGCTGGTGGCCAGCGCCGTGTTCACCACGCCCGAACTGGGCAGCGTGGGCCTGACTGAAGAACAGGCCGCAGCGCAGGGGTGCTGCGATGTCTATGCCGCCAGTTTTCGTCCGATGAAAACCCTGTTTGCAGGGCGGCAAGACAGGATGCTGATGAAGCTGATTGTCGATGCTGCCTCTCAACGCGTGCTGGGCTGCCACATTGTCGGTGAAGGCGCGGGCGAGATGATTCAGCTTGCCGCAATTGCCGTGAAAATGGGCGCGACCAAGGCTGATTTTGATGCAACTGTCGCGGTGCATCCAACGGTTGCAGAAGAACTGGTCACCATGCGCAAACCCACCCGCAGTGTCGGCAGCGCCTAAGTTTTTGGCAAAAGGCCGCTTGATTTAACCGCGCGCGACCCCACATTTGACACAAGGCGGCATTGCCCGCACGACATACACGATTTGACATATATGAGGTAAGTGAATGGCAGGAAATGGCGGCCCTTGGGGTGCAGGCGGCGGTGGCGGCGGTGGAAACGGCGGCGACGGCGATAATCGCGGCACGAACGGGGGAAATCGCCCCCCACCGCGCAGGCCCAATGACCAAGGCCAAATGCCCGAAATTGAAGAGCTGATGAAGCGCGGCCAAGAACAACTACGTGTTCTGATGGGCGGGCGCGGTGGCGGCAATCGCACCGGCGGCGAGGGTGGCGGCGATATGAACCCGCTATTAAGCAAAAGGGGGCTGGCTTTGGGCGGGCTTTTGGCCGTGGCGTTATGGGGTTTTGTATCATTTTATACAGTCAAACCCGAAGAAAGCAGTGTCGAGCTGTTCTTGGGCGAATTCAGCGGCATGGGCGTAGAAGGTCTAAACTTTGCTCCGTGGCCGCTTATCACGGCCGAAATTGTGCAAACCACACGCCAGCGCGGTACTGTCATCGGGTCGGGCGCAAATGGTGAAATGGACAATGGTCTGATGCTGACGCGCGATCAAAACATTGTCGATATTCAGTTTGAAGTGGTCTGGAACATCAATGATCCTGCAAAGTATCTGTTTAATTTGGCCGATCCCGAAGACACGATCCGCGCAGTATCCGAATCGGCGATGCGCGATATTATCGCGCGCAGCGAACTTGCCCCCGTGCTGAACCGCGACCGCGGCGTGATTGCGTCTGATCTGCAAACCGCCGTACAATCCACGCTGGACAGTTACAATTCGGGCATTGCAGTGATCCGCGTCAACTTTGACCGCGCCGATCCGCCTGCCGAAGTGATCGATGCCTTCCGCGAGGTGCAGGCAGCCCAGCAGGAACGCGACAGGCTGGAAAAAGAGGCTGATGCCTACGCCAACAAGGTAACCGCTGGTGCGCGCGGTCAATCCGCCCAGTTGCGCCAAGAGGCCGAAGGCTACCGCGCCCAAGTGGTCAACAACGCCCAAGGCGAAGCCAGCCGTTTCTTGGCCGTGTACGAGGAATACAAAAAAGCCCCCGAAGTCACACGGGAACGGATGTATTTGGAAACGATGGAAAAAGTGCTTGGAGGCATGAACAAAGTGATCCTTGATGGCGTGGGTTCGGGCGAGGGCGGGCAAGGCGTTGTGCCGTTCTTGCCGCTGAATGAGTTGGGCAGCATGGCCAAAGGGGCCGCTGCCAACTCTAACAATGGGGGGGCAAACTGATGCGCAGCGCATATATTCTTCCTGCCGCCGCCCTTGTGATTGGTCTGATTTCATCTTCACTGTTCATCGTGGACGAACGCCAAAAAGCGCTTGTGTTGCAGTTTGGCCAGGTCAAACAAGTGGTGGATAAGCCCGGGCTTGGATTTAAAATCCCCTTTATCCAAGAAGTGATCCGCTATGAAGATCGCATTTTGGGCCTGCCGACCCAGCCGCAAGAGGTCACCCCTTCGGATGACCGCCGCCTTGTGGTCGATGCCTTTGCGCGGTGGCGCATTGTCGATCTGGAACAGTTCCGCCGTGCCGTGGGTGCGGGGGGCGAGCTGGCCGCGCGCGCGAACCTAGAGCAGATCATCAATGCCGAAATTCGCACCGTTCTGGGTTCGGTTGCCAGCCGCAACGTGCTGTCAGAAGACCGCACCAAGCTGATGAATACGATCCGCGACAACGCCCGCGCCAAGGCGCTGTCGCTGGGCATAGATGTGATTGACGTGCGCCTGACGCGCACCGATTTGCCCAAGCAAAACCTTGAGGCAACCTTTGCCCGTATGCGCGCTGAACGCCAGCGCGAGGCGACTGACGAGATTGCGCGCGGGAACGAGGCAGCCCAAGGCGTGCGTGCCTCCGCCGACCGCGAGGTGATCGAGGTCACCTCCGAAGCGCGCCGCGATGCCGAGATTATAAGGGGCGAGGCTGACGCCGCCCGCAACGGGATTTATGCCCAAGCCTTTGGTCAAGACCCCGAGTTCTTCTCGTTTACCCGCTCGCTCACCTCTTATGAACGGGCGTTGCAACCGGGGAATTCTTCGATTGTGATGCAGCCAGATAGTGCGTTTTTTGACTATCTAAGTGATCCGAACGGGCGCGGGGCTGAGGCCGCTGCACCTGCCCCATAAACCCAAAAGTGCCGCGCACCCGCGCGG
>CAMAXX010000050.1 GCA_945862435.1 Pseudorhodobacter antarcticus
TGACCCTAACCAAAGTGACCGCATCGGTATGCGGGGCACTGTTGTTCTTTCTGGTGGGCGGCTGGGCGGCTGACGCGCTGTATTCCACCAAATCAGGCGGGCATGGCGAAGAGGTGGCGCAGGCCTACACCATCGACACCGGTGCTGAAGAAACGACCGAAGTCGCTGAAGAAGGGCCAGATTTTGCCGTTGTTCTTGCGTCGGCCGATGCTTCGGCAGGCGAAAAAGTGTTTGGCAAATGCAAAGCCTGCCACAAGCTGGATGGCAGCAACGGCACTGGCCCGCATTTGAACGGCATTGTTGATAAGGCACAAGCGGCATCGGCTGGGTTTGCCTACTCTGACGCTGCGCTTGCTGTGGCAGATCAGGTTTGGACAGCCGACAATTTGAACGGATTTTTGGAAAATCCAAAGGGTTACATGCCCGGCACGAAGATGTCTTTTGCAGGCCTGCCAAAGGTGGAAGATCGTGCAAACTTGATCGCCTATTTGGCGAGTGTGCAGTAAGTTTGCCTAAAGTTTTCTCAAAAGGCCGCGCCATTGGTGCGGCCTTTTGCATTTGCGCGCGGCTCACGCAAAAGTGCCCCCAATCATACCTTGTAGCAAGCCCCTTTTCCGATTAATGCTTTGCCCCAAATAAAGCGAAGGCGCCGCGAAAATTCCCCACGGTGCGCTGCACATAACAGGAGGCCACAAGCATGCCAACTATCGCCATTTCTTTGCCTGCCCCACACCGCCGCATGGCCTTTGCCACAGGTGCGGCCCTGATCGCCTGCGCGCTGCTGACCGCAGGGCAAGCGCGCGCGCAAGACACTATCACAGCGCACGGCATTTCCACCTTTGGCAACTTGAACCGGCCCGAAGGTTTCGCGCATTTGCCTTACGTCAACCCAAACGCCCCCAAAGGCGGCGAAATATCCATTGCCGAGCTTGGCACCTTTGACAGCCTGAACCCCTATTCGGTAAAAGGCACGGCCAGCGGATTGGGTGCGGTGTTTTACGAATCTATCCTAACTGGCACGGCGGATGAAATTGGCGCGGCCTATTGCCTGCTGTGCGAGACAATGGAATACCCCGCGGACCGTTCGTTTGTGATTTTCAACCTGCGCAAAGATGTCAAGTTTTCCGACGGCAGCCCCATGACCGCCGCCGATGTGGTGTTCTCATACGCGCTGTTCCGCGACAAAGGCATTGCCGAGTTTCGCACAGTTGCGAATGAAAAATTCCAATCGGTCGAGGCGTTGGGCGATCATACAGTCAAGTTCACCTTCACCCCTGGCACGGCCATGCGCGATATGCCGTCGCTTGCGGGCGGGCTAACCATTGTATCCAAAGCGGATTACGAGGGTAACAACCGCGATCTAGAGGAAAGCAGCCTAGAGCCGATGCTGGGCACGGGCGCCTACACGCTGGGCAGCCTGCGTGCAGGCCAGCAGATTATCCTTAAACGCAACCCCGATTACTGGGGCGCAACCCACCCGTTGCTGGTGGGACGCAGCAATTTTGATACCATCCGCGTGGAATATTTCGGCGATACCAATGCCGCGTTCGAAGGCTTCAAATCTGGCGTATTTACATTCCACAACGAATCTTCGTCAAAGCAATGGGCAACCGCCTATGATTTTGAAAACCTGAACAAAGGCGCGGCAATTAAGGCCGAACTGCCAAACGGGTCAATCGCCAGCACACAAAGTTTCATCTTCAACCTGCGCCGCGACAAATTCCAAGACATCCGCGTGCGCCAAGCGATTGGCCTGATGTTCAATTTTGAATGGTCAAATCAGACGCTATTCTATGATCTGTATGCGCGCGTGCCATCCTTCTTTGCCAATACCGCAATGGAGGCGAAGGGCGCACCAACCCCCGAAGAGGTGGCGCTGCTGCAACCCCTTGTCGATGAAGGCTTACTGGATGCCAGCATCCTAACTGCCGAGGCAGTCCTTCCCCCCGTGTCGGGCGTGGACGCAAACCTAGACCGCAAGAACTTGCGGGCAGCATCCGCCCTGTTGGACGAGGCGGGCTGGGCGGCAGGCGCAGATGGGATGCGCGTAAATGCGGCGGGCGCGCCGCTGACAGTCGAGTTTTTAAACGCCAGTCCCGCCTTTGAACGCATTATCTCGCCCTACGTCGAAAACCTACGCGCACTGGGGGTGGATGCAAAACTGACAACCGTTGACCCTGCTCAATTCAGCCAGCGCGTCGATCCGCCTGCGTTTGATTTTGATATGATTACCGGAAATCCAGTCAATGGCTATGAACCTGGGGCCGAAATGCAGCAGGGCTATGCCAGTGCCACAAAAGACAATTCCACCCGCAACCGCATGGGGCTGGCCAACCCCGCCGTCGATAAACTGCTAGACGCAATCGATGCGGCTGACACGCGCGAAAAGCTTGACATCGCGGCCCGCACCTTAGACCGCGTCTTGCGCACAACTTCTTTCAACGTGCCGCAGTGGTATAAGAATGTGCATACGGTCGCCTATTACGATCAATACGGCTTTCCAAACCCACTGCCGCCCTATGATTTGGGCCGCTTGGATTTCTGGTGGTTCGACCCCGCCAAGGCCGATCAGCTTAAGGCAGACGGCGTGCTGAAATAGCATGATTTCTTATATTCTGCGCCGATTGATCCTTGTGATCCCGACATTGTTCGGGATCATGGTGATCAATTTCGCGCTGACCCAGTTGGTTCCAGGCGGCCCCATCAACCAGATCGAGGCGCGGCTGGAAGGCACTGGCGACGCGATGGAGGCAGTGCGCGGCAGTGGCGATCCAACAACGGGCAGCGAAGAGGGCGGCACGTATGTCGGCGCGCGGGGTCTGCCGCCCGAGTTTTTGGCGAAACTCGAGGTCGAGTTCGGCTTTGCCCGGTTCATTTGTCCCGAAGGTTATAATGGAACAATCGTTCAGCAAGCGCGCGATTGTGAAAAAGAAATGATCCCCACGACTGAACGGTTTTTCATTATGATGGGGAAATTTCTGCGTTTTGACTTTGGGGAAAGCTATTTCCGCAGCGCATCAGTGATGGAACTGATCATCGAAAAGCTGCCCGTGTCCATCACCCTTGGCCTGTGGTCAACGCTGCTGGCCTATCTTATTTCCATCCCCCTTGGCATCCGCAAAGCGGTAACGGATGGGTCGCGCTTTGACAGTTGGACAAGCGGCGTGATTATCGCAGCCTATGCGATTCCGGGCCTGCTGGTGGCAGTAATGCTGCTGGTGCTGTTTGCAGGCGGTTCATACTGGCAAATCTTCCCCTTGCGCGGCCTGACCAGCAGCAATTGGGCGGAACTTTCGCCCATCGGCAAGGCGCTGGATTATCTGTGGCACATCGCGCTGCCCGTTACCGCCAGCACCATCGCCAGCTTTGCAACGCTGACCTTGCTGACCAAAAACAGCTTTCTAGACGAGGTGAAAAAGCAATACGTAATGACCGCCCGCGCCAAAGGTCTGCCTGAACGGCGGGTGCTTTATGGACATGTGTTCAGAAATGCGATGCTGATTGTGATTGCGGGCTTTCCTGCCCTATTCATTGGCGTGTTCTTCGGCGGCAGCCTGATTATTGAAACCATCTTTTCCCTCGATGGCCTTGGCCAGCTTGGCTATCGGTCGGCGGTCGAACGCGACTATCCCGTGATTTTCGGCACGCTTTTTGCCTTTGGTCTGATGGGACTTGTGGTGGGGATTATTTCTGACCTGATGTATGTTTGGGTCGATCCCCGCATCGACTTTGATCGGAGAGGGTGATGCAGCTTTCCCCCCTCAACGCCCGCCGCTGGCGCAATTTTCGCGCCAACAAACGTGCCTATTGGTCGCTGGTTTTGTTTTCCATATTGTTCGGCCTGTCGCTGTTTGCCGAAGTATTGGCCAACGACAAACCGCTGCTCGTGCAGTATCGTGGTGAATGGCGGATGCCTTTACTGACCTTTTATTCAGAAAAGGATTTTGGCGGCGATTTTCAAACCGAAGCCAACTACAAATCGCCCGAGGTGGAGTGCCTTATCCGTTCGGGCGGTCTGGTCGAATGCTTTGACGACCCGAACGGAATGATCGCGGCCATTCAAATGGGCAGTTTTGATGCCAGCACCGAAGGCTTTGAACAGGGCCGCATCCTGTGGGCGCCCATCCCTTATTCTTACAATACAATCAACAATCTAGCAGGCAAAGCAGCCCCATCGGCACCCGATGAAAACCACCTTCTTGGCACCGATGATACCGCCCGCGATGTGCTGGCGCGGGTGATTTACGGCTTCCGCCTGTCGGTTGGATTTGCCCTAATCGTCACGGCGCTGACATCTGTAATTGGCGTTGCCGCAGGGGCGGTGCAGGGCTATTTCGGCGGCTGGGTTGATCTGATTTTTCAACGGTTTTTAGAAATTTGGAGCGGCACACCATCACTTTACGTCATAATCATCGTTTTTTCAGTATGGAGTCGCAGTTTTTGGATACTTGTCGCCCTTATGGTTGCCTTTGGTTGGACATCTTTAATCGGCGTGGTGCGCGCCGAATTCCTGCGCGCGCGCAATTTCGAATATGTCCGCGCGGCCAAAGCCCTAGGCGTGTCAGACAGCAAAATCATGTTCCGTCATGTGCTGCCCAACGCTATGGTTGCCACGCTGACCATGCTGCCTTTTATCGTATCAGGAACTATCGGATCACTTGCCGCACTCGATTACCTTGGTTACGGTCTGCCCGCTAATCTGCCCAGCCTTGGGCAGCTTTCGCGTCAAGCGCAGCAGAATCTGCAAACGCCATCCTTGGCCTTCACGGCGTTCTTCACTTTTACCATCATGCTTTCTTTACTGGTGTTCATATTCGAAGGCGTGCGCGATGCATTTGATCCGCGAAAGACATTTTCATGACCCTTTTGCAGGTATCTGACCTTTCGATCAGTTTCGCCCAAGAAGGCAAACTCCTTTCCGCCGTGCGCGGCGTGTCGTTTCAACTGCAGCGCGGCGAAACGCTGGCCATTGTGGGCGAGTCGGGTAGCGGAAAATCCGTCACCGCCCTGTCCACTGTTGGGCTGCTGGGCGATAGCGCCCGCGTAACAGGTTCGGTGCGTTATAACGGGGCGGAAATGGTGGGGGCGGATGAGAAAACCCTGCAACGTCTGCGCGGCAATGACATTAGCTTTATCTTTCAAGAGCCTATGACATCACTGAACCCGTTGCACACGATTGCCAAACAAATCGGCGAAAGCCTAGCGCTGCATCAGGGGTTATCTGGCCCCGCCGCCCGCGCCCGCACGATTGATCTGCTGCAAAAGGTCGGTATCCGCGATGCCGAAAGCCGCCTGTCCGCCTATCCACATCAATTGTCAGGCGGGCAGCGCCAGCGCGTGATGATTGCCATGGCGCTGGCCAATGGCCCAGACCTTTTGATCGCGGACGAGCCGACAACCGCGCTAGATGTGACCATTCAGGCGCAAATCTTGGATCTATTGGGCGATTTGAAACGCAGCGAAAACTTGTCCATGCTCTTCATTACCCATGATCTAAACATCGTGCGCCGCATTGCTGACCGCGTTTGCGTGATGCAAGGCGGGCAGATTGTCGAGGCTGGGGATACCACCAAGGTCTTCGCGGCGCCCCAGCATCCCTACACGCAAAAACTGCTTGCCGCGAGCGCCAAAGGCACCCCGCCGCCCGTGCCAAAGGGGGCCGAAACCGTGCTGGATGTGTCGAACCTGCGCATTTGGTTCCCCATTCAAACCGGCCTTCTGCGCCGCATCACGGGCCATGTTAAGGCGGTGAATGACGCAAGCTTAACCTTGCGCGCGGGGGAAACCTTGGGCGTGGTGGGCGAATCTGGATCGGGCAAAACCACCCTTGCCTTGGCCATTTTGCGTCTGGTGCAGGCGCAGGGCAAAGTGCTGTTTTTGGGACGCGATCTGCTGCCCTTGCCGCCGCGCCAGATGCGCCCATACAGGCGCGATATGCAGATTGTGTTCCAAGACCCGTATGGCAGCCTTTCCCCACGCATGACGGCAGGCGAAATAATTGCCGAAGGTCTTGGCGTGCATGGCACAGGCGGGGCCGACCCGCAGAAGATGGTCGCCCTAATAATGGCCGATGTGGGCCTGGACCCTGCGATGTCGGCACGCTATCCGCATGAATTTTCGGGCGGCCAGCGCCAGCGCATTGCCATTGCGCGCGCCATGATCTTGCGCCCCAAATTGGTGGTGCTGGACGAGCCAACATCCGCGCTGGACATGACTGTACAAGTTCAGATCGTGGATCTGCTGCGCGACTTGCAACGCAAATGGGGGCTGGCCTATATATTTGTCAGCCATGATCTGCGGGTGATACGCGCAATGTCGCATCAGGTTATGGTAATGCGCGAAGGCGACATTATCGAAAGCGGCACCACCGAAGCGGTATTCGCCGCGCCAAAAACCGAATATACTCGCGCACTGATGCAGGCGGCCTTTGGAGAAGTGCCTTGAAGATTTTGTTTGTTCACCAAAACTTTCCCGCCCAGTTTTTGCACCTTGCGCCAGAAATGCAAAAACGCGGGCACGAGGTTTTGGCCCTGACCGATGCCGCCAATAATCGCAAAATTTCGATCCCGCACATGAAATACACTTTCAAGGCGCAGACAGTCGATGCCGGGCAAACGCGGCTTGGGCGCAACTATACAGTCATGTCCGACCGCGCTGTCATCGTGGCCCGCGCCGCCGTAAGCCTGCGCGATGAACAAGGGTACACGCCAGACGTGATTTTTGCCCATTCGGGCTGGGGCGAAAGCCTGTTTTTGAAAGAGGTTTGGCCAAAGGCCAAATTGATCGTCTACGCCGAGTTTTACTATCGCGGCGATGGGGCCGATATTGGCTTTGACCCCGAATTTTCACAGCGTACCTTTGATCAGGTGATGATCGCGCAAGGAAGGGCCGCTTATTTGACGCAGTCCATCGTCCATGCCGATGCTGCCCTGTCACCAACCCATTTTCAGGCGGGTACCCACCCAGATCTGCTGCGCCAGCGCATTACGGTCATTCATGACGGGGTTGATACGCGCGTTCTTACCCCCAACCCCAATGCCAAATTTGAATTGCCAAATGGCAAAACTGTAGCCGTTGGGGACGAGGTTTTAACCTTTGTAAACCGTAATTTAGAGCCCTATCGCGGCTATCATATCTTTATGCGCGCGCTTCCCGAAGTCATGCGCGCGCGCCCGAATGCGGAAGTAATAGTGATTGGCGGGGATGAGGTGTCCTACGGCCAGCCCGCCCCCGATGGCAAGAAATGGAAAGACATTTTTCTGGACGAGGTGAAGGATAACCTAGACCTATCGCGCGTGCATTTCATGGGCAAAATTCCCTACCCAAATTTCGTAAGCCTCTTGCATGTTAGCCGCGCACACGCCTATCTGACTTATCCCTTTGTTCTAAGCTGGTCGTCAATCGAGGCGATGGCGGCTGGCTGCCATATCGTTGCCTCTAACACCGCCCCCGTGCGCGAGGCGATGGTCGATGGCAAAACCGCGACCATGGTTGATTTCTTTGATGTCGAAGGGTGGTCAAAGACGCTGATCGCGGCGCTTGAAAGCCCCGAAAAATATCAACCGCTGCGCCATGCCGCCCGCGACCATGCTGTTGCCCGCTATGATTTGCGCAGCTATTGCCTGCCGCAAACGATCGCCTTTGTCGAAAGTTTTGAACCACAAGTCACCGCGTAACAGGCAGGAGCCGCCATGAACCCCCTTCTTACCCCATGGACTGGCCCCTTTGGCCTGCCGCCATTTGACACGATTACAGATGCGCATTTCGCCCCCGCCTTCGAGGCGGGCCTCGCCGAGGCGCGCGCCAATATCGCCGCAATCGCCGCCCATCCCGATGTGCCAACATTTGCCAACACAATCGAAGCGATGGAACTGGCCGAGGCTATGCTCGACCGCGTTTCTGGCGTGTTTTACAATTTGGCCAGCGCCGACAGCACGGATGCCCGCGAGGCGTTGCAGCGCGATTTGGCGCCCAAACTTTCGGCCTTTGCGTCCGAAGTTACCAATAACAAAGCGCTGTTTGCGCGTGTTGAAACCCTGTGGGCCGCGCGGGGTGATCTGGGGCTGAGTGCCGAACAGGCCCGCGTTCTGCATCTGTATCATCAAATGTTCATCCGATCTGGCGCGCAGCTTACTGGGGGTGCTGCCGAACAGTTGACCGCCGTTAAATCGCGCTTGGCAGTTTTGGGAACCGAATTTTCGCAGAATGTTCTGGCCGAAGAACGTGGCTGGTCTATGCCGCTGACGGATACCGCAGGTCTGCCCGATTATCTGGTTGATGCCGCCCGCGCCGCAGGCACGGCGTTGGGCGCGGATGGCCCTGTCATCACGCTGAACCGATCTTTGATCGTGCCGTTTTTGGAATATTGCCCAGACCGCGCCCAGCGCAAGCGTGCCTTTACTGCATGGACGCTGCGCGGCGCGAATGGAAATGCCAATGACAATCGCGCTATTGCAGCCGAAATGCTTGGCCTGCGGTCGCAGCGCGCCCGCGCCTTGGGCTATGACAGCTTTGCCGACTATAAACTGGCCCCCGAAATGGCCAAAACCCCCGCCCGCGTGCGCGATTTGCTGATGGCAGTTTGGGCGCCCGCGCGCGAAAAAGCGCTGCAAGATGCCGCCGTTTTGGAAGATATGTTGCACAAAGATGGCTCTGATGGCCCGTTAGAGCCATGGGATTGGCGTTATTATTCCCGCATCCACAAGGCGCAAATGCACGATCTGGATGAGGCCGCGTTGAAATCCTACTTCTCGCTAGATACGATGCTCGCCGCCCAGTTCGACTGTGCTACGCGCCTGTTTGGGCTGGAATTTGCCCCCCTAGACGCCCCGCTTTACCACCCCGATGCCCGCGCTTGGGAAGTCACGCGCGGCGGCCAGCATATCGCCGTATTCATCGGCGATTATTTTGCGCGGCCATCCAAACGGTCAGGCGCGTGGTGTTCGGCGCTGCGATCCCAGCGCAAACTGGGCGGCGATCAGCGCCCTGTGGTGATTAACGTATGCAACTTTGCCAAAGGCGCGCCAGCCCTTTTGTCCCATGACGATGCCCGCACGCTGTTTCACGAATTCGGTCATGCGCTGCATCAAGTGCTGTCGAATGTAACCTATGGCTTTATCTCGGGCACATCTGTTGCGCGCGATTTTGTCGAATTGCCCAGCCAACTGTATGAACACTGGCTAGACGTGCCCGAAGTGCTGGAAAAACACGCGCGGCATGTCGAAACGGGCGCGCCGATGCCAATGGCGATGTTAGAGCGCCTTTTGAAGGCAGGCACCTATGACCAAGGCTTTGCCACAGTCGAATTCATCGCCTCTGCCATGGTTGATTTGG
>CAMAXX010000051.1 GCA_945862435.1 Pseudorhodobacter antarcticus
GCGAAGCACATCTGGGCCATCAGAAGTGTAGACCAAATGGTAGACCACAAAGAGCCTACTTGTCATGAACTGGCTCTCATAGTATCTAATAAAAACAGAGTGTTACGTTTTGAGTGGAGCCTAGGTGAGGATACAGCACCCGCTGCCCGATCCATCGCCTCAAAAAAATGGCGGGTGAAACACGCCTGTCACCTTTTCCTCTTGTAAGAAATATCCGCGCTGAAGGTACAGTGCCGCCAAACCGCCGCTTACAGGTTATCCTGCTGTGGCATCCCCAAAACGTGGAAGCCGCAATCGACATGCACCACCTCGCCGCTGGTGCAGTTGCCGTAATCGCTGCACAGCCAAACCGCCGTGCCGCCGATGGCTTCCAGCGTGGCATTGGCGCGCATGGGGGCGTTGGCTTCGGTATGGCGGAAGGTCGCCCGCGCGCCGCCAATAGCCGCGCCTGCCAAGGTTTTCATCGGGCCAGGGCTGATCGCATTGACGCGTATTTGCTGCGGGCCAAGGTCATTGGCCAAGTATCGCGTGGCAGATTCAAGCGCCGCTTTGGCCACACCCATTACGTTGTAATTTGGCGTCACGCGGTTTGATCCGCCGTAGGTCAGCGTGATCAGGCTGCCGCCATTTGGCATCATTTCCGACGCGCGGCGCGAGACGTCGATAAAACTGAAACAAGATATGGCCAGCGAGTTCGAAAAATTCCCGCGCGAGGTGTTGATAAACCGCCCCGTCAATTCGGTCTTATCCGAAAACGCAATCGCGTGGATCAGGAAATCCATCGTGCCCCAGCGGGTTTTCAAGGTATCAAAACAGACATCAAGGCTGGCATCATCAGATACATCGACATCTACCAGAAAATCGCTGCCCACGCTTGCCGCCAGTGGTTCGACCCGCTTGCCGAACGCGTCCCCCTGATAGGAAAAGGCCAGTTCGGCGCCTTCTGCCGCTAAGGCGCTGGCAATACCCCAAGCGATAGACCGCTCGTTCGCGACCCCCATCACCAGCCCGCGTTTGCCCT
Source organism: Pseudorhodobacter antarcticus (assembly GCA_945862435.1). Taxonomy (GTDB): domain Bacteria; phylum Pseudomonadota; class Alphaproteobacteria; order Rhodobacterales; family Rhodobacteraceae; genus Cypionkella; species Cypionkella antarctica_C. The sequence continues at coordinate 1,022 of CAMAXX010000051.1, forward strand.
TCATCAGATCAGCCATCGCGATTATCCCTTATATTTCGACATAACCAGCGTGGCATTGGTGCCGCCAAAACCGAAAGAGTTCGACAAAACGCTGTCTAGTTCCACATTCTCGCGCAGGGTCATCACAATTTCAGACGCATCCAACAAAGGGTCTAGCGTGGTGATATTGGCGGATGCGGCAATGAAATTGCCCTGCATCATCAGCAGGGAATATATCGCCTCATGCACGCCAGTTGCGCCCAGCGAATGGCCCGTCAGCGATTTGGTCGATGCTGTGGGCGGGGTATGCCCGCGCCCAAACACACGGCGGATCGCCTCCATTTCGGTGACATCGCCCACCACGGTGGAAGTGCCGTGGCTGTTGATATAATCAATCTTCCGCCCCTGCGGCAGGGTCGACAGGGCAAGGCGCATCGACCGTTCGCCGCCCTCGCCACTGGGCGCAACCATGTCATGCCCGTCAGACGTGGCCCCATAGCCTGTCACTTCGCCATAAATTTTGGCCCCGCGCGCCAAGGCGTGGCTCAATTCTTCCAGCACCACAACCCCGCCGCCGCCTGCAATGACAAACCCATCGCGCGTTGCGTCATAGGTGCGCGATGCGGTGGTTGGCGTATCGTTATATTTGGACGACATCGCCCCCATCGCATCAAACAGGCAGGACAGCGTCCAATCAAGTTCCTCGCCCCCGCCCGCGAAAACGATATCCTGCTTGCCCATCTGAATTTGCTCGACCCCATTACCGATGCAATGGGCCGATGTGGAACAGGCTGATGTGATCGAATAATTCACGCCCTTAATTTTGAACGGCGTGGCAAGGCAGGCGGAATTGGTGCTGCTCATGCAGCGGGTCACCATAAACGGCCCCATCTTTTTCGGCGCGCCTTTGTTTATCACGGCATCAAAGGCTTGGAAAAAGTTCGATGTGGACGGCCCGCCAGACCCCATGACAAGGCCCGTCCGCTCGTTCGATACATCACTGTCTTCCAGCCCAGAATCGGCAATAGCCTGCTGCATAGCCAAAAAGTTATAGGCCGCCCCCGGCCCCATAAACCGCAAATCGCGCTTGTCGATATGGTCTTCTAGAACAATCTGCGGCATCCCGTGCACTTGGCTGCGAAAGCCGTGCTCGGCATATTCGCGTGCAAAGACGATGCCCGATTTGCCCGCCCGCAGGCTGGCCTCTACCTCGGCAGCGTTGTTGCCGATGCTGCTGACAATCCCAATCCCAGTGATAACGACACGGCGCATAAGGGCCTCCCTTGGTGTTTTACCCTGTTTAGGGGCTTGGGGGGCGGGGGGCAAGGGGGATGGGGTTTGGGCATTGCCAAGTCACAACGTCACAGGGCGGAGGGTGCGAAGGGGCGCCGTGGCCCCAGTGGGGCCGCGTACGCCCCCGAAGCGGCGCATGCGCTGGCCGGTGGCTTTGGGCCAGCGGCCAGATTGTGAAGAGGGCAGCGTGTGGCAAAGGCGATGGCCTTGGCCACAAACATATCAGCTTTCCGACAGCGCCACCTTCATATCGTTGACGATATAAATCACTTCGCCGTCCGCTTCGACGATCCCGTCCGCAACCCCCATCGTCAGGCGGCGGGTCGTCAGCGCCTTGGTGAAATCTACCTTGTAGGTCAGCATCTTGCGGTCTGGGCGCACCATGCCTGTCAGCTTCACCTCGCCCACGCCCAGCGCGTAACCCCGCCCCTGCCAGCCGCGCCAGCCAAGGTTGAAGCCCGTCAGTTGCCACAGCCCGTCCAGCCCAAGGCAACCGGGCATAATCGGGTTGCCGGGAAAGTGGCACTCGAAAAACCACAGATCGGGCGTGATATCAAATTCGGCCACCACATGGCCCTTGCCGTGCAAACCGCCGTCTTCCGATATTTCGGTGATCCGATCCATCATCAGCATCGGCGGGGCGGGAAGTTGGGCGTTGCCTGGCCCGAACAATTCGCCGCGCGCGCATTTCAGCAAATCTTCTTTGCCAAACGAATTTGGAAACCCCGCCATGTCTTGTCCCCCCGTAGGTATATTTTGGGCCATCTAACACCGCACTTTGCGCGCGCGCAAGGCCAGCGCTGTCCCCCAGCGCGCGCGCCTTGCTCTAAGGCGCAAGCGCAGCTATATTGCACCTATGACACAGGCGTATCATCATAGCACATCTTGGCTGTCCAAGGGCGGTTTGCGCCCCACGCGGCAGCGCCTAGCCTTGGCGCAGCTTTTGGTGGGCGATGGCCATAACCGCCATGTCACCGCCGAAGGGTTGTTTGCCGCAGCGGCGGATGCGGGCGAAAAGGTATCGCTTGCAACAGTTTACAACACCCTGCGCGCGTTTTGCGATGCGGGGCTGCTGAACGAAATTGTGGTCGATGGCGCGCGCAGTTATTTTGACACGCGTATGGATGACCATCCGCATTTCTATTGGGAAGACAGCGCCAAGCTGACCGATGCGCCCGCCGAGGCGCTGGAAATTTCCCGCCTGCCCGATGCCCCTACGGGGATGGAAGTGTCGCGCGTGGACGTTGTGATCCGCCTGCGCAAGGCGCAATAAGCCTGCACGTTTGGGCTGAAAACAAGGGGCAGCTTTCGCCGCCCCCTGTCCTGCAATGCACCCAAAAACCCTAGAAAAAGCCCAGTTTGTTGGGGTTATAGCTGATCAGCATGTTCTTGGACTGCTGATAGTGATCTAGCATCATCTTGTGCGTCTCACGCCCAATGCCGCTTTGCTTATACCCACCAAAGGCTGCATGGGCGGGATAGGCGTGATAGTTGTTCACCCAAACGCGGCCAGCCTGCACGCCGCGGCCAAAGCGGTAGGTCCGCGTGCCGTCGCGCGTCCAAACGCCAGCGCCGAGGCCATATATCGTGTCATTGGCAATCGCCATGGCTTCAGCTTCGTCCTTGAACGTTGTCACTGATACCACGGGGCCAAAGATTTTCTCTTGGAACACGCGCATCTTGTTGTTTCCCTTGAAGATTGTGGGCTGAATATAGAACCCGCCCGCAATATCGCCGTTGAAACGGGCGCTGTCGCCGCCGATCAAAATTTCGGCGCCTTCGTCACGGCCAATTTGGAAATAGGACATGATTTTGTCGTGCTGCTGCTTAGATGCCTGCGCGCCGACCATGGTGTTCATATCGCGCGGATCGCCTTGTTTAATCGCACGAACACGGGCGATGCAGCGCTGCATAAACGCCTCATAAATGTCTTCTTGGATCAGGGCGCGCGAGGGGCAGGTGCAGACCTCGCCCTGATTAAAGGCAAACAAAACAAAGCCTTCGACGGCCCTGTCAAGGAAAGCATCATCTGCCGCCATCACATCGGAAAAGAAGATGTTGGGCGATTTGCCGCCCAGTTCTAGCGTGAACGGGATCAGGGATGCAACTGCGCCCTCGGCCACTTTGCGCCCTGTGGCGGTAGACCCTGTGAAGGCGATTTTGGTAATACGGCCCGAACGCACCAGCGCGTCCCCTGCCTCGGCCCCACGAGGCGACTAGGGGGCTGCGCGCCGCTCCGCCTTTGGCCAAAGCTGCTTGGATCGCTGTCATATGCGATAAGCTATCGCGCGCTGCCATGGCGTTTCCCCAATGTGGCAAGGCGCACCCTCCCAAGTGCAGCCTTGCCAAGTGTTAAACTAAGCGATGTTTTTTGTGACAAGCAAGCAAAACATTTTCCTCATTAGTCCAAAGGTGAGGGCGGTTTATCATCCCAATCTTTGCGTAGTATCCGCGCGGCAGAGCCGTCAGGGTCGTCGAACTGGCGCGTTTTCATGGACCACAGGAAAAACCCCAGGCCAAACCCACCCAGCAGCAGAGAAATGGGAATAAGATAGACCAGAATATTCATCACATACCCCTATTTTAGCCGCAACGCGTTCAGGGACACCGTGATCGAGGACAGCGACATGGCCAGCGCAGCGGCAAGCGGCGTTGCAAGCCCCGAAAGCGCGAGTGGAACGGCGATGATGTTATAGGCGGCGGAGAGGCCAAAGTTTTCCAAGATGCGGCGGCGAGCTTGACCCGCGATGCGCATTGCGTCCGCAATTGGGGCCATATCTGCGCCCAGTAGCACGATATCAGATGCAACGCGCGCGGCATCCAGCGCCGAGGCGGGGCTGATCGACACATGCGCACCCGCAAGCGCCGCTGTGTCATTCAGACCATCGCCCACCATCAGCACGCGGTGTCCCCCTGCGGACAAATCGGCAATCAGGCGCAGTTTGTCTTCGGGCAGCGCGCTGGCGGTAAAGTTGGCAATCCCCAACCTACCCGAGAGTGCGGCCACTGGGCCAGCGGTATCGCCTGAAATCAGATAAACGGCTTTGCCCATGGCGGCAAAGGCATCCACGGCAGCCTGCGCGCCCGTCCGCAGGCGGTCTTCAAAGGCAAAGGCATGGGTTTGCTCGCCCCAGCGCAGGTAGGTGGCGGTGATGTCTAGGGGGTCTGCCCCCACCCAAGCCGCGCGGCCAAGGCGCAGGGTGCGGCCAAGGCAGATGCCTTGCACGCCGTAACCAGCAATTTCAGTGATTTCGGTCACGTCCAATTGGGGGGGGATGCCTGCGGCCAGCGCGGCAGCGGCAAGGCTTTGCGATAAGGGGTGCGATGAGCCTTGCGCCAGTGCCGCCGCCAGCGCGACCAAATGCGCGGGATGAGAAGCGAAGTTTACAGGGGTCGGCGCGCCCATGGTCAGGGTACCCGTTTTGTCCAGAACGAAGGTATCCACTTCGGCCAGACGTTCCAGCGCGGTGCCATTTTTGATCAGCAGGCCAAGGCGGAATAGTTTGCCGCTGGCCGATGTCACCACTGCGGGAACGGCAAGGCCCAGCGCGCAGGGGCAGGTGATGATGAGGACGGCGGCCGAGATATTGATAGCAAAGCGCACATCGCCGCCCGTTTGCCACAGCCAAAAGCCAAAGGCGCTGAAAGACAAAATATGCACCAGCGGCGAATACCAACTGGCGGCGCGTTCAGCCAGCGAGGTGTAGCGCGTTTTAGCATTTTCCGCTATCGATACCAAATCGGCCATGCGGTGCAGGGCCGAGTCCCTGCCGATCGCCGTGGCACGGATGTCTAAAGGGCCAGTAAGGTTGACCTCGCCCGCCAAAACCGCGCCGCCAACACCTGCAAAGGCGGGCAGGCTTTCACCTGTCAGCATGGAGCGGTCTATCTCGGATGTGCCCGCCACGATAACACCATCGACGGGCATACGCCCGCCTGGGCGGACGCGCAGGGTATCGCCAAGAGCCACTTCGGAGGTAGGGCGGGTAATTTCCACCCCGCCAACCAAAACAGTTGCGCGCGGCACTTCTAGCGCGGCCAGCTCTTCTGCGGCGCTGCGGGCAATGGCGCGGGTGCGATGGTCAAGATAGCGGCCCAGCAGCAGGAAAAAGCACAGCATCACAGCCGCATCGAAATAGGCGTGATGGCCGCCTTGGGTAGTTTCATAAAGGGATATCGAGGTGGCAAGGATCAGCGCCAGCGATATGGGCACATCCATGCCAAGGCGCCCGGCCCGCAGACTGCGCGCGGCGCTGGCAAAGAACGGGCGGCCCGAAAAGGCCACAGTGGGAATGGCGATCAGCGCCGAAATCCAGTGGAACATATCGCGCGTCGCCCCATCGCCGCCCGACCAGACTGCAACCGAAAGCAGCATGACATTCATCATCGAGAAAAAGGCCACGCCAAGCCGCATCGCCAGATCGCCGCTGGCGCGGCCCGTTTCGGTGGACGACAGCAGGCCCGCGTCCAGCTCATGCGCCTCATACGCAGCACGGGACAGGGCGGCGATCAGGCTGGCAGGTTCGACCCCCGCTTCGGTTTCAATTAATACGCGGCGCTGGGTAAGGTTCAGGCGCGCGGCCTTGACGCCAGCCTGCCCCATAAGGGCGCTTTCGACGGCACTGATACAGGCGGCGCAGTGGGCGGCGGGCAGGGACAGCATGATATTGCCCCCCCTGCCCGCCGCAAGCGCGGCGATAGATTGGGCCGAGGGCGCAACCGCGCAAGCGGGGCAAGCGGCCATGCCGCCAGCTTCATAAGATGTGCTAGGAAAGGCGGGTTGCAGGGTCATAGCCTAACCTTTCACCCAAAGGGCCACACGTTGGCGAAACAGAGTGCCGCCGCGCGCATGGCCTGTCACGTGCATCACCCATTTGCCCTGCCCCAGTTTGGCATCTGCCACATAGGCCCCTTGGCTGTAGGCAAAACTGGGGCTGAAATCTTGCCGCGCTTCGGTGCTGCGGCCCACCAGAACCTGCACATCAGCCAGTTGCACAGGCGCGCCCGCGCTATTGGTAAAGCGCAAGGAAAGCTGACCAAGTGCAGGATCATAGCCTTGTACCAGCCGCCAGCCTAGGGCCAGTTGGGCCGCGCGCTCGGCATCAAAGGTTTGGCTGGCGACATAAGAGCTGCTCACCTCTAGCCCCGGGAAAGTGCTGATCGCGCGGTAGGCCATCAGCATATTTACCCCGATAA
>CAMAXX010000052.1 GCA_945862435.1 Pseudorhodobacter antarcticus
AAACGCTAGAAGAGCCGCCCGCGCATGTGAAATTCATCTTCGCCACCACCGAAATTCGCAAGGTGCCCGTCACGGTGCTGTCGCGCTGCCAGCGGTTTGATCTGAAACGTATCGAACCCGAAGTGCAGATGGCGCTTTTGCGCAAAATCGCCACCGCCGAGGGCGCGCAGATTACCGATGGCGCGCTGGCGCTGATTGCCCGCGCAGCCGAGGGATCGGCCCGCGATGCAACATCGCTGCTGGATCAGGCCATTTCCAACGGCGCGGGCGAAACCAACGCCGATATGGTGCGCGCGATGTTGGGGCTGGCCGACCGTGGCCGCGTTTTGGACTTGTTCGATCTGATCCTGCGCGGCGATGCGGCGGGGGCGCTGACGGAACTTGCGGCGCAATATTCCGATGGGGCCGATCCTATGGCCGTGCTGCGTGATTTGGCCGAAATCAGCCATTGGCTGTCGGTCGTAAAAATTTCGCCAGAAGCTGCCGATGACCCGACCACCCCGCAGGACGAACGGATGCGCGGTTTGAAAATGGCGGGAGCAGTGCCGATGCGCGCGCTGTCGCGGGCGTGGCAGATGCTGCTAAAGGCGCTGGAAGAGGTGTCGCTGGCCCCGAATGCCATGATGGCGGCTGAGATGGCTGTCATTCGCCTGACCCATGTCGCCGATTTGCCCGACCCCGAGACGCTGGTGCGGCGGCTGCAAAACGGCCCTGCGCCTGCGCCTTCATCTGGCCTAGTGGCGGGCGGTGCGCCTGCTGGGGGGGCAAGTGGACAAATTGTCCACAGCCCGATGCTGCGCCTTGCGCCTTCTAGCCCCGCGCGCGGTGCGCCCCATGCCCAAATGGCACCGCAGGCCCAGCCAGACCCTGCGGGCGAAATTAGCCTGCTGTCCTTTGGCCAAGTGGTCGATTTGATCCGCGCTAAACGCGATATGCTACTGCTGACCGAGATCGAGCATGATCTGCGCCTTGTGCGCTATGCGCCCGGCCGTATCGAATTTGAACCCGCGCCGCGCGCCAAGCCCGACCTTGCCGCGCGCCTGTCGCAGCGCCTTCAGGGCTGGACAGGGCAGCGCTGGGGCGTGTCTGTTGTGGCGGGCGGGGGCGCGCCCACCATCGCCGAGGCGCGCGAAGCGCAGGACGATGTTGCAAAGGCTGAGGCGCTGAATAACCCCCTTGTGCAGGCCGTCATGGCCGCCTTTCCGGCCATTACAAAAGACCATATCAAAATTCGGCCCCTTGAAATGGTCGAGGCCGCACCCGTGATTTCCAACGAGGATGGCGACATGCTAGCCGATGATTGGGATCCGTTTGAAGATGATTAAAGGTGCATTATGCTAAAGGGCCTTGGCGGGCTTGCCGATATGGCCAAAATGTTAAAGGCCGCGCAGGCGATGCAAACCCGCATGGCCGAATTGCAAGATAGCCTTGCGCGGGTCATCATCACAGGGGAAGCGGGCGCTGGTCTTGTTTCGGTGCGCTGCACGGGCAAGGGTGATGTGATTGGCATCGACATCTCGCCCAATATTCTGCACGCCAGCGCGCAGGTGCAGGCACAAGACCTGATTTTGGCCGCAATCCAAGAAGCGCAGTCCCGCGCCCGCGCGCACATGATGGCCGAGGTGGCCCGCATCGCGCAGGAACTTGGCCTGCCCCCCGATATGATGCTGCCAAACCTATGAATGAGACGCGCGACATTGAAACGCTAATCGAGTTGATGTCCCGCCTGCCGGGGCTGGGGCCACGTTCGGCCCGCCGCGCCGTGCTGGCACTTTTGAAAAAGCGGGGGCAGTTTATGGCCCCCCTTGCCACCGCCATGGCGCAAGTTGCGCTGACGGCGAAAGATTGCACCATTTGCGGCAATATCGGCCAGTCTGACATCTGCCCGATTTGCAGCGACCCCGCCCGCAACAATGGCGAGATTTGCGTTATCGAAGACGTGGCCGATCTGTGGGCCATGGAACGCGGCGGCGCGTTTCGCGGGCGCTATCACGTTCTGGGCGGCACGCTGTCGGTGCTGGATGATATGGGGCCAGACCAGTTGGGCATCCCCCGCCTTAACGCGCGCGTGGTGGATACTGGCGCGCGCGAGGTGATCTTGGCCCTAAACGCCACTGTCGATGGCCAAACCACCGCCCATTACATCGCCGATTGTTTGGCAGCTACCGGCGTATCGATCACCACCCTTGCCCAAGGCGTGCCAATTGGGGGGGAGCTGAACTATCTTGACGATGGCACAATTGGCGCGGCACTGCGCGCAAGGCGCGCGTTATAACTTTAGGCAAGGGCGCGGCGGAAGCTGTAACCTTTCAGCAACCCGCGCGCGAATTGCCGCACCAAAACATCTTGAAAACACAAAACACCCCCATAATATTACAGGTGCGACGTGACTTCTCGATCCTGTCTCCGATTTCGGCCACAGCTTTTCGATCAAAGCGCGGGGCCAGGCCATTGCAATCTCGCGAGTGGCAAAAAGGTAGGAGACGATCACGATGGCGAAGGGCACCGTGAAATGGTTTAACGAAACCAAAGGCTACGGCTTTATCGCCCCAGAAGGGGGCGCAAAAGATATTTTCGTGCATATCACCGCGCTGGAACGTGCGGGCCTGCGCGGTCTGAAAGACGGACAAGCGGTGACGTTCGACGTGGAAGCAGGCCGCGACGGGCGCGAATCGGCGGTTAATCTGGCGCTGGCCTAAGCTGCGCATCAGGTTTTGGAAAAGGCGGTGCGTGTTCCCCGCCTTTTTCTTTGCGTATATGCCAATGGCGCGGCATGATTGGACAAAATCAGGAGCCACACGCCATGAACGCCCCCATGTACCCTAACCTATCCCATTGGCCCCAGCGTATTGACCTTGCCGCCGCCTTTCGGTGGTGCGCGCATTTGAATATGCACGAATCAGTGGCCAACCATTTCAGCCTTGCTGTCGGCGGCAGCCAATTCCTCATCAATCCAAACGGGCGGCATTTTGCGCGGATCACGGCATCATCCCTGATCGAGATAGACGCAGATGACCCCGCAACCATGGCCCGCCCTGATGCGCCCGACCCAACCGCGTGGGGACTGCACGGCGCGCTGCACCGCGCCCTGCCACATGCGGTTTGCGTGATGCATGTCCATTCTATCCATGCAGTGGTGTTGGCCAGCCTTCAGGATAGCCGCCTGCCGCCCATCGACCAAAACTCGGCAATGTTCTATGGCCGTCATGCGGTTGATGAGTCTTATGGCGGCATGGCGTTTGAAGAAGAAGGCGCGCGCTGCGCCACCCTGCTGTCCGACCCGAAAATGACCACCTTGGTTATGGGCAACCACGGGGTCTTGGTCATTGGCCGCACCGTGGCCGAAACCTTCAACCGCCTGTATTATTTCGAACGCGCCTGCGAGACCTATATCCGCGCACTACAAACGGGCCAGCCCTTGCGCGTGATGCAGGGTGACATTGCCGAAAAAACCGCCCGTGAATGGGAGGAGTATCCCAATTTTGCACAGGCACATCTGCGCGAGATTAAGGCGTTGCTGGATGCCACAAGCCCTGATTATGCCAGATGATGCGGCATAGCCTGTGGGTAGAAAAAGCGTGCATTCAGTCGATTTTGGAAAGCAATAGTTAACCAAAACTCTTATAGACTGGCGCTGTATTATGTAGGAGCCTGCCCATGACCAAAAAGCCCAATATCTTGATTGTCATGGTAGATCAGCTAACGGGAACGCTGTTTCCCGATGGACCAGCGCCGTTTTTGCATGTGCCAAACCTGCACAAATTGGCGCAGCATTCGGTGCGTTTTGGCAATGCTTACACCGCCTCGCCGCTGTGCGCGCCTGCGCGGGCCAGCTTTATGTCTGGCCAGCTTCCGCGCCGCACGCGGGTCTATGACAATGCCGCCGAATTTGCATCTGACATTCCCACCTATGCCCACCATCTGCGCCGTGCGGGGTATCAAACCATTCTATCTGGCAAGATGCATTTTGTGGGGCCAGACCAAATGCACGGGTTCGAACAACGCCTGACAACCGACATTTACCCAGCCGATTTTGGCTGGACACCCGATTACCGCAAACCAGACGAGCGGATAGATTGGTGGTATCACAACCTTGGTTCCGTCACGGGCGCTGGCGTGGCCGAAATCACCAATCAACTGGAATATGATGACGACGTCTGCCACGAGGCGGTGCAGAAAATCTATGACCTATCGCGCGGGGCAGATGCGCGGCCTTGGTGCCTGACCGTTTCCTTTACCCACCCGCATGACCCGTTCGTGGCCCGCCGCAGATACTGGGATTTGTATCAGGGTGCGCCAGAATGCGAGCCGCCCGAAGCCTTGGATTATGACGATATGGACGCCCATTCGCAGCGCCTGATGGATGCCTGCGATTGGCGCGGGATGGAGGTAACGCCCGACCATATCCGCCGCGCGCGGCAAGGGTATTTTGCCAATATCTCTTATGTCGATGACAAAATTGGAGAGATTTTCGATGCACTGGACGCCAGCAGGCAAGAGGCGATTGTGGTGTTTCTGTCCGATCACGGCGAAATGCTGGGCCGCAAAGGGTTGTGGTTTAAGATGAACTTTTTCGAAGGGGCTTCGCGGGTTCCCCTGATGATTATGTCGCCCAATCTTGCCGCTGGGCTGATTGAAACGCCTGTCTCCACACTTGATGTGCTGCCGACGCTTTGCGATTTGGCAGGCGTGATGATGGCCGATATTGAACCGTGGACAGATGGCACCAGCCTTGTGCCGCTGGCCTTGGGGGCTGCGCGTGATGCGCCTGTTGCTATGGAATACGCCGCCGAAGGTACGATCACGCCCATGGTCGCCCTGCGCCAAGGCGCGTGGAAATACACCCACTGCCTTGCCGACCCTGACCAGTTGTTCGACCTTGCCAGCGACCCTGATGAGAAGGTCAACCTTGCGGACGATCCCCGCGCGGCCGAGGTTTTGGCGCATTTCCAAAACATGGTGGCCGAACGCTGGGATTTGCCCG
>CAMAXX010000053.1 GCA_945862435.1 Pseudorhodobacter antarcticus
GCGTTAAGCCACACACCAAGTTTGAAGCGCAAGCTTACATTCTGACCAAAGAAGAAGGCGGTCGCCACACCCCGTTTTTCGCCAACTACCGCCCCCAGTTCTACTTCCGCACAACGGACGTAACTGGCACGGTGGAACTGCCCGCAGGTCCCGAAATGGTGATGCCTGGCGATAACCTAAAGTTCAACGTCGAACTGATCGCCCCCATCGCCATGGAAGACAACCTGCGCTTCGCAATCCGAGAAGGCGGCCGCACCGTCGGTGCTGGCGTGGTGTCCAAGATTATCGCTTAATTTGCGATAAGACCGAAAGAAAAGGCGCGGCCCCACCAGGCCGCGCCTTTTGCTTTGGTGGCGCGCAGAATGCAATCTTGCCGCAGTCTTTTGCGCGCGCCCCCTTGATTTCCCCCGCGCCCTGCCGTAACTCGGCCTCAGGCACAGGAGTTTAGCTCAGTTGGTAGAGCATCGGTCTCCAAAACCGAGGGTCGTGGGTTCGAGTCCCCCAACTCCTGCCAAGCCTGCGCTGAATTTTCGCGCAAATTGGTCAATTTCCCAATTAAAGTAGTTTGGCAGGGGTAGGGCAGGGTCATGCTGACACAAAAGGCCAGATACGCGCTGCATGCCATGATCTATTTGGCCAAGAAAGACGGTAGCGCCAGTGTTCTTGAAATTGCGCAGGCCGAAAATCTTCCACGAAAATTTTTGGAACAGATTCTAACCGCAATGAAGACGGCTCACCTAGTTACGTCGCGGCGCGGGCCAATGGGGGGCTATGCTTTGGCGCGTGGCGCGGATCAGATTTCCTTTGCTGATGTGATGCGCTGTATTGATGGGCCTTTGGCCCTTGCTCCCTGCGCCAGCCAAACCGCCTTCGCGCCTTGCCCTGATTGCAAATCCATCGAATCCTGCCAGATCAGACCCGCGCTGATGGCGGTTCGCGACACCACTGCACTGCTGCTGGAAGGCATTTCGCTGGCAGAGGCGGCGGGTGGGCTGAAGAAATCCTTCTTATAATCCCTATCTGATCGGTAGAACATTCTGCAGGGGTGCGAAATTACGCTTAAAACATACTTATATGATGGGAATTATATAATAACATTTGATTTCATATAACGTCAGTAGGATATTGAAGCAGTCTTAATGGAGGTGACAATGGAAGAAAGCTTTTTGATATTTCTTTTCGTAGGGTTTCTAGCGCAGATCGTGGATGGAGCTTTGGGCATGGCATACGGGGTCGTATCCTCGTCCGTGCTGATGTCATTTGGGGTCAGCCCAGCGGCGGCCTCTGCCAGCGTGCACGCTGCAGAACTGTTCACAACGGCGGCTTCCTCGGGCTCGCATATCTGGCACAAAAATGTGAATTGGCGGCTGTTCCGAATACTTGCACCGGCGGGGATATTGGGCGGCGTGATTGGCACCTATGTCCTGACGTCTATCGATGGTGAGGTGCTGCGACCCCTTGTTGCGGCCTATTTGAGCGCTTTGGGGCTATATATATTGTATCGTGCCTACCGCGCGATTACGCCGATTGATCAACACAAGGCTGGCTTCGTTGCTCCACTTGGTGCAGCGGGCGGCTTTATGGATGCCATTGGCGGTGGGGGCTGGGGGCCTGTCGTAACCACTGGTCTGATCGGAACGGGCGGCGCCCCACGCGAAATGATCGGTACAGTCAACACCGCCGAGTTTTTCCTGACTGCCGCCGTGTCTGCCGCCTTTCTGGCAGCAATCCTCACGGGCCATTGGGAGGAGGCAGATGGTTTGGCAAGCTACGCTTGGGCTGTGGGCGGTCTGATCTTGGGCGGGGTGCTGGCTGCGCCTTTGGCAGGTTATGTGACGCGCATTTTGCCACAGCGCGCACTGATGGTGGCGGTCGGTGTGCTTATTGTTGGATTGGCAATCTATCAAACCGTGCGGCTTTTATAAGCGATAATGCAGCTCGCCAGCCGCGCTGTTGGGCTGCATTTACGCTGATCCTTGAAATCACCAACGCTTCGGCGTATGTGAAGGCAAACCGAATACAGGGCAGGCAGATCATGGCAATCACCAATCCATTCCAATTCATGCAGCAAGTGCGCGCCGAAGTGGCTAAGGTGGTTTGGCCCACCCGCCGCGAGGTGCTGCTGACCACGATCATGGTCTTTATCATGGCCGCCCTGACGGCGACGTTTTTTAGTCTGGTCGATGTTGCGATCCGCTATGCGTTGACGCTGATTGTCACGGGCGTATAGCGCAACCTATGCGCGGTTTTCTCTTGTAGTTTTAGGCGCATAGCGTTAAACGCGCCCAAATAACAGACCAAGCGGCGCGCGTTGATTCGTCATGCGCGCTGTTTTTTGTTCTGAAAAAGCGGTGCAAGCCGTTGATATAAAAGAATTTTCAGGCGCAAAGCGTCTGGGCGGACAAGGTGGATTAAGGCATGGCCAAGCGTTGGTATTCGGTAAGCGTTCTTTCGAATTTCGAAAAGAAAGTGGCCGAGCAGATCAGAACAGCCGTTGCCGAAGCAAACCTTGGCGACGAAATTGAAGAAGTATTGGTGCCCACCGAAGAAGTGTTAGAAGTGCGCCGCGGCAAAAAAGTTACGTCAGAGCGCCGCTTTATGCCAGGCTATGTTCTGGTGCGGATGGAGATGACCAATAAGGGCTATCACCTAATTTCGTCGATCAATCGCGTAACGGGGTTCCTTGGCCCGCAGGGGCGCCCGATGCCCATGCGCGACGCGGAAGTGAACCAGATTTTGAACCGCGTCGAAGAAGGCCAGGACGCGCCGCGTAACCTGATCCGCTTTGATGTGGGCGAAAAGGTTAAGGTCACCGATGGGCCATTTGAAGGCTTTGACGGCATGGTCGAGGATGTGGACGAGGCGCACAGCCGCCTGAAGGTTTCCGTCTCGATCTTTGGGCGGGCCACGCCAGTGGAATTGGAATTCACTCAGGTCTCGAAAGAAACCTAAGTGCATGTTGTGGGAGGCGCGCGGACTGACTTGATCAGCATCCGCAGACCGAACCACTAAACTGCGCGCTGCATGGTGCCGCGCGCTGTGATAAAGGAGAAGGCCAATGGCCAAGAAGATTATGGGCAGCCTAAAGCTGCAAGTGAAAGCCCAGCAGGCGAACCCATCGCCGCCAGTTGGCCCAGCACTGGGTCAGCGCGGGCTGAACATCATGGCGTTTGTAAAAGAATTCAACGCAAAAACCGCCGAGATTGAAGCAGGCACACCAACGCCTGTGATCATCACCTATTATCAGGACAAGTCCTTTAGCCTTGAGCTGAAAACAGCGCCTGCGTCGTTCTTGCTGAAAAAGGCCGCTGGCCTGCCGCAAGTCGGCAAGCGTAACCGCGCCAAGGGTTCGGTTAAACCAGGTCACACTGTGGCTGGTTCAGTGTCTTTGGCGCAAATCCGCGCAATTGCTGAATCCAAGATGAAAGATCTGAATGCAAACTCGGTCGAGGGGGCAATGCAGGTTATCATGGGTTCGGCAAAATCTTGCGGCATTGAAGTGAAGGGCTAAGATCATGGCAAAAATCGCAAAACGCACTGCCGCAGCCGAGAAGGCTTTTGAAGGCAAGAACCTGATCTCGGTTGAAGAAGCCGTCGCGCTGATCAAAAGCACAGCGACTGCAAAGTTCGACGAGACGCTGGAAATCGCGCTGAATTTGGGCGTCGACCCGCGTCACGCTGACCAAATGGTGCGCGGCGTTGTTGCACTGCCAAACGGCACGGGTAAAACCGTGCGTGTGGCTGTGTTTGCCCGCGCTGCCAAGGCTGATGAGGCGAAAGCCGCAGGCGCTGACATTGTCGGCGCAGAAGACCTGATGGAAACGATTCTTTCCGGCAAGATCGAATTTGATCGCTGCATTGCAACCCCTGACATGATGCCACTGGTTGGCCGTCTGGGTAAGGTGCTTGGCCCGCGTAACCTGATGCCAAACCCAAAAGTTGGCACAGTAACGATGGACGTTAAGACCGCTGTTGAAGCGGCCAAAGGCGGAGAAGTGCAGTTCAAAGTGGAAAAAGCAGGTGTAATTCACGCAGGCATCGGCAAAGTTAGTTTTTCGGATGAAAAACTGGCTCAGAATATCCGTGCGTTTGTGGATGCTGTGTCCAAGGCTAAGCCTTCGGGCGCAAAAGGTGCTTACCTGAAAAAGGTATCTGTGTCCTCGACCATGGGCCCAGGCGTTGCGCTGGATCTGGCCTCGGCTACTGCGAACTAAGTGCGGTGCGTGAACAGCACGCACCCCTTGAAATGGCGCATCGTTCGCGTCGAAAGAAATTCCCAACCCTTTGGGGAAGGGATGGTTGGGGCGGCAAACCGCCCCATCCTGTCCGAGACGGTGGGTGGCGCGCAAACGCCGTAAATCCTGCCCGAGATGGGGAACGAGATTAAAATCGCCTTCGGGTGATCTTGGCCTTGGGAACCTGACACGGACCCGACCGCCCACCGCAAGGTGGGTTAAATT